>DATKBY010000105.1:0-11738 GCA_035513555.1 Steroidobacteraceae bacterium | reverse complement strand
ACGAGCCGCAGCAACCGCGAATTCGCGCGCGCCAACAGCATGATCGAGAACGGCCGCCTGGCCGTACAGGTGCTCGAGAACGACGTCATCCATGCCGGCTACTGGGGCACGTATGTTCCCGATTTCGACGACCAGACGACGGCCGCCGTGCCGGACGACGTGCCCACGGCCATCCCGGACCCTTGTCTCGCCTACAACCCGGCCAACTGGACGGACGACTACATCGACAACCTGATCGGCATGTCGATTCAGGTTTACGATGACGCAACGGTCTGTGCCGGCATCGTCACGAACCGGCTGGCCGGCACTGACGTATTGATCGTTCGGCACCTCGAGCCCTGCATACCGGGCGGCCCCTCGCCGAATTGTGATGCCGCCGTAGCCGGGCGTCTGTATTTCCAGTCCACGCTGTGCACTACGGATGTCGAGGACCGCATCCTCGATACTGCCGGATTCGCGCTGCTGCAGCGCGACTGCGTGACACCCGCCGAAACCCGCCGGTTCATGTCCAGCATCTATTACGTCCGCAATTTCGCCGTCACGGCCGGCGACGGCATCCCGACGCTGATGCGTTCGCAGTTCGACCTGGCGGGCGGCGTGCTGGAACATCAGCCAGCCGTGCCCTTGATCGAGGGCATCGAAGGATTTCGCGTGGAACTCGGCGTGGATGACGTCAGCGAGACTGGCGCCGCGGTCGATTACACGACAGCCATCCAATGGGCGGATCCGGACACCCGCACTATCGCGATCAACCGCGGCGACGGCGTGCCGGATGACGCCTTTCTGAGCTGTACAACCGCTGCGCCATGCAGTGCCGACGCGCTCATGAACCTGACCGCGGTCAAGTTCTACGTGCTCGCGCGGGGCCGCGAGGCGTCGCAGGGACATACAGATACGAAAACCTATGACCTCGGCACGACGACGCTCGGCCCGTTCAATGATGCGTTCCAGCGCCACGTCTTCATGACGACGGTGCGGCTGCCCAATATTTCCGGCCGGAGGCTGACGCCGTGAGGCCGCTCAACTCTGCGCACGAACGCGGCGCGGCCCTCGTCGTCGGCATGATCATGCTGGTGCTGATTACGCTGATGCTGGTTACCGCCCTCAATCTCGGCACGACGAACTTCCGGGCGATGACCAATATGCAGTTTCGCAGCGAAGCGATCGCGGCGGCCAACCACGCGATCGAGCAGATCATCAGCTCCCCATTCACGGCTGCGCCCGCCGCGGAAGCGATCAACGTCGACATCGACAATGACGCGGACACGGACTACGTCGTGCAGATCGCCGTGCCGCAATGCGTCTACGCGGCGCAGGCGTTCGGCGCCGACCCCAGCAGCCTGTCGCTGCCGGCGACGATGTCGGTGGCGTCCACCTGGAACACGGTCTGGGACCTCGATGCCAGCGTTGCCGGTGCCTCGAACGTCGGCGGCGCGGAAGTACGCGTGCGCTCCGGCGTGCGCGTGCTGCTCTCAGATGCGGAAAAGAATCTGGTATGCCCGTGACCCACGAATTCAGCAGGAGTATTTCAATGAAGAGCAGGCTTGTAGCCGGCGCGATGCTGGCGGGCAGCTTACTGATCGGTCAGGGCACGGCGCTGGCGGAGGACATCGACCTGTTCGTCCAGCCCGCGGGCTCGGCGACCGGCATACCGAACGTCCTGCTGGTGCTCGACAACACGGCGAACTGGGGCCGCAGCGTGGACGGGCAGGCGATCTGGATCAATGAGCTGGACGCGCTGCTGACGACCCTGACAAACCTGCCGGTCAATGACGACGGCACGGCCGTCCTGCGGGTCGGCGTGATGATGTTCAATGAGACCGGCAGTCCGAACAATAACGTCGGCGGCGGGTATGTCCGGGGCGCGATCCGCAACATGACGGACGCCAACAAGACGCTGTACATGAACATGCTGTCCAGCTTCAACGTCGTCACCGACCGGTCCAACAACGGCAAGGCGGGTCTTGCGATGGCCGAGGCCTGGCTCTACTACAACGGCGAGCCACCCTACGCGGGCAACCACAAGGTCAAGACCGATTATCTCGGCAACACGACCTCCAGCAATTCGGCAGCGACCAGGGCCGTGCACGCGCTCCCCGGTAACGCGATCAATTCCTTCGCGGGATCGCCATACAACAGCCCGGTGACGCTGGGCGATTGCGGCCGCAATTTCATCATCTATATCAGCAATGGCGCGGCGCAGGACAACAATTCGGACATCCAGACCGGCACCAACATGCTGGTCGCGGCGGCGGCCTCCGAAAACATCAATGGCGCGACCGAGACGATCCCGATTTCTCCCAGCGGCTCGCAGGTCAACATGGCCGATGAGTGGGCGCGGTTCATGCGGCGCAGCAGTCTGGGAATCATCACGTACACCGTGGACGTCGACAAGATTTCGACGGGCCAGGGCCCGGGCTGGAGCGCGTTGCTCCGCAGCATCGCGGGCGTCAGCAACGGCCGGTATTTCGACGTGACCTCCGGTAACGGCGGCGCCGAACTCACGGACGCGCTCGGCCGCATTTTCTCAGAGATCCAGGCCGTCAACAGCGTGTTTGCTTCGGTCAGCCTTCCGGTCAGCATCACGACCCAGGGCACCTTCCTGAACCAGGTCTATATCGGGATGTTCCGGCCCGACGCGCTTGCGCTGCCGCGCTGGCCCGGCAACATGAAGCAATACAAGCTCGGCATCGTCAACAATGAGCTGCGGACGCTCGACGCCGATGATTTCAGCGCGATCAATCCGGCAACCGGGTTCCTCACCGAGTGCGCCCGCAGCTTCTGGACGCCGTCCGTCGTCGACAATTACTGGGCGTTCAATCCGCAGGGCGAATGCATCGCAGTGCCGAATTCGGACGTGTCCAACTATCCGGACGGCAGCATCGTCGAGAAGGGCGGCCACGCCTACCGGCTGCGCGCCGCGGCCAACCGCACGATGAAGACCTGCAATCCGGCATTCGCCTCCTGCACGACGTTGACCGATTTCGAGACGGCGAACGGCAGCATCACGGAGGCGTTGCTGGGCGCAGCCAACAGCACCGAGCGCGATCTGCTGATCAACTGGCAGCGCGGCCTGGACGTCGGCGCCGTCGACGAGAACAACAATGGCGTGTCCGCTGAGATGCGTCCGTCCGTGCACGGCGACGTGCTGCATTCGCGGCCGGTCGCAATCAATTACGGTCCGACCCTTGCGCCGGACGTTGTCGTGTTCTACGGCGGCAACGATGGCGTGCTGCGCGCCGTGAACGGCAATCGCGCCAACGCGATCGGCAGCTTCGCCGCCGGCGACGAGATGTGGTCTTTCGTCGCGCCGGAGTTCTACGGCAAGATCAAGCGCCTGCGTGACAACACGATCCCGATCAGTTTCACGGGATCACCGGCTCCGCCCCCGGCGAGGGAACCCAAGGTCTATGGTTTCGACGGCCCGATTACGGCGCATCAGACCGCCACGAGCAAGTGGATCTTCCCGGCCATGCGCCGTGGCGGCCGATTCCTGTACGCCTTCGACGTCACGGCCATGTCCACGAGCCCGGGCAGCGCCGCGCTGCTCTGGAAGCGCGGCTGCCCGAATCCGACCGACGACACGGACTGCTCGACCGGATTCGAGGGGATGGGGCAGACCTGGTCCGCGCCGCAGATCCTCAAGACCAGTGGTTATACCGACATCGCTGGATCCAAGCCGATGCTGATCATGGGCGGCGGCCATGACAACTGCGAGGATTCGGATCCGCACAGCTGTTATTCGCTCACGACTCCGAATCCGAAGGGCAGATCCGTGTATCTGCTGGACGCAGCGGACGGCACGCTGCTGCGCGAATTCACGACCGACCGGCCGGTCGTGGCTGACGTGTTCGTCGTGCCGGATGGCACGACCGGGCTCGCGAAGTACGCCTATGTAGCCGACATGGGGGGCAATCTCTATCGCATCTCCGGCAGCACCGCGAACCTGCCTTTCGGTGCGACCCTGCCCGCCAGCTGGACGATGACGAAAATCGCCTCGCTTGGCTGCGACAGTGCCGGCGCCACGAGCCCCTCCGTCGGCTGCCCGATGAACCGGAAGTTCCTGTTCAATCCGGACGTCGTCGAGAGCGATGGCGTCTATCACCTGCTGATCGGATCCGGCGACCGGGAGAAGCCGCTTCAGGTTTTCACCGCGGCCTATGAAGTGGACAACAAGTTCTTCATGGTCAAGGACAATCCCGCCGATCCGGACTGGCTGACGGACGAAACCGCCAACTGCGGCTCGGGTGTCATCTGCCTGGATTCGCTGGTGCCGATTGCGAGCGGTGGCGCGGATCCCGACCCGATCGACCTGGCCGCGATGAAAGGCTGGGCGCTCGACCTGCGCGATCACGAGCAGGCTGTGACGTCGGCCATCACGGTGTTCGGCACGACGACTTTCAGTACCCACACGCCGACGCTTGCGAACCCTGCGACTTGCGCTTCCAACCTCGGCCTCGCGCGCGTCTACAACGTGCGGTTCTCCAACGCCGCGCCGGCCAACGGCGAGACCAACCGGGATGAGCCGATCGCTGGCGGCGGTCTGCCGTCGTCGCCGGTGGCGGGCATGGTGGAACTGGACGACGGTCGCATCGTGCCATTCATCATCGGTGCGTCGGGCGAGTCGTCGCTGGAAAGCAGCCTGCCGAGTCCGCCGTCGACCGGCGCTCAGCCGAAGAGCTTGACGTATTGGTTCATCGACCAATAAGGCGGACCGGATCATGCGCAGGGTGACGGTAGCTGGAGCGGAGTTTGGCCGGAAGGCCCGGGCCCGGGGCATGACGATGATCGAACTCTTGATCACCGTCGTCATCCTGGCGATCCTGATGGCGATCGCCGTCCCGTCCTTCAGGAATGCGTCGCTCGGCAGCCAGTTGAGCGCCGCAGCCAACAACCTGCTGGCGAGCGTGCAGCTCGCCCGCAGCGAAGCCATCAAGCGCAATACTGCGGTGACGCTCTGCGCCTCGGCGGACGGCGCGACCTGCGCGGCGTCCGGCGGCTGGGAGCAGGGCTGGATCATCAGGGATGCGGGAGCAGTCGTGCTGCAGCGCCAGGAGAACCTGCCCGACAGGTATCTCGTTGCGCAGGCGGGTGGCACGGTTCCGCTGAACTTCCAGCCGATCGGCGTTGGTGCGACGGCCGCCACCTTCACGGTCTGCCGCGACAATCCGGACGGCGGGCAGGAGCGTGAACTCATCGTCAGTGCGACCGGATCGGCGCGCGTCACTGTCACGAGGACCGGTTCCTGTCCCTGACGGCTGGCCCGGAGGCGCACGCTGGGCTAGACTGATTCCCCGTCGTCGGCGGGCCAGGGTCGGCCCGCATTTCCTGACTGCGGCGGGGTTCCAGATGACGCGTTTCGTGTTCGTGACCGGCGGTGTCGTGTCCTCGCTCGGCAAGGGCATCGCGTCCGCGAGCCTGGGCGCCATCCTCGAGGCGCGCGGGCTGTCGGTCCGCATGGTCAAGCTGGACCCCTATATCAATGTGGACCCGGGCACGATGAGCCCGTTCCAGCACGGCGAGGTGTTCGTCACCGAGGACGGCACCGAAACCGATCTCGATCTCGGCCATTACGAACGCTTCGTGCGCACGACGACCGGTCGCGACAGCAATTTCACGACCGGGCGCATCTATGAGCGCGTCATCGCGCGCGAGCGGCGTGGCGACTATCTCGGCGCGACCGTGCAGGTCATTCCGCACATCACCGACGAAATCCGCCGAAGCGTGCAGCTCGGCGCCGGCGACGCCGACGTCTGCATGGTCGAGATCGGAGGCACGGTCGGCGATATCGAGTCCCTGCCGTTCCTCGAGGCGATCCGGCAGATGGGCGTCGAGCTCGGCCGCAGCAACGTCGTCTATATCCACCTGACGCTGGTGCCGATCGTCGGCGGCTCCGGCGAGATCAAGACCAAGCCCACCCAGCATTCGGTCAAGGAACTGCGCGGCATCGGCATCCAGCCGGATGTGCTGCTGTGCCGCTGCCGCGACCCGCTGCCGGAAGAGCAGCGGCGCAAGATCGCGCTCTTCACCAATGTCGAGGAGCGCGCGGTAATCTCCGCGGTCGATGCCGACGACATCTATCGTATCCCGCTGCTGCTGCACGAGCAGCGACTCGACGAGATCGTCTGCGAGAAGCTCCGCATCGACGCGCCTCCGGCGGACCTGCGCGAATGGCAGCAGGTCGTGGCGGCGCGCCACCAGCACGACGCGACCGTGAACATCGCGATGGTCGGCAAGTACGTGCAGATCCGCGATTCCTACCTGTCGCTGAACGAGGCACTGCGCCATGCGGGGCTCCGCACGCGCACCCGCGTGCAGCTGCACTACGTCGAGTCGACCGACCTCGAGTCGGCGGGCACCGGGTGCCTGGACGGCATGGATGCGATCCTGGTGCCGGGCGGATTCGGCGAACGCGGCATCGAGGGCAAGGTACAGGCCGTGCGCTTCGCCCGCGAGCGCGGCGTGCCGTATCTCGGCATCTGCCTCGGCATGCAGGTGGCGGTCATCGAATACGCGCGGAACGTGCTCGGACTCGAGGGCGCGAACTCGACGGAGTTCCAGCGCCGGGCCACGGCCCCGGTCATCGCGCTCATCACGGAATGGCGCGACCGCGGCGGCGGCACGCAGAAACGGGACGACGCGTCGGACCTCGGCGGCACGATGCGCCTCGGCGCCCAGGAGTCCCGCATCCGGCCGGGAACGCTCGCGCGGGCGCTATACGGCCGCGACGTGATCCACGAGCGGCATCGGCACCGCTATGAATTCAACAACAACTATCTGGAGCGCATGCAGAAGGCCGGCTTCGTGTTCTCGGCATTCTCCGAGGACGAGCTCGTCGAGATCGTCGAGTTGCCTTCCCATCCCTGGTTTGTGGGGGTCCAGTTCCATCCGGAGTTCACGTCGAATCCGCGCGACGGTCACCCGCTGTTCGCCGGCTTCGTGCGGGCGGCACGCGACCACGCCGCCGGGAAGCTGCCGCGGGCGGCGAGCGCATGAAGCTCGCAGGCCACGAGGTAGGCGCCGACCGCCCGTTCTTCCTGATCGCGGGGCCCTGCGTGGTCGAAGACGCGGCGCTGACGCTCGACATCGCGGGCTCGCTCAAGGAAATGACGTCGGCGCTCGGGATTCCGTTCGTGTTCAAGGCTTCCTACGACAAGGCAAACCGCTCGTCGCGAGCTTCATTCCGGGGTCCCGGGATCGAGCAGGGCCTGAAGGTGCTTGCGGACGTGCGCCGCCAGCATGGCGTGCCGGTCCTGACCGACGTGCACGAGGATACGCCGCTTGCCGAAGTAGCCTCGGTCGTCGACGTGCTGCAGACGCCGGCCTTCCTGTGCCGTCAGACCAACTTCATCGTCAACGTCTGCTCGCAGGGCCGGCCGGTGAACATCAAGAAAGGCCAGTTCCTGAGCCCGTGGGAAATGTCGAACGTGCTCGACAAGGCGCGCTCGACGGGCAACGAGGCGATCATGGTCTGCGAGCGCGGCTTCAGTTTCGGCTACAACAACCTGGTCTCGGACATGCGCGCGCTGTCGGTCATGCGCGATTTCGGCGCGCCGGTCGTGTTCGACGCGACCCATTCCGTCCAGCTGCCGGGCGGCAAGGGCGCGTCGTCGGGCGGGCAGCGCGAATTCGTGCCGGTGCTGGCGCGCGCGGCGGTTGCGGCCGGCGTCGCGGGGGTCTTCATGGAGACTCACCCGGATCCCGGGAAGGCGCTATCCGACGGTCCCAATGCCTGGCCGCTGCCGCGCATGCGTGAGCTCCTGGAGCTGCTGATGGAACTCGATCGCGCGGTCAAGTCGCGCCCGTTCGCGGAGGCCTCGCTCTGATGCGCATCGTCGATATCCGCGGCCGCGAAGTCATCGACTCGCGCGGCAACCCGACCGTGGAGGCGGACGTGGAACTCGAGGACGGAACGATCGGCCGGGCCGCGGTGCCTTCCGGCGCTTCGACCGGCACGCGCGAAGCCGTCGAGCTCCGCGACGGGGATCCGCTGCGATTTCTCGGCAAGGGCGTGCTGAACGCCGTTCAGCACGTGAATGGCGAGCTGCGCGATTCGCTGGTCGGCCGCGAGGCCGCCGACCAGGCAGGCATCGACCGGCGCATGCTGGAGCTCGACGGGACGGACAACAAATCGCGCCTCGGCGCGAACGCACTGCTTGCCGTGTCGCTCGCGACTGCGCATGCCGCAGCGGGCTGCCAGAAGCTGCCGTTGTACCGCTATCTGGGCGGCGACGACGCGGTCGTGATGCCGGCGCCGATGATGAACATCGTCAACGGGGGGGCGCACGCCGACAACAGCCTCGACATCCAGGAATTCATGATCCTGCCTGCGGGCCTGCCGAGCTTCAGCGCCGCACTGCGCTGCGGCGCGGAAATTTTCCAGCGGCTGAAGCAGATCCTGCGCGAGCGCAAGCTGTCGACGTCAGTCGGGGACGAGGGCGGGTTCGCGCCGGACCTGCCGTCGAACGAGGCGGCGCTCGGCGTGATCCTGGAGGCGATCGCGGCTGCCGGTTACCAGGCGGGCCAGGACGTCTGGCTGGGGCTCGACGTCGCCAGCAGCGAATTCCACCGGGACGGCGTGTACCACCTGGCTTCTGAAAACCGGCGATTCACGGCCGCGCAATTCACGGACTATCTCGCCTCGCTCGCGGACCGCTATCCGATCCTCAGCATCGAGGACGGGATGGCCGAAGCCGACTGGGAGGGCTGGGCCGGCCTGACGCGGCGGCTTGGAAACCGGGTGCAGCTGGTAGGGGACGATCTCTTCGTCACGAATACGGAGATCCTGTCGCGCGGCATTGCGGAAGAGGTCGCGAACGCCATCCTGATCAAGCCCAACCAGATCGGCACGCTGACCGAGACGCTGGCCGCCATCGAGATGGCGGCGCGCGCCGGCTATGGCGCCGTCGTGTCGCACCGGTCCGGCGAAACCGAGGACTCGACGATCGCCGATATCGCGGTCGGCACCACGGCGACGCAGATCAAGACCGGTTCGCTGTCGCGATCCGACCGGATGGCGAAGTACAACCAGCTGCTCCGGATCGAGGAACAGCTCGGCGCCCGGGCCCGTTATGCGGGACGTGAAGCATTCCCGGTGAAGCTGCATTGAGCGCGGGGGTTTTGAATCGGCCGGAACGTGCTAATCTCCCGGCCCCATGAAGGTCCTGTTCTGGTGTCTGCTGGGCGCGCTGGTGCTGCTCCAGTACCGGTTGTGGCTCTCGGATGAGGGCATGCGCGAAGTCTGGGCACTGGAGCAGTCGGTCGCTGCCCAGCTCGCCGAGAACGCGGTGCTCGTCGAGCGCAATGCTCAGCAGCGAGCCGAGGTCGCCGACCTCAAGCAGGGGTTCACAGCCCTCGAAGAGCGTGCCCGCGACCTCGGTATGATCGGCGCGAACGAGACGTTTTACCAGGTCGTCGACCTGCCGTATCGGCCGATGGGCGATCCGCCGCCGAGCCACGCGTCGGCCATGCCTTGATGCCGCGGTGTCCGAACGCATCTGGTTCGTGATCGCCGCCGCCGGCGCCTCGTCGCGCTTCGGCGGATCCGTTCCTAAGCCCTACCTTCGCATCGCGGGCCGTAGCCTGCTCGAGTACGCATTGCGGGCACTCGCGCGCGCGCCCGGACTCGCGGGCGGCGTCGTCGTCACGACGCCGGTCGACCGTCGATTCCCGCGACTGCCGGCATCCGTGCGACGCGGCGTCACGACGGTAGGTGGCGGACCGACGCGCTCGGCTTCGGTTCTGAACGGATTGCAGGCGCTGGCTTCGGCCGCGCCGGACGACTGGGTGCTCGTGCATGACGCGGCGCGGCCCTGCGTTCCACGGGCGGACCTGTCCGCGCTCGTCGCCGAATGCCGCCGCAACGCCGTCGGCGGGCTGCTCGCAGTGCGCGTGACGGACACGCTGAAGCGCGCGGACGCGGAAGGCCGCAGCATCGGCACCGTGCCGCGTGACGGGCTCTGGCGGGCGCAGACGCCGCAGATGTTCCGGCACGGCCGTCTGCTGCGCGCATTGCAGCGCGCGCAGGCCCAGGGCCTCGATGCGACGGACGAAGCGGCCGCGATCGAAGGCCTCGGGCTCAAGCCGCGGCTCGTCGAAGGGTCGCCGCTCAACGTCAAGGTCACGCGGCCGTCGGATCTCGCGCTCGCCGAGGCGGCCTTGCGGCAACTCCGGGTGGCGCGATGAGAATCGGCAGCGGCTACGACCTGCACCGGTTCGGTCCCGGCGATCACGTGATGCTGGGCGGCGTGCGCATTGCGCACGGTCGCGGCGTCGTCGCGCATTCCGATGGCGACGTGCTGCTTCACGCATTGATGGACGCGCTGCTCGGCGCATCGGGCGCGGGCGACATCGGCCAGCATTTCCCGCCGGGCGACGCGCGGTTCGCAGGGGCCGACAGCACCGGCCTGCTGCGCGAAGTGATGAAACTCGTGGCTGCGCGCGGTTTCGAGGTCGTGAACTGCGATCTCACGCTGATCGCCGAGACGCCCCGCATCGCTTCGCACCGGGACGCTATCTGCGCGGCTGTCGCGGCCGCGCTCGACGTGGACCGCAGCCGTGTCAACCTGAAGGCGACTACCGCGGAAGGTCTCGGCGCGCTCGGCCGCGGCGAAGGGATCGCGGCGCAGGCCATCGTCCTGTTGCGGGAGGGTGATGGCGCCTGACGAAGCCGTCATGGCGGCATGGCGCGCCATTGCGCTCGATCCGCCGCGCGCGGGCGCGCCGCCGACCGCGACCGGCACGATCCGCGCGGAGACCGAGGACTTCATCGTGGAGGAGCGGCTCGGATTCGAGCCGGACGGCGGCAGCGCGCACCGCCTGCTCTGGATCGAGAAGCGCAATGCCAACACCTTGTTCGTCGCGCGGGAGCTTGCCGCCCGGCAGGGCTGCACGCCCGCCGACGTCGGTTTTGCCGGCATGAAGGACCGGCGCGCGGTCGCGCGCCAGTGGTTCTCGACGCCCGCGCCGCGGGACGGGACCGCGCTCGAAGGCTTTGCCGGCGACGGGTTTCGCGTGCTGTCGGTGCACCCGCATTCCAGGAAGCTGCGGCGCGGCGCGCTGGCGGGCAACCGTTTCCGGCTGCGCGTGCGCGAGCTCACCGGCGACCGGGAGGCGCTCGAGGCGCGGATCGCGCGCGCCGGATCGTCGGGATTTCCCAATTATTTCGGCGCACAGCGATTCGGCCAGGACGGCGCGAATCTCGGCCGCGTGCGCCAGTGGCTCGCGGATGGCCGCCTGCCGCGGGCGCGCGAGGGCAGGGGATTCCTGCTGTCGTCCGCTCGCTCGCTCGGATTCAATGCGGTGCTCGCCGAGCGCGTCCGGGCCCGTAACTGGGACCGGCTGCTCCGCGGCGAGATCGTGAATCTTGCCGGCAGCAAGTCGGTGTTCCCGATCGACGGGCCGGACGCGTTGCTCGAGCGCCGCTGCCGCGACGGCGACATCGGCCCGACCGGACCGCTCTGCGGCGAGGGCGGCATGCAGCCGGCCGCCGACGCGGGCGCCGTCGAGGTGCAGACGCTCGTCCGGCTCGCGCCGCTGCCGGAACGGCTCGGCAACGCGGGTCTGCGCGCCGAGCGACGCGCGCTGGTCGCGCGGCCCGTGGGACTGCAGTATCGGCTCTCGCCCGGCGTGCTGGAGCTTCAGTTCGATTTGCCGCGTGGCGCCTACGCCACGAGCTTCCTGCGCGAAATCGTGAACGCGGCGGTGCCGGACGTCGGCGCCGATTGACGTCAGGGATC
>DATKBY010000104.1:0-4650 GCA_035513555.1 Steroidobacteraceae bacterium | reverse complement strand
CGCGCCGATCTGCGCGCGCAGCGGAACGTACTGGCGGTCCTGGTCGCTGCGCACCCGCTCGAGCACGAACTGCTCAGACACGAGTTGCGAGATGCGCAGGCCGTGTTTCAGCTGGATCAGGTTCAGCATCAGGTCGAGCGGGGCGGTGCCGCCGGAGCAGGTGTAGCGGTCGCGATCGATGCTGAAAAGCTGGTCGTTGATCTGCACGCGCGGGAATTCCTCGCGCAGCGCCGGCAGGTTCTCCCAGTGGATCGTGGCGCGGTAGTGGTCGAGCAGGCCCGCGCGCGCCAGCGCATAGCCGCCGGTGCACAGGCCGCCGAGCGCAATGCGCCGCTCCGCGACACGGCGGAGCGCAGTAAGGAGCGGCGCCGATACGGCGTCGCGCACATTGATCCCGCCGCAGACGAACAGGATGTCCACCTTGCCGAGCTTGTCGAGCGCGATGGTGGGCGCGATGTCGAGGCCGCTGCTGGCCATCACCGGGCGGCCGTCGAGGCTGACGATCGACCAGTCATAAACGGCCTGGCCGACGACCCGGTTGGCCATGCGCAAGGGCTCGACCGCGTTCGATACCGCGATCAGTGAGTAATTCGGCAGGGTCAGGAAGGCGTACCGGGACCTGGGCTGGGCAGCTGGCGCCAGCAGGGTAGCGGGCGGATCGACGCCGTCGGCGTGCTCTCGCATGGTGATTCAGTATGCCATCGGCGCCGCCGCGGATGTCTGATTCCGACATAAAGCTGTCGCTTTTGGGGCAGTCAGGCGCACGCCAGCGGCTACACTGCCGGGGGCGGGATCAGGGGGCTGCGGCAGATGAAAACGCATGCGCGGGTGGTCGTGATCGGTGGCGGCGTGGTGGGCGTCAGCACCCTGTACCACCTGGCGCACAAGGGCTGGTCGGATGTCGTGCTGCTGGAGCGCGCGGAACTGACTGCCGGCTCGACCTGGCACGCCGCGGGACTGCTGCCGCTGTTCAATATGAGTTACACGGTCGGCCAGCTCCACAAGTATTCGGTCGATCTATACAAGCGGCTGCAGGCCGAGACCGGCCAGGACGTCAGCTTCCATGTCACCGGCAACCTGCGGCTCGCGACCTGCCGCGAACGCATGGACGAATACCAGAAGTACTGCGGCACCGCGAACACGATCGGCGTGCCGTTCCAGGTCATCAGCCCGCGCGAGGTCAAGGAGATCTGGCCGCTGGTGGAACTCGGCGGTGATGCCGAGACGCCTGCGATCGTCGGCGCGCTCTATCATCCGGACGACGGCCACATCGCGCCCGCCGACCTGACGATGGCGCTGCGCAAGGGCGCACGCGCGCGGGGCGCCGAGATCCAGGAGCAGACCGAGGTCACGGCGGCGTCACGCACGCGCTCCGGCGAATGGCTGCTGAAGACCAGCAAGGGGGACATCGTCGCGGAGCACGTCGTCTGCGCGACCGGCAACTACGCGCGTCAGACCGGGCGACTGTTCGGCATCAACGTGCCCGCCATTCCGGTCGAGCACCAGTACATCGTCTATGACGAGTCGCCGGAACTGAAACAGTATCGCCAGGCCGGCGGGCGCGAGCTCGCGGTGCTGCGCGAGTCGGACAAGTCGTATTACCTGCGCGAAGAGCGCCTCGGCTGGATCCTCGGGCCTTATGAGGCGGACGCGCCAGCGCGCTTCGCCGACGGCGTGCCCGACTGGTTCGGCAAGAGCCTGTTCGAGGGCGACATCGAACGGTTGCTGCCGCATGTGGAAGCCGCGCAGCGGCGCGTGCCGGCGCTCGCGAACTGCGGCATCAAGGACATCGTCAACGGGCCGATCTCCTATACGCCGGACGGCAGCCCCATGGTCGGTCCCGCCTGGGGCGTGCGCAATCTGTGGATCAACGAAGGCCACAGCTTCGGCATCACCGCAGCCGGCGGCTCTGGATGGCAGCTGGCCGAGTGGATCGTCGAGGGTGAACCCGGCATCGACATGCTGGCGGTCGAGCCGCGCCGCTTCGGGCCCTACACCAGCAAGCGCTATGTCGTGCAGAAGAACGAGGAGACTTACCGCAACGTCTTCGTCATCCATTTCCCGGACGAGGAACGGCCGGACGCCAGGCCCGCGAAGACAAGCCCCGTTTACGACAAGCTGAAGCGCATGGGCGCCGTGTTCGGCCAGCGCTATGGCTGGGAACGCGCCAACTGGTTCGCGCCGAAGGGGGTCGAGCCGAAAGACGAGTGGAGCTTCCGCCGTTCCAATTATTTCGATCACGTCGGTGCCGAGTGCAGGCGCGTTCGAGAACAGGTGGGCGTCATCGACCTGACACCCTTCACGAAGCACGAGGTGTCCGGGCCGGGCGCCGAGGCCTGGCTCGATAATCTCGTCGCCAACAAGGTACCGGCGAAGACCGGACGCATGGCGCTCAGTCATGCGCTGACCCGGCGCGGCGGCATCCGCTCCGAGTTCACCATCACGAAACTCGGCGACGGGCATTTTTACGTGGTGAGCGCAGGCGCCGCGGAGCGTTACGACACGGATTACCTGCAGAAGATGCTGCCGGCCGACGGCTCGGTGACGCTCCGCAACATCACGACGAGCCGCGGCTGCTTCGTGCTGGCCGGGCCACGCTCGCGCGAGGTGCTGGCGAAACTGACGGATCTCGTGCTCGACAACGCGGCGTTTCCCTGGCTCAGTGCGCAGACCGGCGAAGTGGGACTGGCGATGGACGTCTACCTGCTGCGCGTGAATTTCGTCGGCGCGCTCGGCTGGGAGCTGCATTTCCCGATCGAGTACGCACATCACCTGTTCGACGCCCTGTTCGCGGCGGGTGAGGAGCACGGCATCGGCATGGCCGGCATGCGCGCGATGGAATCGCTGCGCCTGGAAAAGTCCTACCGGATGTGGGGCCTCGACCTGACGCCCGACTACACGCCTTTCGAGGCCGGCCTCGATCGCTTCGTGCGCATGGGCAAGGGCGAGTTCATCGGCCGGGAAGCGCTGCAGCAGCAGCTCGACGCCGGCGTGCCGAACCGTTTCGTGACCGTGGAATGCCACGATGTCGGCGACGCCGACCCGCTCGGCAACGAGCCTTTGTTCGATGAACGGGGCGCGATGATCGGCCGCGCGACCTCCGGCTACTACGGACACGTGCTGGGGAAGAGCCTCGCGATCGGTTATGTGCAGGCGCCTTTTGCCGCGGTCGGCACGCGCCTGCAGATCGAGATTCTGGGCGAAAGAAAATCGGCGACCGTGCTGGTCGACTCGCCTTACGACCCGGAGAACCGGGACCTCAAAGCGTAGGGTCCAGTCGACGTGAAGCGGCAATCGTGGTCCGGATTCAGTCTTTTGTGGCGCAGCCTGGGCCGGCATCGCGGCTGGCAGGAGCAATGGCGGCGGGCGGAACCGAAGGCGTCCTATGACGCCGTCATCGTCGGCGGCGGCGGCCATGGGCTCGGCACTGCGTATTACCTCGCCGCCGAGCACGGGCTCACGAACATCGCGGTGGTCGAGAAGGGATGGATCGGGGGCGGCAACACCGGCCGCAACACGACGATCATCCGGTCGAACTACCTGTTCGACGAAAGCGCCAGGCTCTATGACCATGCCGTCCGGATGTGGGAGCAGCTGTCGCAGGAACTGAACTACAACGTCATGTTCTCGCCGCGCGGTGTGATGATGTTGGCGCACACGGTGCACGACGTGCAGGTGCTGAAGCGCCACGTGCATGCCAATCGCTGCAACGGCGTGGACAACGAATGGCTGACGCCTGCGGAAGCCAGGGCCTTCTGCCCGCCACTCAACGTCGAAGCGAACATCCGCTATCCGGTGCTGGGCGCCGCGCTGCAGCGGCGCGGCGGCACGGCGCGGCACGATGCCGTCGCCTGGGGCTATGCCCGCGCGGCCGACGCGCTCGGCGTCGACATCATCGAGAACTGCGAGGTCACCGGAATCCGCCGCGGCGCGCAGGGCGCGGTGGAAGCGCTCGAGACCACGCGCGGCCCGATCCGCACGCCCCGGGTTGGGGTCGTCGCGGCGGGCAATTCGAGCGTCGTGATGGGGCTCGCGGGCGTGCAACTGCCGCTGGAAAGTTTCCCGCTGCAGGCGCTGGTATCGGAGCCCGTCAAGGCGGTCTTCCCCTGCGTCGTGATGTCGAACAGCGTCCACGCCTACATCAGCCAGTCGGACAAGGGAGAGCTCGTGATCGGCGCGGGCACCGACGCCTACACTTCTTATACGCAGCGCGGCGCCCTGCACGTCAACATGCATACGCTGGAGGCAATCTGCGAGCTGTTCCCGGTGTTCCGCCGGCTGCGGATGCTGCGCAACTGGGGCGGCATCGTGGACGTGACGCCGGACCGCTCGCCGATCGTCGGCAAGACGCCGGTGCCGGGGCTGTACGTGAACTGCGGCTGGGGCACGGGCGGATTCAAGGCGACGCCAGGGTCCGCGCATGTCTTCGCCTGGACCATCGCGCATGACGAGCCGCACCCGATCAATGCGCCATTTACGCTCGAGCGATTCCGCGATGGCGCGCTGATAGACGAGGCGGCCGCCGCCGCGGTCGCCCACTGAGCGCGCGATGCTGCTGATCGACTGTCCCTGGTGCGGCAAGCGGCCCGAAGTCGAGTTTGCCTACGGCGGGCAGGCGCATCTCGCGCGGCCGCCCGCGCCTGCGGAGCA
>DATKBY010000103.1:0-2810 GCA_035513555.1 Steroidobacteraceae bacterium | reverse complement strand
GCGCACGGATGTCGGCCCCTTGACGGGCCGCCGCGCGCTGCGGAGTCAATCCCGATGAATTGCTGGGCAGTCGTACCGATCAAGCGCCGTTCCGCCGCCAAGCAGAGGCTCGGCGGAAGGCTTTCGCCGGAGCTGCGCCTCACGCTCACGCGGACGATGCTGGAAGCCGTCGTCGATGCCCTGCTGAAATCACGCAGCGTCGATCGCATCACATTTGCAAGCGCCGAGCGCGACACAATTGCGGCGGAATTTCCGGTATTGCCGGACATGGGCGGCGGTCTCAACGCCGTGCTCGAGGACGCGCGCCGGATCCTGGCCGCGCGGGGAGTGGGCGAGCTCCTGGTGCTTCCCGCCGACTTGCCCATGATTTCGGCCGCCGACATCGATGCCTTCGTGGAATCGGGACGCCAGGGCGGATTCGCGCTCGGCGCCGACGGCACGGGTCTTGGCACCAATGCGCTATTCCTGAGGACCGGCGCGGCATTCCGATTCCAGTTCGGCGCCGACAGCCGCGCGCGCCATCTCGAGGAGGCGATGCGCATCGGCTACAAGCCTGCCGAGATGAGTCTGCCTGGAATCTCATTCGACGTGGACGAGCCGCAGGATCTCGAGCGACTGCTGGCTGCGGACGACCCACGCTATCTTTTTCTGAACACTGGCCCGGGAGGCAACGCTTGGCTCATGCAGCGCGAAATGCGGCACGGCTGATCGACGACGCGGCCAGCGGTCTGCGGCCGGAGGCCGAAACCGCGCTTTGCCTGGCCGAAGCACCGCTCGATGCGCTGATGAGCGCCGCGGAACAGCTCACGCTCGCCGGATTCGGCCGCAGGGTGACGTATTCGCGCAAGGTCTTCATCCCGCTTACCGAGCTGTGCCGCGACGTCTGTCATTACTGCACTTTCGCGAAGGTACCCCGCCGCCTCGAGAGTCCCTACCTGTCGCCGGAGCAGGTGCTCGCAATCGCGCGGGCCGGCGAAGCGGCGGGCTGCAGGGAAGCGCTCTTCACGCTCGGGGATCAGCCGGAGAAGCGTTACCTGAGCGCGAGGCAGGCGCTCGAAGGGTACGGCGTCACCACCACGCTCCAGTACCTCGAGCAGGTCGCCAGTCTCGTCTGCAGCGAAACGAAATTGCTGCCGCACCTGAATGCGGGCGTCATGAATCGCGGCGATTTCGGGCGGCTACGGCCGGTATCCGTTTCGATGGGATTGATGCTCGAGACCGCGTCCGAGCGCCTGTCGGCGCGGAACGGGCCGCATTTCGGCTCGCCGGACAAGTGGCCCGCCCGACGTCTCGAGACGATCCGCGCCGCCGGCGAGTGCGCTGTCCCTTTTACCAGCGGGCTGCTGGTCGGCATCGGCGAGACGCGCCGCGAGCGCATCGAATCCCTGCTTGCGCTGCGTGCGCTGCACGACGAGTTCGGTCACGTGCAGGAGCTCATCCTCCAGAACTTCCGCGCAAAGCCGGGCACCCGCATGGCGACGGCCGCGGAGCCCTCGCTCGAGGAACAGCTCTGGACCCTCGCGGTGACGCGCCTGCTCTTCGGGGCGACGATGTCGATCCAGGCGCCACCGAACCTGCGTCCGGGCGAGCTCGCGCCGCTGGTTCGCGCGGGCGTCAACGACTGGGGCGGCGTGTCGCCCGTGACGCCCGACTACGTCAATCCCGAGGCGCCGTGGCCGCAGCTCGCCGTGCTCGCCGTGCAGACGGCGGCGGCCGATCGCGAGCTCTGCGAGCGTCTCGCGCTGGTGCCGTCCTATGCGCGTACGCCGGCGCAGTGGGTGGATCCCGCGCTCGTCACGCGCGTCCTGCGCATGACCGATTGCGAGGGACGGCCGCGTGTCGACGACTGGTACGCGGGGTCGGAAACGACTGTTCCCGCGGCGAGCAGTCAATGGCTCGTGTCGCGAACGGGGGCATCGCGGCAAGTCCGCGAATTCCTGTCGAATGCAGCGGCGGGCCGGGCACCCGCCGAGCACCAGATTGCTTCGCTATTCGCGGCGGACGACCGTGATTTTCGCGCCGTACTCGCGGCGGCCGACGTGCTCCGCGCGGACACGGTGGGCGACACGGTGACCTACGTCGTCAACCGGAACATCAATTACACCAACATCTGCACTTACCACTGCGGCTTCTGCGCATTCTCCAAGGGGAGGAGCGCGCGCAGCCTGCGCGGCGCAGCCTATGACCTCGACCTCGCGGAAATAGCAGAGCGCACGGCCGAGGCCGCAGCGGCGGGGGCGACGGAGGTCTGCCTGCAGGGCGGCATCCATCCGCGCTACACGGGCGACACGTATCTCGGAATCGTCGCCGCCGTAAAGGCGGCCGTCCCCGACATTCATGTGCACGCTTTTTCGCCGCTCGAGATCTGGCATGGGGCCGGGACGCTCGGGCTTGAGCTGCCGGACTACCTCACGCAACTGAAACGCGCGGGTCTCTCGACCCTGCCCGGCACCGCGGCCGAGATCCTCGACGACGAAGTACGCGCAGTCCTCTGTCCGGACAAGCTTAAGACCGACGAGTGGCTCGCGGTGATGCGGGCCGCGCATGGCGTCGGCCTCAGGACCACGGCAACGATCATGTTCGGCCATGTCGACCATCCGCGCCACTGGGCAAGGCACCTGCTGCGAATCCGTGCACTGCAGGCCGAGACCGGCGGATTCACCGAGCTCGTGCCGCTTCCGTTCGTTCACATGGAAGCGCCGATCTGGCGCAAAGGGCGGTCACGCTCCGGACCGACGCTGCGGGAAGCCGTCCTGATGCACGCCGTGGCGCGCCTCGCGCTGCATCCGCTGATCCCGAATATCCAGACT
>DATKBY010000102.1:0-38777 GCA_035513555.1 Steroidobacteraceae bacterium | reverse complement strand
AACCGCTCGACCTCGGCCTTCACTGTTGCAAGCGCGCGGTCGTCGTCCGGCGTGGCGAGTGCGCGGCCGATGAACTCGGCAACCTGGTCCATCTCGGCCTCGCCCATCCCGCGCGTCGTGACGGCAGGCGTGCCGAGCCGGATGCCGCTCGCCACCATCGGGGGGTTCTTGTCGAAGGGGATGGCGTTCTTGTTCACGGTGATGTGCGCCTTGCCCAGCGCGGCTTCCGCCACCTTGCCGGTGATCCCCTTCGAGAAGACGTCCACCAGCATCAGGTGATTGTCGGTGCCGCCGCTGACGATGCGGAAGCCCTGGGCGGACATGGCCGAGGCCAGCCGCTTCGCGTTGGCGACGACGCGCTGCTGGTAGGCGGCGAACGCCGGCTCCATCGCTTCCTTGAAGCAGACGGCCTTGGCCGCGATCACGTGCATCAGCGGCCCGCCCTGCGTGCCCGGAAAGATCATCGAGTTCAGTTTCTTGTGCAGGTCCGGGTGCTCGCGCGCGAGGATCAGCCCGCCGCGCGGACCGCGCAGCGTCTTGTGCGTCGTCGTCGTGACGACATCCGCGAACGGCACCGGATTCGGATACACGCCGGCCGCCACCAGTCCGGCGACGTGAGCCATGTCGACAACCAACCATGCGCCGACGGCATCGGCAATCGACCGGAAGCGCTGCCAGTCGACGACGCGAGAGTAAGCGGAGAAGCCGGCAATAATCATCTTCGGCCGGTGCTCCTGCGCGAGCTGCTCGACACTCCGGTAATCGATCTCGCCGGTCGCCGGATCGAGACCGTACTGCACGGCGTTGAACAACTTGCCGGAGAAATTGACCTTGGCGCCGTGCGTCAGGTGGCCGCCGTGATCGAGGCTCATGCCGAGCAACGTGTCGCCGGGCTTGAGCAGCGCGAGGTAGACCGCCGCATTCGCCTGCGATCCCGAGTGCGGCTGCACGTTTGCGTAAGTTGCGCCGAACAGTTTCTTCGCGCGGTCGATGGCCAGCTGCTCCGCGACATCGACAAATTCGCAGCCGCCGTAATAACGCTTCCCCGGGTAGCCCTCCGCGTACTTGTTCGTCAGCACCGAGCCCTGCGCCTCGAGCACGCGCGGGCTCGCGTAGTTTTCCGAGGCGATGAGTTCCAGATGCTGTTCCTGCCGGCGTCGCTCGGCGGCCATCGCGCCCGCCAGTTCCGGATCGAAGGATGCAATGCTCATGCCGGGACCGAACATGGGGTTCCTTGGGGCGCGCCGGAAAACGGAGGCCCGCAGTCTACCCGAAAGGCTTTCGTTCAGGCCGCCTCGACGAACGCCTGCACGACACGGGTCCAGGCGCGCGCGAGATTCCGCCGGTTGTAGCCGCCGCCGCCGACGCCCAGGATTCTTCCCCCGGCATGCCGGTTCGCGACGGCGCAGAGCCGCCGGGCGGCATGCGCATGCGCCTGTTCGGTCAGATTCAGGTGCGTGATCGGATCGCCCCCCAGGCTGTCGGCACCGCACTGAAGGATGACGAACTCCGGCGCATGGCGCTCGATGTGGGATTCGACGGCCGGCCAGGCCGCGAGGAATTCCGCATCGCCCGCGCCGGGCGGCAACGACAGATTGAGCTTGGTGCCTTCCGCGCTGCCCGTACCGGTTTCCGAATCGGCGCCGGTGCCCGGATACAGATAGCGCCCGTCCTCGTGCAGATCCGCGAAAATCAGCGACGGATCGTCCTCGAACCCGTAAAAGACGCCGTCACCATGATGCGCGTCGATGTCGACGTAGGCGATCCGCGAAAGGCCGTGCACACGTTTCAGGTGTTCGACGACCACGCCGATGTCGTTGAAGACGCAAAAGCCGGCCGCGTGCCCGCGCCCGGCATGGTGCAATCCGGCGATCGGCACGAAGCCGCGCTTCGCCCTTCCGTCCATCAGCGTGTCGGCGGCGACGAGGGACGCACCGACCACGTCGCTCGCCGCCTCGAACACGCCTTTCCAGGCGGGCGTGTCGCCGGCATCCAGGTAACCGTCGCCGCTCGTGGATTTCGCCTGCACCAGGTCGACGTACTCGGGCCGGTGGAACAGCTCGAGTTCGCGACGCGTGGCCGCGCGAGGCGCCAGCTGCAGGACGCGGCGATCGAGTCCCTGAGCGACCAGCTCGCGCCAGAAGGCCTCGTGCCGGTCGGGGCCGAATGGATGACCGTCGCCGAAGGCATAGCGGGCGATCCGCTCGCCGGCAACGACGCAGGTCTCCAGTCCCCCGTTCTCAGGCACGCGTCGCCGCCCTGTGGATTAGCCGCGGGCAGACTACCATGGGCGCCGCGAAACCGTCTGGCGGCGGGTGCGCGCATCGCTGATAATCCGCGCCCCGCAATCCGGTGACGTGCATGGCCCAGTACATCTACACGATGAATCGCGTCGGCAAGGTGGTGCCGCCGAAGCGGCACATCCTGCGCGACATCTCGCTGTCGTTTTTTCCCGGCGCGAAGATCGGTGTGCTGGGCCTGAATGGCTCCGGCAAGTCGACGCTGCTACGCATCATGGCGGGCACGGACACCGACATCGAGGGCGAGGCGCGGCCGCAGCCGGGGATCAAGGTCGGCCTGCTGCCGCAGGAGCCGCAACTCGATCCGGATGCCGACGTGCGTGCAATCGTCGAGGAGTCGGTCAAACCGGTCAAGGACGCCCTCGCCCGTCTCGATCAGGTGTATGCCCTTTACACCGAGCCCGATGCCGACTTCGACAAGCTCGCCGCCGAACAGGGAGCGCTCGAGTCTTTCCTCGCGACGGTCGACGGCCACAACCTCGAACGGCAGCTGGACGTGGCGGCGGACGCGCTCAGGCTGCCGCCCTGGGAAGCGAAGATCTCACAGCTCTCCGGCGGCGAACGACGCCGCGTGGCGCTCTGCCGGCTGCTGCTGTCGAAGCCCGACATGCTGCTGCTCGACGAACCGACGAACCATCTCGACGCCGAATCCGTCGCCTGGCTCGAGAAATACCTCGAGCAGTACCCGAGCACCGTCATCTGCGTCACCCATGACCGGTACTTCCTCGACAACGTCGCGGGCTGGATCCTCGAACTCGACCGCGGGCACGGCATTCCGTGGCAGGGCAACTACTCGTCGTGGCTCGAGCAGAAGGAGCGCCGCCTGGCCCAGGAAGAAAAGCAGCAGGAAGGGCTGCGCAGGACGCTGGCGCGGGAACTCGAGTGGGTGCGCGCGAATCCGAAAGCGCGCCAGGCCAAGAGCAAGGCGCGGCTGCGGCAGTTCGAGGAGCTGTCGTCAGTCGAGTTCCAGGCGCGCAACGAGACGAATGAGATCTACATCCCGCCCGGGCCGCGGCTCGGCGAACTGGTCATCGAAGTCGACCGGTTGCGCAAGGCCTATGGCGACCGGCTGCTGATCGACGGCCTGTCGTTCCGGCTGCCGCCGGGCGGTATCGTCGGCATCATCGGGCCGAATGGCGCGGGCAAGACGACGCTGATCCGCATGCTGACGGGCGCCGAGCAACCGGATGCCGGCACGATACGCACCGGACCGACGGTCCGGATCGCGAGCGTCGACCAGTCGCGCGACTCGCTCGACGACGCCAAAACGGTATGGCAGGAAATTTCCGGCGGCCAGGACATCATCAAGGTCGGCAACTACGAAACGCCTTCGCGCGGCTACGTCGGACGGTTCAATTTCCGCGGCAACCAGCAGCAGCAGCAGATCGGCGAGCTGTCCGGCGGCGAGCGCAATCGTGTGCACCTCGCGAAGCTCCTGAAGAGCGGCGCCAACGTGCTGCTGCTCGACGAACCGACCAACGACCTGGACGTCGAAACGCTGCGCGCGCTCGAGGAAGCCCTGCTGAACTTCCCGGGTTGCGCGGTCGTGATCTCGCATGATCGCTGGTTCCTGGATCGCATCGCGACCCATATCCTGGCATTCGAAGGCGACAGCGAGGTCGTCTGGTTCGAAGGCAACTACCAGGACTATGTGGCGGACCTGCGGCGTCGCAAGGGGGACCAGGTCGACCAGCCGCACCGGCTGCGCTACAAGCCCCTGCACGCCTGAAGCACGCCCGGCGCCGACAATTCGGCTAGAATGGAAGCGTTCGTCGGCGCAAGGTGACGCATGGCGGTTTACATCGATTCAGCCGGGCGCCTGCACCATGACCAGGATACGGGTCTCGCGCTCAATTGCCCGCACTGCCAGGTGCTCGCGCATATCTCGCCAGTATCGGTGCCGGACTTCAACGTGCTGCAGCAGCACAAGCCGGCGCAGGTCGGCCTCGTGTACCGCTGCGAAGCCTGCAATGCGCCGATTTTCCTGCGGTTCACGGTCAAGCTGTACGGCGGCAGCCGCATCGAGCTCGCGCCGAATTTCGTCGAGCTCGAACGCCCGCGCGAACGCTTCAACTTCACGCATCTGCCCGAGGAGACCGAGCAGCTGCTGAAGGAGGCCTTCTCGTGTTTCTCCGCGGCCTGCTACAACGCTTTCGCGTCGATGTGCCGGCGCGTGGCTCAGGGCGTCTACGCGGATCTCGGCGAGGACGGCAAGCTCGCGCTCTACGACGAGCTCGCGAACATCCGCCGGCTCGCGGAACTCGACGACGAGTCGTTCGCCGTGGTCAAGAAAGTGCTGTTCGACGTCGATGCGCCCGGCCGCGCGACGCTGCCGGTCATCGATGCATTCCAGGCGGCAGTCCTGCTGGAAGTCGTCAAAGACCTGCTGTACCAGGCGTATGTGCGCCGCGGACGCATGCAACAGGCGATGATGGTGCGGCGCTACTTCGCGGACGATTCGACCCGGGTCACGAGTCTGCCGGAGCGCGCACCCGGCGCGTGATCGTCAGCCGAGCGCCAGTCGCGCATTGCGGAACAGCCGCATCCACCCGCTGTCCTCGCCCGCCCCGGCAGGCCGCCAGGAGTTCTGCGCCGAGCGGAACACGCGCTCTGGATGCGGCATCACGATCGTCACGCGGCCATCCGCCGAGGTCAGTCCGGCGATGCCGTCCGGAGAACCATTCGGATTCGCCGGATAACGCAGGGCCGTGCGGCCCTGGCCGTCCACGAACCGCATTGCGACCAGCGCGCGCGCCGCGGCCTCCTGGTCCGCGTCACGGAACTCCGCGCGGCCTTCGCCGTGCGCGACCGCGATCGGGAGGATCGATCCAGCCATGCCGGCGAAAAATGGCGAACGCGTAGACAGAATTTCGACGAGCGACAGTCGCCCTTCGAACTGCTCGGAGCGGTTGCGCCGAAACCGCGGCCAGGCTTCGGTCCCCGGTATCAGCTCGGCGAGCGATGCGAGCATCTGGCAGCCATTGCAGACGCCGAGCGTCAGGCGCTCGCCGGCGCTGAACCAGCGTTCGAACGCCGCACGCGCCCGCGTGTTGAACAGGATCGACTTCGCCCAGCCTTCGCCTGCGCCCAGCACATCGCCATAGCTGAATCCGCCGCAGGCGACCAGCAGCTGGAATCCGTCGAGCGATGCGCCGCGGTCGATCACGTCGGTCATGTGCAGGTCGACCGCGGCAAATCCGGCACGGTCGAATGCGGCCGCCATCTCGACCTGGCTGTTGACGCCCTGTTCGCGCAGCACCGCGACCCGTGGACGCACGCCAGTCGCGATCATCGGAGCGGCAATTTCGTCGTCGGGATCGAAGGTCGGCCGCCAGCACAGCCCGGGATCGGATTCGTCGAGTCGTGCGGCCTGCTCCTCGTCGGCGCACGCCGGGTCGTCCCGCAGCCGCTGCATGCGCCAGCTCGTCTCCGACCAGATTTCGCGCAGGACCACACGGTCGCCCTCCAGCAGCACGCGGCCTTCCGTCGCGAAGCGCAGCCGTCGGCCGGGAACGACCGTGCCGATGCGCCGGCTGCAACGGCCGAGTCCGTGACGCGCCAGCACCGCAAGCGCGCGCGTCACGTCGGATTCACGCAACTGCAGGACCGCGCCCAGCTCTTCGCTGAACATCGCCGCGCAGGCATCCGTCGTTCCGCCGAGATCGACATCGAAACCGGCACGACCGGCGAAGGCCATTTCGAGCAGCGTCACCGCCAGGCCGCCATCCGACCGGTCGTGATAGGCGAGCACGAGGCCCGCGCCGGCGAGCTCGCGAATCGCCGCGAAGAAGCCGAGAAGATGCTGCGGATCGTCGAGATCGGGCGGGACGACGCCGATGCGTCCGAATACCTGCGCGAGGCAGGAGCCGCCGAGGCGGTCACGACCGGCGCCGAGATCCACCAGGATCAGCGCCGATTGGGCCGGCTTGCGGTCGAGCACGGGTGTCAGGGTTCGCCGCGCGTCGCCGACCGGTGCAAACGCCGACACGACGAGCGACAACGGCGCGAGCACCGAACGGCGCTCCGCTCCCTCGCCCCAGGTCGTGCGCATGGACAGCGAATCCTTGCCGACCGGTATCGCGATGCCGAGCACCGGGCAGAGTTCCTCGCCGATCGCGCGCACCGTGTCGAAGAGGTCCGCGTCCTCGCCGGGCTCGCCACAGGCGGCCATCCAGTTCGCCGACAGCTTGATGTCGCCGATGCGGTACACGTCGGCCGCCGCGATGTTGGTGATTGCCTCGGCAACGGCCATGCGGCCCGACGCCGGCGCATCGAGCACTGCAATCGCGGGTCTCTCGCCGAGCGCCATCGCCTCGCCCGCATGGCCGCGCAGGCCGGTCAGCGTAACGGCCACATCGCTGACCGGCACCTGCCAGGGGCCGACCAGCGGATCGCGGCTGACCAGGCCGCCCACCGACCGGTCGCCTATCGTCACGAGAAATCCCTTGTCGGCGATGGCCGGCAGGCGCAGCAGGCGGGAGAGCGCGTCGCCGACAGCGATGGCCGCCGCATCGAATCCATCGCCGCGGTGTCGCCGGCGCCTGGCATCCCGGCGCATGCGCGGCGGCCGGCCGAGCAGGTCGGCGACCGGCATGTCGACCACCCGTTCGCCGCTGCGGGAATCCTCGACCACGAGCACGCCATCGCCGGTCGCATGGCCGATCACCGCGAAGGGGCAGCGCTCGCGCCGGCACAGCGCCTCGAATTCGCCGAGCCGGGCGGCGGCGAGCGCCAGGACATAGCGTTCCTGGGCCTCGTTGCACCAGAGCTCGAGCGGCGACATGCCCGCTTCGCCGCTCGGAACCTGCGCAAGGTCGATCCGGCCGCCGCCGCCGCCTGCCGCGACGACTTCCGGTACCGCATTCGACAGTCCGCCCGCGCCGACGTCGTGGATCATCAGCACGGGATTGTCTTCGCCCATCGCCCAGCAGGCATCGATGACCTGCTGCGCGCGACGCTGCATCTCCGGATTGCCGCGCTGCACCGACGCGTAGTCAAGCTGTTCGCTGCCAGCCCCGCTGCCCCGCGACGATGCGGCGCCGCCGCCGAGCCCGATCAGCATCGCCGGCCCGCCCAGCGCGACGAGCGGCGAGCCGCCAGGCACGGGCTGCTTGTCGACGTGGATCCTCCGCACGTTGCCGAGGCCGCCGGCGATCATGATGGGCTTGTGATAGCCGCGGACGACAGCGGCGTCATCGGAATCGACGCGCTGCTCGAAAGTGCGGAAAAAGCCAAGAATGCCGGGACGGCCGAACTCGTTGTTGAATGCTGCGGCACCGATCGGGCCCTCCAGCATGATGTCCAGCGCGGAAGCGATGCGCGCGGGCCGGCCGTGATCCGTCTCCCAGGGCTGGACGAATTCCGGTATGCGCAGATTCGAGACGGTGAAGCCGACCAGCCCCGCTTTTGGTTTCGCGCCGCGCCCGGTCGCGCCCTCGTCGCGGATCTCGCCGCCGGAACCCGTCGCCGCGCCCGGGAACGGCGAGATCGCCGTCGGATGATTGTGGGTTTCAACCTTGATCAGGATGTCGACCGGTTCCTCGCGCCAGCCATACTCGTGATTTTCGCCGGCCGCGAAGTAGCGCGCACCCACGGGACCCGCGATGACGGCCGCGTTGTCGCTGTAGGCGGAGAGCACGCCGCCCGGATGGGCGGCGTGCGTGTGCCGGATCATCGCGAACAGCGAGCGGGATGACTGCGCGCCGTCAACCGTCCAGTCCGCATTGAAAATCTTGTGACGGCAATGTTCGCTGTTCGCCTGGGCGAACATCATGACCTCCACGTCCGTCGGATCGCGGCCCAGGCGCGCGAATACGTCGGCCAGATACGCGATCTCGGAATCCGACAGAGCCAGTCCGAGCGCCGCGTTCGCCCTCGCGAGGGCTCGCCGGGGGTCGGCACCCAGGACGATGCGCCCGAGCGGCCCGGGCGCATGCGCTTCGAACAGCCGGACCGCGCCGGCTACGTCCGTCAGCACGGCCTCAGTCATCGGATCGTGCAGCACGGCCGCGATCGCCGCCTGCTCGGGCAGCGGCAGTTCGCCGCCGGCATCGATCCGCCATGCCCGGCCGCGCTCGATGCGACGCACCGCCGCGAGCCCGCAGACGTGCGCGATGTCAGTCGCCTTCGACGACCACGGAGAGATGGTGCCGGGACGCGGCACCGTGAGCAGCAGCGGGCCGGACGGCAGGTCGGCGGCTCCTGCAGCGAAGTCGAGCAGCCGCTCGAGCACGCGCCGCTCGTCCGCGGCCAGCGTCCGCGAAACGTCGACGAAGTGGAGGTAGCTGGCGTGCAGCCCGCGAACCGAGGGCGCGATGCCTGCGAGCGTCGCCAGCAGCCTCTCGATGCGGAATGCGGAGAGAGCGGGTGCGCCGCGGAAAAGCAGCATCAAGCCGTCAGCGCTTCACGCCCGGATCGCTTCCCGCCGGGTAAAGCGCGACCGGAAACTGCGCGACATTGCCGCCTTCGAGGACGCTGATCTTGCTGACGCCGTGCTTCTGCACCTCGTCGATCCTGATCACCGCATGCAGCGGCAGGTAGCTGCGCTTGACCCCGGCGAACTCGGATTTGATGCGTTCCTCAGCCGGATCGACGACGACGCTGCTGCGCTCGCCGAACACCAGTTCCTCGACTTCGATGAAGCCGAACAGGGTCCCGTGGCTCACCTTTCGGGCGTAGATCTCGTAGACCTTGCCCTGGTTGACGAAGACGATCCTGAATATGTGACTGGTAGCCATGTAACGGATGCAGGTCTGCCTCGCGGGAGCGCGCTATTATAGCGGTCCAGGCAGGCGTGATGCGTGCCGTTGCCGACGGCAGCAGCCCGTTCCGGGGTCATGCGATGGCGCTCAGGCTCAAAATCGTCAGCGACAATGCGGCAACGGCTGGCCCGCATCCACGCTGCACATTCGGCGTCAATGGCGGGCGCATCGGCCGGCACGACAGCAACGACTGGGTGCTGAAGGATCCGGAGCGCTATGTCTCCGGCCGCCACGCCGAAGTCGAGCATCGCGGCGGCATCTGGTGGCTGCGCGATACGAGCACCAATGGCACCTATGTCAATGACGACGAGGAAGCGCTCGGACCGGAGCGGCTGCACCAGCTCGCGCCGGGCGACCGCATCCGCATCGGCGAATACGAGATTGAAGTCGAGATCTCCGGCGGCAACGATTTCCCGCCGCGCGAACACCTCGCGGTCAGCGAGGCGGAATTCGATGCGTCCTTCGAGTCCATTGCGCCCGCCGCGCCGGGCCGCCGCGAGCGCGCGCCACGTCAAGCACCCCCGGCTCCACCGCCGCGCGCCGAGCGCGCGAAGCCGCGTGTCGTGCCGCCGGCAGCCGCTCCCGCGATATCAGCCGCGCCCACGCCGTCGGGCCGGGCGCGCGAGGAGCAGGAACTGTGGCCCGGTATTGCCGCGCTCTGCAAAGGCGCCGGCATCGATCCCCTCGCCCTGCCAGCGGAGGTGCGCATGGGCTCGCTGCAGCACGCCGGCCAGCTGTTGCGCGAAACGCTGGTCGGGTTCACCGAACTCGCACGCACGCGCGCCGATTTCGCGAGCGAGTTCGGCATTTCCTCGGGTGCCCGACGGCGCGATGCCACGAGCCCGCTGGTGCGGATCGCGGCGGTCGATCAGATTCTGGAGATGATGCTGGCCGGCCGCGGGCCCGGCGGCACGCGCGCGATTGACGAGATGCGGGGCGAGTTCGCGCGCGCGCGACATCACGAGATAGCCGTTGCAGCCGCATTGCGCGAGGCCCTTGCGGCGGTGATCCAGAAACTCGATCCGGACGTGCTTGAGGAGCAGCTCGGGCGGCGCGCGGCCGGCGCCGGCGACGCAAACCTGCAGGCCCGGCTGTGGAACCGCTACCGCGATTTGTTCCGCTCGACGGTCCAGAGCGGCGACAGCGGCCTGCCGGCCGTGTTCCTGGTCGCATTCGCCCGCGCGTACGAATCGGTCTCGGCGGGCGGATCAAGGCGTGATCCCGGGGAACGCGACGACTGAACTGGCGGAGAGGGTGGGATTCGAACCCACGAATACCTTGTGGGTATTACTGGAATTCCAGTCCAGCGCCTTCGACCGCTCGGCCACCTCTCCGCGGGCGCGAAAGCCTACCGGACGACCGTCAGGGGATCAACATCCGGACCGAGCGGCGATCCGCGGTCAAGGCGTGCGGGCGGCACCCCGGGTGAATGTTCCGGACTGATCCGAGAACACGATTTCAACGCGGCGGTTCTGCTGACGGCCGGCCGCCGTGTCGTTGCCCGCGACGGGAAAGGCCTGTCCGCGACCGATCACTTCAAAGCGGCTGGATGCAATGCCGCGGCTCACCAGTTCATTCGCGACGGCCTGGCCCCGCCGCTGCGAAAGTTCCTGGTTGTAGGCTGCTGAACCGGTGCTGTCAGTATGCCCTTCGATGATCAGCCGCGTGTCGGCGTTGGCTTCGAGGAATCTGGCGAGGCGGTCCATTGCCAGCATGGCGCCGGGCTTCAAGATGGCTTCATTGGTGTCGAACAGGACGTCGCCCAGCGTCAGCACCATTCCACGCTCGGTCGGCCTGGCCTGCAGTTCCGCCAGCGCGCGCCGCGCGGCCTCGGCCGCCTCCGCCTGCGCCGCCGCCGACAGTTGCGCCTCGGAAGCCTCCTGCCGGGCAGTCGCAGCCTGTTGCCTCGCGACTTCTGCCTCGCGTGACCGCGCGGCGAGCAGTACGCGATTGCGCTCTGACTCTGCCTTGCCCACCGCTTGCCGGGATCGCGCCTCCTGGATCCGCGCCTGGCCGATATCGGCATTCCGGGAGGCCAGGTATGAAAGGTGCTTCACATGTGCTTCGGGCTCGCGCTCGGTAAATGCCGTTTCAGCCCGCTGGAGCGCGTTGCGGGCAGCCGCCAACTCCCGGCTGGCGGTTTCCTGCACCAGCGGATCCTGCGTCAGTGCCTGAACCTTGGCGCGGGCGTCTTCCAGTTCCGGCACACGTTCCGGCGTCGTGGCACAACCCGCAAGTAAAATCAGAACGGCGACAACGGGAAAAACTGCGGATTTCACGACATCTCCTTATGGGCGGTCCGTGGAGCCATCGGGCCGGCGTGCTGCCTCATCGCGCAGCGCCTCCACACTCTTCCGGATTTCCTCTTCCGACCGCTTCGCTTCCACCGCGGAAGCGAGCGCGGCGGCGTATTCGGCATCAAGCGCCGCTTCCGTCGCCAGGCGCCGTGCAGTCTCCTGCTCGCCATTGGACGCGGCGGATTCCGCGGCCGCTACCTTGTTACGAGCGCGCTCGAGTTCTGCGGCTGCGAAGCGGGGTGCTCCGGTCTTCTCGGCCTGGTCGACCAGGGTCTTCGCACGCGTCAGTTCCACAACCGGACGCTCAGGCGCCCCCGCGCATGACGCGGCGAAGATGAGCGGCAACGCGAATGCAGGTATCCAGCGGCGTAATGACATGGCCGACATCCCCGTCGAAGTAAGTAAAGAACGCCTCCAGTGGAACCGAATGGGCGGCGAAGTCCTATCAGTGGATGTGCCTGCGAGCCGTAATGAGGCGCTGACGTGCAAGTCAGCGTGTTCCGACAGGCGGCAGGCTGCGGGATTCAGCCCGTCTGCGGCCGCGCAGCCCCATAGCTTGGCGGATGATCGAGGCAGGCATTGCCATCCGTGGGCCGTTCCGGCGCGCTGACGTCGGGAATGCGCAGCGCATTGCGGGTATCGGGCATGTCCGATCCGGACGGAACCCGTAGCGGCGCCTCGGCTTTGGCGGACTGATACGCCTGTGGCTTCTCGCAGCTGCTGTAGGCATCCGGCAGCAGCCCGCAGCCGGCCACGATCGCGAGCGCCGTCGTCACTGCAATCCAGCGAAACATCCAGATCATGGCTCATTCACTCCGGCGCGGCGCATGGCCGCGATGACCGTTTCCCGATGCATGTCCGCCAGCGCGACCAGCGGCAGGCGGATGCCCGTCCCGATCAGGCCGAGCCTGCCCAGAGCCCATTTGACCGGTATCGGGTTCGATTCGACGAATAACGCAGTGTGCAGACCGGCGAGCCGGTCGTCGAGTTCCCGCGCGCCGTCATGATCCCCGGCGAGGGCCAGTTCGACCATCGCGCGCATCAGCCTCGGCGCGACATTGCCGGTCACCGTGATCACGCCCTGCGCGCCCGCGGCAATCAGTTCACGGCAGCTTGCATCGTCGCCGGACAGCAGCAGGAAGTCGTCGCCGCAGCGGCGCAGGATTTCGATGCCCCGCTCGATGCTGCCGGTCGCGTCCTTGATGCCGATGATCTGCGGATGGCTCGCGAGCCGCTCGACCGTCGCGGGCAGCAGGTCGCAGGCGGTGCGCGACGGCACGTTATACAGCAGCAGCGGCACGCTGGCCGCATCCGCGACCATGTGGAAGTGCCGGTACAGCCCTTCCTGCGGCGGCCGGTTGTAATAAGGTGTCACGATCAGCACGCCATCGACGCCCAGTTCGCAGGCCGCGCGCGTGCGCTCGACGGCTTCCGCGGTCGAATTGCCGCCGGTGCCCGCGATCACCGGTATGCGGCCGCCGATTCGCTGCACGGCGATCTGCAGGAGTTCGGCCGCTTCGCTTGCGCTGACGGTCGGCGATTCGCCGGTCGTGCCGCAGACGACGATGCCATCCGTGCCCTCGCGCGCGTGCCAGTCGAGCAGGCGCCCGAACGCGACGTGATCCACGTCGCCGGACTCCGTCATCGGCGTTACCAGTGCGACGAGACAGCCACGGAACATCGTACCTCCCGGCCTACCGGCCGGAACCGGAGGCGGGATCGTACTGGCGCGCGGGAGCCCGGCGCAAGCCGCGCGGCGACCGCGATATCATCGCCACCCGGTAACCGGTAAACTGGATGCCACGCCCGCGATTCCTTCCCGAATGAAGCAATTCATCGCAATTTCAGCCATCGGCGACGACCGCATCGGTCTGGTGCACGACCTGTCGAGGATCGTCGCCGAATGCGGCGGCAGCATCAGTGAAAGCCGGATGACCGCTCTCGGCTCGGATTTCGCGATGCTGCTGCTGGTCGCGGGTAACTGGCATTCCATCGCCCGCATCGAGACCGATCTCGGCAAGCTCGCGGAAACATCCGGCGTGACGATCCAGGTGCGCCGCACGGCGCAGCGGCCGGTGCGCGAGGACATGGTGCCGTACTCGGTCGACGTGGTCTGCATCGACCAGGCCGGCATCGTCTCGGGCCTGTCCGGCTTCTTTTCCACCCGTGGCATCGACATCGGCGAACTGTCGACGCGAAGCTACGCGGCCGCGCATACGGGCGCGCAGATGTTCTCCGTCTACATGGTCATCAACGTGCCGACGCGCATCCATGTCGGCGCGCTGCGCGAGGAATTCATGGACTTCTGCGACCAGATGAATCTCGACGCCATCCTCGAGCCGGTCAAGAACTGACGCGCGATGCCCGGACCCAGCGTCGGCGACAAGCTGCCGGATTTCACGTTGCCGACGACCGCGGGCGAGTTCCGCTCCCGTGCCCGGCGGGCGGGCGGACTCATCCTCTATTTCTATCCGCGTGACAATACGCCCGGCTGCACGCTGGAAGGCGCGGCTTTCCGCGACCTCGCGCCGGCGTTTCGCCGCGCACGCACGACGATCATCGGCATTTCCACGGACAGTCTCGATTCGCACCGACGCTTCTGCGACAGGATGAAATTTCCGTTCGAACTCGGCTCGGACGAGGACCATGCGGTCGCGTCCCTGTTCGGCGTCTGGAAGCAGAAAAACATGTATGGCAGGAAAATGATGGGCATCGAACGAAGCACCTTCCTGATCGACGCAAAGGGAGTCGTGCGCCGGGAATGGCGCAAGGTCCGCGTCGCGGGCCACGCGGAACAGGTGCTGGAAGCTGCGCGCGAGCTGCTGAAACGCACATGATCAAAGCACGTTCCGCCAGGGGCGCCCGGCGCGCATTCGTGCTGGATACGAACGTCCTGATGCACGATCCCGCCGCGATCTTCCGTTTCGAGGAACACGACATCTACCTGCCGATGGGTGTGCTCGAGGAGCTCGACGCGGGCAAGAAGGGCCTTTCCGAGTCGGCGCGGAACGTCAGGCAGGTCAGCCGGTTCCTGGACGAGCTGATGGCGAACGCGACCAAAGACGAGATCGACCGCGGGCTGGAACTGCCGACCGGGCGCTCGGGCAACCACGGCAAGAAGCCGCCGACCGGCCGCCTGTACTTCCAGACGCGCCGGCTCGCGGCCGGCCTGCCGGACACGCTGCCCGGCCAGGGCGTCGACAATGCGCTGCTCGGATACACGCTGGCACTGCAGATGGAGCTGCCCGACACGCGCGTCACGCTCGTGTCGAAAGACATCAATCTGCGCATCAAGGCCGCGATCCTCGGTGTCCATGCGGAGGATTACTTCAACGACCGCACGATCGAGGACGCCGACCTGCTGTTCAAGGGCGTCACCGCCTTGCCGGCCGATTTCTGGGAAACGCATGGCAACAATGTCGAATCGTGGCAGGACCAGGCCCGCACGTTCTATCGCGTGCGCGGGCCGCTCGTGCGCGAATGGCATCCGAACCAGTTCCTGTACGGCGCGGACGCGGACGAATTCGAGGCGATTGTGCGCTCCATCGAGGACGACGTCGCCACGCTCGAGGTCACGCAGGATTTCCGCGGCGAGCGCCACGCCGTCTGGGGAATCACGGCCCGCAATCGCGAGCAGAACCTCGCGCTCAACCTGCTGCTCGATCCGGAGATCGATTTCGTCACGATCCTCGGGCCCGCGGGCACCGGCAAGACGCTGCTGACGCTCGCCGCCGGGCTGGTGCAGACGCTGGAGACCAACCGCTTCAGCGAGATCATCATGACGCGCGTCACCATCCCGCTCGGCGAGGACATCGGCTTTCTTCCCGGCACCGAAGAGGAAAAGATGGAGCCGTGGATGGGTGCGCTGATGGACAATCTCGAAGTGCTGACCCAGGGGCAGGAAGGCGGCAGCTGGGGGCGCGCCGCCACGCAGGACCTGCTGCGCCACCGGATCAAGATCCGCTCGCTGAATTTCATGCGGGGCCGGACGTTCCTGAACCGCTACCTGATACTCGACGAGGCCCAGAACCTGACCTCCAAGCAGATGAAGGCGCTGGTCACGCGCGCGGGGCCGGGCACCAAGCTCGTCTGCCTCGGCAACATCGCGCAGATCGACACGCCCTATCTGACAGAGACCACTTCTGGGCTTACCTATGTCGTCAACCGCTTCCGCGGCTGGCAGCACGCCGGCCACGTGACGCTCGTTCGCGGCGAGCGTTCCCGCCTCGCCGACTTCGCTTCCGAGGCCCTTTGACGGCGGGCCCGGCGAACGATGCCCGGCAGGCGCGGTCGAAACCGCACTACCCGCCCGGGATTCCCGCAATGCGCGCGATCGCCCTGTTCCTGTCGCTGCTGACCGGCCTCGGCGGCTGGCCCGCCGCGGCGCAATCGCCGGGCAGCGACCTGCCGGACATCGGCACGCCCGCGAGCACGACGCTGTCGCTGATCGACGAGTACAAGATCGGGCTCATGATCGTGCGGAGCCTGCGCGATTCGGGCCAGATCGTCGACGATCCCGAGGTCGCCGAGTACCTGCAGTCGCTCGGAATGCGTCTCGCGAGCCATGCGCATGAAGGCGCCCACCGGTTCACGTTCTTCGCGATCAAGGACACCGGCATCAATGCATTCGCGCTGCCGGGCGGGTTCATCGGCGTCAACGCCGGCCTCATCAAGGCCACGCGGAACGAAAGCGAGCTGGCCGGCGTGCTCGCGCACGAGATCGCGCACGTGACCCAGCGCCATATCGCCCGGTCAATCCAGAATGCCGGCCGCGCCAACCTGGCCTCGATGGCGGCGATGCTGGCGGCGATCCTGATTGGCGCCACCACCGGCATGCCGAGCGATGCCGTGCTCGGCACGGTGACCGCGGCGCAGGGCCTCGCCGCTCAGCAGCAGATCAATTTCACGCGTTCAAATGAAAGCGAAGCCGACCGCGTCGGCGTCGGCATCCTCGCTTCGTCGGGATTCGACCCGGTCGCGATGGGGGATTTCTTCTGGACCATGCAGCAGAAATCGGGCAGCGCCGGCAGCAACATTCCGCCGCTGCTTAGAACCCACCCGGTCAGCTCCGAGCGCATCGCCGAGACCCGCGACCGCGCGCAGCAGCTCGAACGGCCGCGAACGCCGGACAGCACGAGCTACGCGCTGATCCGTGAACGCCTCCATGTCCAGACCCTGCCGCCGGAAACCGCGTTCCGCAGCCTGTATTACAGCGCGCAGGGCGCCGACCTGCCGTCGACGGAGGCGGAGCAGTACGGTCGCGCGCTGGCCCTGATGCGCGCCGGCGCGGCGAAGGAAGCCGTTCCGGCGCTGCGGACGCTGCTCGAACGCCGTCCCGACGTGACGCTCTACCATACGACTCTCGGCGAGGCACAGCTCGCGGCGGGTGATGTCGATGGCGCGCGCGTCACGCTCGGGGACGCAATGAAGCTGTTTCCGCGCAGCATCCCGGTGACGATGCGTTATGCGGAAGTGCTGATGCGGGACGGCAATGCGCGGCGGGCGCACGTCGTCCTGCTCGATCTGTTCAACAACGTGCCGCCGACCGCCGAACAGGCGCGGTTCACCGCGCTTGCCGCGAACGCCGCGGGCGACGTGGCCGATTCCTACTACTACATGTCCGAGTATCACGTGATCAGCGGCGACCTGATGCTCGCGATCGGCCAGCTTCGCCTGGCCCAGGCGGTCCCGGGACTCAATGCGGTGCAGCGCGAGCGCTTCGACGCGCGCATCCGCGAACTCGAGGAGTACCTGCCGAAGGGCAAGCGCGCCCGGGAGCTTGCAGAACCGACGGATCCGCAGCCCGACGGCAGCCGCACCGGCTAGAATCGCGCCTTCGTCCGGCCCGAAGGACCCATTGATGAGCGCCTTACTACGCGCCTGCCTCGGCACGGCCCTTTTGATTTCCTTCGGCGGCTGCGCCACTACCGGCGCTCAGACGCCAGGCGACCCGCTCGAGCGCCTGAATCGCGGAACCTACCGTTTCAACGACGCAGTCGACCGCGCCGTCCTCAAGCCGGTCGCGAAGGGCTATCAGCGGCACGTGCCGCAGATCATCCGCACCGGCATCAGCAACGTGCTCACGCATCTGGCATTCCCGACGACGATCGTCAACGACCTGTTGCAACTGAAGCTGAAAGACACGGCCGTGGACCTCGGCCGGTTCGTGCTCAATTCGACGCTCGGGCTCGGCGGGCTGCTGGATCCCGCGTCACACGTGGGCCTGGCCCGCAACGACGAGGATTTCGGGCAGACGCTCGGCCGCTGGGGAGTGCCGCCGGGCCCCTACCTCGTGTTGCCGCTGCTGGGACCGTCGACGCTGCGCGATGCGCCGGCAATGGCGGTGGACGGGCAGACCGACCTGCGCGCGCAGCTCGACCTCGAGACCGACGAACGCGTGGCGATCGCCGTGCTCTCGGTGGTCGACGGCCGCGCCTCGCTTCTGTCGCTGGACCAGTCGATCCAGCGGGCATTCGATCCGTATGCGTTCGTGCGCAATGCCTGGCTGCAGCGGCGCGAATACAAGGTCAGGGATGGCGACGTGCCTGACGAAGAGCCGCCGCTGGACGAGGAGTTCGATGAGCCGGCGGATGCCGGGAGTCAGCCTGCGGATGCCGTCGCGTCCAGCAGCTCCGACACGTCGCTGATGCCGGCCAGCGCCGAAACGCCGGACGGCAGGTTGCGATAGCTGACCACCCGCCCCGCCTCGCGCGCGGCAACGGCCCATTCCAGCAGCAGCGCGAGTCCCGCACTGTCGACCCGGCCGACGCCCGCGAGATCGACATCCGCCCGCGGCTGACCGCGGAACGCGGCATCGCCTTCCTCGAGCAGCCGCGCGGCGTTCTCGAAAACGAGATCGCCTGCCAGCTCGAAGCGGCCGTCGCCACGATCCGTCAGTGCCCTCGACCGGCTCATTGCGAATTCAGCTCCTGGCCGGCGACGGGCCGTTCTGGTACTCGCGCTCGAGCCGCTCGATCACCGCGGCCAGGCCGTTCTTGCTGATCTCGGCGCCGACGTCGTTGCGGAAATTGCGCACGTAGGAGATGCCCTCGATCGACACGTCCCAGGCCTTCCAGCCTGCGGGCGTGGCATGCAGCGTGTAGTTCACGGGGACGCGCGTCCCGTCCTTGCGCTTGACCTCGGTCCTGACGGTCGCGTTGCCGCTCGAGAGGTCGCCGCGAAAAGGCAGCACGACCATGCGGTCGGCCGTGAATTCGGCGAGCGCGGACCCGTAATTGCGCAGGAGCGCGTGGTAGAAAGCCTCGATGAAGCGCTGGCGGTCCCCGGGCGTCGCTCGGGTCCAGTGCACGCCGAGCACTCGGCGCGCGGACTCGTCGGTATCGAATCCCGGCAGCAGGATCTCTTCGACCAGTTTCTCGACACGCTTCGGGTCCTTGCGCACCGCTTCACGATCGGCGTCGAGCGCCGCGAGCATCTTCTTCGCGCTGGTCTCGATCAGTTCCTGCGGCGTCGGCCCCGGTACGGCATCGGCGGCAAGCGCGGCGCTTCCGGCGAAGAACGCCAGAAGGCAGCAAAGTCGGGTTGCAGCGTTGCGGATCATGGTGCGGGTTACTCCGTGAAATCGGCTTCGGGTTTTTCGGCCGCCTTCGAGAACAGGAACTTGCTGATCAGGTTCTCGAGGACGATGGCGGACTGCGTGAACTCTATTTGAGCGCCGTCCTTCAGAAAGGTTTCCGACCCTCCCGGACCGATTCCGACGTACTGGCCCCCGAGCAGTCCGGCGGTCAGGATGCCTGCGTCGCTATCTTCCGGTATCCGGTCGTAGCTGTTGTCGATCCGCAGCGTGACGCGGGCCCGATACTCGCTGAAATCGTAGGCGATCGACTCGACGCGGCCGATCGTGACGCCCGACATCGACACCGGGGCGCCCGGCTTCAGCCCGCCCACCTGATCGAATGCAGCGGTCACGCGATAACTGGCGTCGCCGAATCCGAATTCGCGGCTCGTGATCTGCGTGACCAGGAAAAACAGCGCCGCGAATCCGAGCAGCACGAACAGCCCGGTTCCCAGCAGGATGGCGCGCGATTGGCGCATGACAATGACTCCTTACCGCATTACCGCGGTCAGAATGTAGTCGAGCAGCAGCACGACCACGGAGGAAATCACGACGGTCCGGGTCGTCGCGCGGCCGACGCCCTCGGCGGTCGGCATCGAATGATAGCCTTCATACACGGCGATCAGGCTGCAGGCGACCCCGAACACCACGCTCTTGATCACGCCTTCCATCACGTCGGCGGTCTCGACTGCGCCCCGCATCTGCGACCAGAACTGGCCGGAATCGACGCCCATCAGCTGCACCCCGACGAGCTGCGCGCCATAGAGGCCGATCATGCTGAAGATCGCGGCAAGCAGGGGCATCGCGATCACGCCCCCGAGGAAGCGCGGCATCACGACCCGACGCACCGGATCGACCGCCATCATCTCCATCGCCGCAAGCTGGTCGGTCGCGCGCATCAGACCGAGCTCGGAGGCGAGCGCGGTGCCGGCGCGTCCGGCGAAGAGCAGCGCGGTCACGACCGGTCCGAGCTCCTTGAGCAGGCCGAGCGCGACCGCCGTACCGAGGGCTTCCTCGGACCCGAAGCGCTCAAGCAGGTCGAAACCCTGCAACCCGAGAACCATGCCGACGAACAGGCCCGACAGCATGATGATCACGAGCGACAGCGTGCCCGCGTTGTGGACCTGGTCGATGACCAGCCGGAACCGCAGCAGCGCACGCGGGGTCTCGACGAACAGGCGCGCCGTGAACAGCGCGTAGCCGCCGAGGGCAATGAGCGCGCCCTGCAGGCTCTGCGACAGCTCTCGCAGAATGGCCGGCAGCATCAGCGTGCCCGTCGTAATTGCTGGTCGTAATCGGGCGCCGGGTAGTGAAACGGGACCGGACCGTCAGGCAGGCCGTGCATGAACTGGCGCACATCCTCGCGGTCGCTGTCCGCGAGCGCCGCCGGCGGTCCGGACGCGACCACCTTTCCGCCCGACAACAGGTAGACGTGGTCCGCGACGGCCGACACTTCGCGCACGTCGTGCGACACGACGATACTGGTGAGGCCGAGCGTGTCGTTGAGGCGGCGGATCAGGCGCAGGACCACGCCCATCGAAATCGGATCCAGCCCGACGAAAGGCTCGTCGTAGATCAGCAGTTCCGGGTCCATGACGATTGCGCGCGCGATGGCGACGCGCCGCGACATGCCGCCGGAAAGCTCCGCCGGCATCAGCTGCCATGCGCCGCGCAGGCCGACCGCCTGCAGCTTGGTCAGCACGACATGGCGCAGCAGCCGCTCCGGAAGCCGCGTGTGCTCGCGCAGCGGAAAGGCGACGTTGTCGTACACGCTGAGATCGGTCAGCAGGGCGCCGTTCTGGAACAGCATGCCCATGCGCCGGCGCATGCGATAAATTTCCCTGCGGCTCTGCTTGCCGACGTCCTTGCCGTCGACCTCCACCAGCCCGCGATCGGCGAAGAGCTGACCCGTGATCAGGCTCAGCAGCGTCGTCTTGCCGGTGCCGCTCGGCCCCATCACCGCCGTCACCGCGCCGCGCGCGATGTCGACGTCCACGCCGTCGAAGATCGGACGGCCGGCGATCGCATAATGCAGGCCGCGCACGCGCACGATGGCGTCTGCGGTCACGCCGCCGGCCTCGCGACGCAAAGAAGTGCTCACGCTGGGGAACGGCTGGCGCGGCTTCAGGCCGCCGCCTGCTCCATCGCGGGCTCGTAACGGCCGTCGCGCGCCATGCCGTTCAGCCGGGCGCGTTTGAGGAACACGCGCTGCGCCGCCGCGACGTTCGCCGCCTTGCCCTGCCAGGCGTCGAGCGTGCTCTGCTGCAGCGCACGGCCGTAGCTGAACGAAAGCTGCCAGGGCAGCCCGCCCGCGCGATTCATCAGCGACAGGTGCAGTGTCGCTTCCGCTTCGCTCTGCCCCCCCGACAGGAACGCGATGCCGGGCACTGCCGACGGGACGCGCCGCTTCAGGCAGCGCACCGTCGCCTCGGCCACCTGCTGGGCCGGGGCCTGCACCGGACACTTCTTGCCGGCGATCACCATGTTCGGCTTCAGCACCATGCCTTCGAGGCGCACGCGATGGCGGAACAGCGCATCGAACACGATTTCCAGCGTCGCATCGGTGACTTCCTTACAGCGAGCGATCGTGTGGTCGCCGTCCATCAGGACCTCGGGCTCGACGATAGGCACGATCGACGCTTCCTGGCAGAGCGCGGCATAACGCGCGAGCGCATGCGCATTCGCTTCGAGCGCGAACGACGTCGGAATGCCGGCGCCGACATCGATGACCGCGCGCCACTTCGCGAACCGCGCACCGAGCCCGCGGTACTCGGCGAGGCGCTCGCGCAGGCCGTCGAGGCCCTCGGTCACGGTTTCGCCGGGAAAGCCCGCGAGCGGCTTCGCGCCGGCATCCACCTTGATGCCGGGCAGGATGCCGCGGGCGGCCAGCAGCGCCGGGAACGGCTGACCGTCCGCCGTCTGCTGCCGGAGCGTCTCGTCATAGAGGATCACGCCCGAAATTTGCTGCTCGGAGCCCGGCGCGGTGAACAGGAGTTCGCGATACGCCCGGCGGGATTCGAAGGTCGACTCGAGGCGGATCTTGTCGAAGCGCTTCTTGATCGTGCCGGTCGATTCATCCGCTGCCAGGATGCCCTTGCCGGGCGCAACCATCGCGGCGGCATTCGTATCTAGCTCGTGTTTGTCCATGAAACCGGGTCCTCCGTGGGGGCGCAGAGAATACCAGAGCGCTGCGACCCACTACCTTTACCGACGTAATAGTACTAAAATTGTACTGTATGTTTCCAGCCTTGCAGGAGACCCTGACATGCTGCGCATCAGCCGCCTGACCGATTACGCGACCCTGATCCTCGCCAGTCTCGGCGACGGCGGTCTCGCGAGCGCCGCGGAAATCGCCAGCCGCACGCGCATCGGATTGCCGACCGTCAGCAAGTTGCTCAAGGAACTGCAGCACGCCGGCCTGGTGCGATCCATGCGCGGTGCGCATGGCGGCTACCAGCTGACACGGGCAACGGCCGACATCAGCGCCGCAGACATCATCGATGCCGTCGAGGGCCCGGTCGCTTTGACCGAATGCTCGAACGGGAGCGGACACTGCGGCATCGAGTCGACCTGCCTGGTCGGCCATGGCTGGCAGCGCATCAGCCTGGCGATCCGCCGCTCGCTTACGGCCGTTAGCCTCGACGAGCTGCTGCGACGTGACGTTCCGGCCGTCGCACCCGTATTCAGCGACCGCACTCCGCCGGGCTCGCGCCCGCTGGTGCGCGGCTGAGGGAGGTCCAGACGTGTCTTCCCGCCCGACAGACCTGGAATCGCTGGTCGCCCGGAAGTACCCGCACGGATTCGTCACGGACATCGCGAGCGACACGGTCGCCCCGGGCCTCGACGAGGACGTGATCCGGATGATCTCCGTCAAGAAGGGCGAACCGGCGTTCATGCTCGACTGGCGGCTCAAGGCCTTCCGGCGCTGGCTGCGCATGAAGGAACCGGTCTGGGCGCACGTCCACTATCCGCCGATCGATTTCCAGGCGATCTCGTATTACTCGGCGCCGACGCAGAGCGGCAGCGGACCGAAGTCGCTGGCCGACGTGGACCCGAAACTGCTCGAGACCTACGACAAGCTCGGCATCCCGCTGCATGAACGCGCGCGGCTCGCCGGCGTCGCGGTGGACGCCGTGTTCGACAGCGTTTCGGTGGCGACGACCTTCAAGGAGCGTCTCGCCGAGGCCGGCGTCACTTTCTGCCCGTTCTCCGAGGCCGTGCTCAAGCACCCCGGACTGATCGAGCGCTACCTGGGAAGCGTCGTGCCGATCGGCGACAATTTCTACGCTGCGCTCAACTCCGCGGTCTTCACCGACGGGTCTTTCGTGCACGTGCCGAAAGGCGTGCGCTGCCCCATGGAGCTGTCCACCTATTTCCGCATCAATGCCTCGAAGACCGGGCAGTTCGAGCGCACGCTGATCATCGCGGAGGAAGGCTCGCACGTCAGCTATCTCGAAGGCTGCACGGCGCCGATGCGCGACGAGAACCAGCTGCATGCGGCGGTGGTCGAGCTCGTCGCGCTGGACGATGCCGAGATCAAGTACTCGACGGTGCAGAACTGGTATCCGGGCGACGAGAACGGCGTCGGCGGCATCTACAATTTCGTCACCAAACGCGGCGACTGCCGCGGGCGGAACTCGAAGATCTCGTGGACCCAGGTCGAGACCGGCTCGGCGATCACCTGGAAATACCCGAGCTGCATCCTGCGCGGCGACGGCTCGGTCGGCGAATTCCGCTCGGTGGCGCTCGCGAATCACCGCCAGCAGGCGGACACCGGCACCAAGATGATCCACATGGGGCGCAACACGCGCTCGACCATCATCTCGAAGGGCATATCGGCAGGCCACGGACAGAACGCCTATCGCGGCCTGGTCAAGGTGCTGCCGGGCGCCGACGGCGCGCGCAATTACACGCAGTGCGATTCGCTGCTGATGGGCGATCGCTGCGGCGCGCATACCTTCCCGTACATCGAGGTCGCGAACCCGACGGCCGTCATCGAGCACGAGGCGACGACGTCGAAGATCTCGGATGACCAGCTGTTCTATTGCCTGCAGCGCGGCATCGCCGCGGAGGACGCGGTGAACATGATCGTCAACGGATTCTGCCGCCAGGTGTTCCGCGAACTGCCGATGGAATTCGCGGTCGAGGCGCAGAACCTGCTGGCCGTCAGCCTCGAAGGAGCGGTGGGATGAGCGACGACTCCCGGATCATTCTCGACGTCCGCGAACTGCGCGTCCGTGCGGGCGAGCGGGTCATCCTGGACGGGCTGTCGCTCTCGGTACGGGCGGGCGAGGTGCACGCGATCATGGGGCCGAACGGTTCGGGCAAGAGCACGCTGACGGGCGTGCTGGCCGGCCGGCCCGGACTCGAGGTGCTGTCGGGCAGCGCCAGCTATCTCGGCCGCGACCTGCTGGCGATGCCGCCGGAGGAGCGAGCGCGCGCAGGGCTGTTCCTTGCGTTCCAGTACCCGGTCGAGATCCCCGGCGTCAACAACGTGTACCTGATGAAGGCGTCGTTGAACGCGCTGCGCAGGCATCGCGGGGAACCTGAACTGGATGCATTCGAGTTCCTGAACCTCGTGCGCGCACGCCTGGCCGCGATGCGCATGGACGAGAGCCTGCTCAATCGCGGAGTGAACGAGGGTTTTTCCGGCGGCGAAAAGAAGCGCAACGAGATCCTGCAGATGAGCCTGCTCGAGCCGACGCTGGCGCTGCTCGACGAGACCGACTCCGGGCTCGACATCGACGCGCTCAAGCTGGTGGCCGAAGGCGTCAATGCACTGCGTTCGCCCGCGCGCGCAATCGTGCTGGTCACGCATTACCAGCGCCTGCTCGACCATGTCGTACCCGACCGCGTGCACGTGCTGGCCGGCGGGCGCATCGTCAGGAGCGGCGGCCGCGAGCTTGCGCTCGAACTCGAGCGCCGCGGCTACGACTGGGTCCAGGACGGGACGGCTGCGGCGTGAACGCGGCATCCGCCATCGACCGCATCGCGGCAACCCACGCGGGACTGGCGCCGCTGCTTGCCGGCGGCCCGGAATGGGCGCGCCGGCGCGGTCGCGCGCTCGAATTGCTGCTCGGGCGCGGGCTGCCGGACCGTCGCGACGAGAACTGGAAATACCTCGATCATGCGCGTCTCGCCGGTTACGACTTCGGCGTCGTCTCACGCACGGCGGTGGAGCCTGCCGCGCTCGCCGGCGCTCGCCTTCCGCTCGACGGGGCATGCCGGCTCGTGATCGTCGACGGTCGCTTCGATGCGGCGCTGTCCGACGGCGAACCGCTGGCCGGCGTCACGCACGACGACATCGGCGCCCTGCTCGGCCGCGAGCCGGCGGCCGCACTCGACCTGCTGCGTTTCCCGGCCGACGATGCCGACGACCGGTTCGCGGTCATGGCCGATGCGTTCACCGATGGCGGCGTCGTGATACGGATCGCCGCCGGCAGCGCCCCGCCCCGACCGCTGCACCTGCTGCATGTGGCATCGGCAATGCGGCCCGCCGCGCATCATGCGCGCCTCGTCATCGAGGTCGGCGCCGGCGCAAAACTGGTGCTGGTGGAGGAATTCCTGTCGCTGGGCGACGCGGCCGTGTTCGCCAATCTCGCGGCCGAGCTCGCGATCGGCCCATCCGCGGACGTGGAGCATTTACGCCTGCATCGGCAGAACGCGGCGGCGGCGCAGGTCGAAACCTGGGACGCGCGTCTGGACGCCGGCGGCAGTTACCGCCAGCACCTGGTCGCGCTGGGCGGGGGCATGCTCCGGTCGAACTTCCGGCTTGCGCTCGATGGCGAAGCCGCTGCGTGCCGGCTGGCCGGCCTTTTCATGGTGGATGGCGAACGCCAGGTGGACATCCATACGCAGGTCGAGCATTGCGCGCCGCGAACCCGCACCGAACAGGATTTCCGCGGCATCGCGACGGGACGAGGCCGTGGCGCGATGAATGGCCGTATCGTCATGCGCCCGGCCGCGCGCGGCGCGGATGCGAGCCAGACCATCCGCAACCTGCTGCTCTCGCCCCTGGCCGAAATCAATGCGCGGCCCCAGCTGGAAATCCACGTCGACGACGTCCGCTGTCGCCATGGCGCGACGACCGGCACGCTCGATCCGGTCCAGCTTTTCTACCTGCGGTCACGCGGCCTCGACGAGGCGACGGCGCGGAGCCTGCTGACCTTCGCGTTCTGCCAGGACGTGCTCGCCGGCATGCCGCTGCCCGTGGTACGGGATTTCGTAGCGACCCGGGTCGCGGACATCCTGCCCGACGTCGAACTGATGCGGGAGCAGGCGTGATGGCGGCCATCGCCGGCCGGCAGGCCGCCTGGGACATCGGCCGGATCCGGGCCGATTTCCCGGTGCTCGCGCGCCGCGTCAACGGCCACCCGCTCGTCTATCTCGACAACGCCGCTTCGTCGCAGCAGCCGGCAAGCGTCATCGACGCGGTTGCGGAATACGCGCGCTCGCACCATGCGAATGTGCATCGCGGCGTCCATACGCTCTCGCAGGAGGCAACCGCGCGCTACGAAGGCGCGCGCGAGCGGGTGCGGTCATTCATCGGCGCCCGCTCGGCGACGGAGATCGTCTTCGTGCGCGGCACGACGGAAGCCATCAATCTGGTCGCCCAGGCGCAGGCGCGGCCTCGGCTCGAGCCCGGGGACGAAATACTCGTCACCTGGCTCGAACATCACTCGAACATCGTGCCCTGGCAGATGGTGGCGGAGCAGACGGGCGCGGTGCTGCGCGCCGTGCCGATCGACCGCCACGGCGTGGTCGATGCCGACAGCTATCGCCGCATGCTCGGGCCCCGGACGCGCGTCGTCGCGCTCGCGCATGTTTCCAATGCGCTCGGCACCGTGCTGCCGATCGCCGGCATGATCGCGGCCGCGCGCGAACGCGGCATCACGACCGTCGTCGACGGCGCCCAGGCCGTGCCGCACCTGGCCGTGGACGTGCAGGCGCTCGGCTGCGATTTCTACGCGTTCTCCGCCCACAAGATGTACGGTCCGACCGGCATCGGCGTGCTGTACGCGCGCGAGGCGGTGCTGGCCGCGATGCCGCCGTGGCAGGGTGGCGGCGACATGATCCTCACCGTGTCGTTTCGCGGCTCGACCTGGAATCACCTGCCGCATCGCTTTGAGGCCGGCACGCCGAACGTCGGGGGCGCCGTTGGTCTTGCTGCCGCCATCGATTACCTCGAAACCGTCGGCCTCGCCGAAATCGCGCGGCACGAGCACGCGCTGCTGGCGGATGCGACGGCATCGCTCGCGCGCATCCCGGGCGTCACGCTGATCGGCACGGCGCCCGACAAGACCAGCCTCGTCTCGTTCGCGGTCGACGGCGTTCACCCGCATGATCTTGGAACCGTCCTCGACTCGCGCGGCATCGCCGTGCGCACCGGGCATCACTGCGCGATGCCGGTGATGGAACATTTCGGCGTGGCGGCGACGACGCGCGCTTCGTTCGGCCTGTACAACACGCCGGGCGAGATCGAGGCGCTCTACGACGCCGTGCAGGATGCGATCCGGATGCTGCGCTGATGGATCTCGCCGATCTCTATCGTGACGTCATCGTCGACCACAACCGGTGCCCGCGCAATCGCGGCGAACTGCCGGGCGCGACCCATCGGGCGGAGGGTAATAATCCCTTATGCGGCGACCAGTTACATGTTTATGTTGATGTGGAGAATGACCTGATACGGGACCTGCGGTTTGCCGGTTCCGGCTGCGCGATCTCGACGGCGTCGGCCTCTTTGATGACCGAGGCCCTGCGCGGCCGCACGCGCGCCGAGGCCGCGAAACTGTTCGGTGCGATGCACCACATGCTGACGACACCCGGTGCGTCACCCGATCCGCGGCTCGGCAAGCTGATGGCGCTTGCCGGCGTGAGGGAATTTCCCGCACGCGTGAAGTGCGCAAGTCTCTGCTGGCACACGCTCAATGCCGCGCTCGCGGGCGCCGCAGCGCCGGTCACGACGGAATGAGCATGCACCGCGCAAGCCAGGAACCGATCGTCGTCAATCGCGACGTGCGTGCCGTCATCGTGCCGGCGGGCGTCGAGGTGAAGCTGCGCACCGGCAGCATCGGCTACCTGACGCAGGCGCTCGGCGGCAGTTTCACCGTGTATGTCGAGGGCAACCTGTTCCGCATCGCCGGCGCGGACGGCGACGCCATCGGCAAGGAGCCGTTGCGGCCGCCCGAACTGCCGGCGAGCGCCACCGACGAGGACGTCACACGCGTGGTCTGGGACCAGCTTCGCACCTGCTTCGATCCGGAGATACCGGTCAACATCGTCGATCTCGGGCTGATCTACTACTGCGCCGTCACGCCGAACGACGACGGGACGCGCGATGCGTCCGTGCGCATGACGCTGACCGCGCCCGGCTGCGGCATGGGTGAAGTGCTGGTCAACGACGTGCGCGACAAGCTGCTCATTATTCCGACCATCCGCAGGGCGGATGTCGAACTCGTGTTCGATCCGCCGTGGAACCAGTCGATGATGTCCGAGGCCGCCCGCCTGCAGACCGGCATGATGTAGTGGTGCCGGGTCGTACTTTCGTAGTCTGGCCGCCAGACTACGAAAGTACGACCCGGCACCATCAATCCTCGCCGAGCGATAGCAGCGTCGCGTTGCCGCCCATTGCCGCGGTATTGATGGTCACGGTCTGCTCGGTCGCGAATCGCGGCAGATAGTGCGGGCCGCCGGCTTTCGGACCCGTGCCCGAGAGTCCGCAGCCGCCGAATGGCTGCACACCGACGACGGCGCCGATCATGTTGCGGTTGACGTAGACGTTGCCGACGCGTGCGCGCGCGGCAACGCGTCTGGCCACGCTGTCGATGCGCGTGTGCACGCCGAGCGTCAGCCCGAAACCGCTCGCGTTGATCGCGTCGACTGCCTCGTCGAGCTTCGATGCCGCGAACCGTACGACGTGCAGCACCGGTCCGAATACCTCCCGCTCGAGCGCCGCGATGCCGTCTATCTCGACCGCAAGCGGCGCGAAATAGTGGCCGCGCGCGAGGCCATCGGGCAGGCGCGCGCGGTGATGCCAGCGCGCGCCTGCGACGATCGTGGCCGCATGCCGTTCCAGGGTGTCGAGCGACTGCGCGTCAATCACGGGGCCGACGTCCGTCGAGAGCAGCGCCGGCTCGCCGATCGAAAGCAGATCCATGGCGCCGGCCAGCAGTTCCAGCACACGCGCCGCGATGTCCTCCTGGACGTACAGTACGCGCAGCGCCGAACAGCGCTGCCCTGCCGCATTGAACGCCGAAGTGATGGCATCGTTGACGACCTGCTCGGGCAGCGCCGAGCTGTCGACCAGCATCGCGTTCTGGCCGCCGGTTTCCGCGATCAGCACCGGCAGCGCGCCGTCGTGGGCGGCCAGGCTGCGGTTGATCAGCCGTGCGGTGTCGGTCGAGCCGGTGAAGGCGACGCCGGCAATGCGCGGATCACCGGTCAGCGCAGGACCGATCCGCGACCCGCGCCCCGGCAGGAAATGCAGCACTTCGCCCGGCACGCCCGCCGCATGCAGGAGCCGGACCATCTCCGCGGCGACGAGTGGCGTCTGCTCGGCCGGCTTCGCGATCACCGAATTGCCGGCCGCGAGCGCCGCTGCGGCCTGTCCGGTGAAAATCGCGAGCGGAAAATTCCACGGGCTGATGCAGGCGAACACGCCGCGGCCGCGGAGTCCGAGACGATTCGACTCGCCGGTCGGACCTGGCATGATCAGAGGATTGCCGAAGGACTCCTCCGCGCGGGCGGCATAGTAACGGAGGAAGTCCACCGCCTCGCGGACTTCGGCGATCGCATCCGGCACGGTCTTGCCCGCTTCGGCAACGCAGATCGCGACGAAGCGCGCGGTGTCGGCCTCGAGCCGGTCCGCCGCCTCGCGCAGGATCGCGCCGCGCACCGACGCGGCCAGCGCGTCCCAGGCGGGCTGCGCCCCGGCGGCGATGGAAATCGCTTCGGTCGCGAGCGCGCCATCGGCGTCGGCGACCTCGCCGACGATGCGATCGAGGTCCGACGGCGACACGACCGTCCGGCGTGCGCCGTCCCGTTCGCGCCCGCCGACGATGGGCGCAGCGGCAAGCGGCCGTGCGAGCGCCCGGCGGCAGTCCGTCGCCAGCTTCCTCTGCTCGCGCGCATCCGCGAGATTGATGCCGGCGGAGTTGGGCCGCTCACGGCCGAATAGCGCGCGCGGCGCCGGGATGCGCGGATGCGGACCGGGCCCGAGCCGCTCCACTTCGGCCAGCGGATCGCCGACGACTTTGTCGACCGGCAGCGACTCGTCGACGATGCGGTTCACGAACGAGGTGTTGGCGCCGTTTTCCAGCAGTCGCCTGACCAGGTAGGGCAGCAGGTCCTCGTGCGACCCGACCGGGGCGTAAACGCGGCACGACAGGCCGCGGCCCGCCGGATCGGTCAATTCGGCGTAGAGCTCCTCCCCCATTCCGTGCAGGCGCTGGAACTCGAACTCGCGGCCGCGCGCGGCCGCCAGGTGCAGGATGCTCGCTGCGGTGTGCGCATTGTGCGTCGCGAACTGCGGGTACACGCGGCGGCTCCCGTCCAGCAGCAGGCGCGCGCAGGCGAGGTAAGCGACATCGGTATTCTGCTTGCGCGTATAAACCGGATAGCCGGCCAGGCCGCGTTCCTGCGCGCGCTTGATCTCGCTGTCCCAGTACGCGCCTTTGACGAGCCGGACGTTCAGAATGCGTCCCGCCTGGTCCGCGCGCCTGCCCAGGTAACGCAGCACGTCCGGTGCGCGCTTCGAATAGGCCTGCACGGCGAGTCCGAGCCCGTCCCAGTCGGCGAGCGCGGCGTGATCGAGCAGACGATCGACCAGCAGCAGCTGAAGCTCCAGCCGGTCCGCTTCTTCGGCATCGATGGTGAGCGCGATGCCGGCGCGCATCGCGGCGAGCGCCAGGGACTCGATGCGCGCGCCGAGTTCATCCTGCACCTGCCGCTGCCTGCCGTACTCGTAGCGCGGGTGCAGCGCGGACAGCTTGACCGAGATGCTGGGCCAGCTCGCGGCCAGGCTGCCGGGCCGAACCGCGGCGCCGACCGCCGCGATCGCCGCCCGGTACGACGCAAGGTACCGCTCCGCGTCCGGTTCCGTCAGCGCCGATTCGCCGAGCATGTCGTAGGTGTAGCGATAACGCAGCGCATCGCCTTCCGCCGATCGCTCCAGCGCCTCGCCGATGTCGCGGCCCATGACGAACTGGTGCCCCATGATGCGCATCGCCTGCCGGAACGCCGTGCGGACGACCGGCTCGCCGAGCCGCGTGACCAGGCGCTTCAGGAACGAGGCCGGATCGCGCATTTCCATCTCGGAGGTGCGGATCACGCGGCCGGTCAGCATCAGCCCCCAGGTGGAGGCATTGACGAACAGCGAATCCGCCTCGCCGAGGTAATCGGACCACTGGCCGGTGGAAATCTTGTCGGCGATCAGCCGGTCCGCCGTTTCGGCATCCGGCACCCGCAGCAGCGCTTCCGCGAGGCACATCAGGATGATTCCCTCGTGCGACGCCAGGTCGTACTGCTGCAGGAAGGCCTCGATGCCGGTCTTGCCCGAGCGGCGGCGGCGCGCAGCCGTCACGAGTTCTTCGGCATCGCGGCGGATCGCGGCGCGTTCGGCCGCGGGCAGGCGCGCGAGATCGAACATGTCGGCCACGACCGCCGCCTCGTCCGCCAGGTAGCGCTCGTTGATCGCGGCGCCGACGGCGGATTCGAAGTCACGCTCGTCACGCCTCAGAAAGGGAATCGACTTGCGGTCCGTCATGGCCGTGATTCTATCCACGCCCGGCGAGGTAATCGCCGAGTATGCGGTCGTGGTCGAATGCGAGCGCCGGGGCCAGCGCCGGGTCGGTCACGAGGATTGCGCCCGCATCGTCGCCCGCTCGCGGCGTGCCCGTCGACGTTCCGACGTAAACGATGCTGACCGTATGGCCGCGTGGATCGCGCGCCGGATCGGAGTAAACGCCGAGCAGCCGGGTAAGCCGCACGTCGAGTCCCGTCTCCTCGCGCAACTCGCGCCGCGCGGCATCCTCGACGCTTTCGCCGACATCCACGAACCCGCCCGGCAATGCATGCCCTGCCGGCGGGTACTTGCGCTCGATCAGCACGATCGGCAGGCCCGGCCGGTCGATGAGCTCGACGATCACGTCGACCGCGAGCACGGGCGTGCGAGGCCGCACATGTTCGCTCACGCTTCAGTTCCGTCCGTGAAGCTGCCGTATCGCGCGACGCCCGCGCTTGTCCGGACGCGCCGGCGGTGCGACGTGCAGTGAGCGCGCGTGCTTGCGGTGCAGGCGCAGCGCGTCGCGGCGGGTCCGGCTGTCCGCCGTTTCCTCGTAACACGCCTGAGCCTCGGTGGCCGGCCCCCGGCGCGATGGCAGAGCGAGCACCCTGACGGTCACGACGTCCGCGCCCAGGGTGATGTCGAGGATGTCGCCGGCCGCCAGTTCGCGCGACGGCTTCACGCGTTCCCCGTTCACGTGAACCTTCCCGCCGGAAACCGCGGCGGTCGCGAGCGAGCGGCTGCGGAAAAAACGCGCAAACCAGAGCCAGCGATCGACCCGATGCCGTGCTTCCGCCGCGATGTTCCGACTGGATGGTCCGGCCACCTGCCCTCCCCGGTGCGGGATTATACGAGGCGCCGTTACAGCCGCCGGTATAATCCGGCAGCTGCCGCCATTGACGGGAATCCATGGACCAGGCCCTGCTGAAACGGCTCGAGTCCCAGCTCGCGGAACTCGAGCGCGACGGACTGTTCAAGCGCGAGCGCGTCATCGCCTCGAGCCAGGACGCCGTCGTGCGGCTGGAAGACGGCCGCGAAGTGCTCAATCTCTGCGCCAACAACTATCTCGGCCTCGCGAATCATCCGGCACTCGTAAGCGCCGCGCATGCAGCGCTCGACCGCTATGGCTATGGCATGGCTTCCGTGCGCTTCATCTGCGGCACGCAGACCGTGCACCGCGAACTGGAACGGCGGCTGTCCGCCTTTCTCGGCACGGAAGACACGATCCTGTATTCCTCCTGCTTCGACGCCAACGGCGGACTGTTCGAGACGTTGACGGACGAAAGCGACGCCATCATCTCCGACGCGCTCAATCACGCGAGCATCATCGACGGCATCCGGCTTTCAAAGGCAAAGCGCCTGCGCTATGGCAATGGCGACCTCGGTCAGCTCGAGGAGCGCCTGCGCGAAGCCGCCGGGGCGCGAACGCGCATTGTCGTGACCGACGGCGTGTTCTCGATGGACGGCACGATCGCGAAGCTCGCGGCGATCTGCGATCTCGCCGACTGGCATGCCGCGATCGTGGTCGTCGACGATTCGCACGCGACAGGATTCATGGGCGCCGGCGGCCGCGGCACCCATGAACATTGCGGCGTCATGGGTCGCGTGGACATCCTGACCGGCACGCTCGGCAAGGCGCTTGGCGGCGCGAGCGGCGGCTACGTCTCCGGTCGCGGTCCGATCGTGGCCTGGCTGCGGCAGCGCTCGCGGCCCTATCTCTTCTCAAACACGATAGCGCCGGTGGTCGCGGCGACCACGCTCGCCGTGCTCGACCTGATCGACGGGTCGCCCGAGCTGCGCCGCCGGCTGATGGACAACGCCGCCTGGTTCCGCGGCGAACTCGGATCGCTGGGCTTCCGGCTGGTGCCGGGAGAACACCCGATCATTCCCGTCATGATCGGCGACGCCGCGCTTGCCGTGCGCTTGGCGAACCGCCTGCTCGAGCTCGGCGTCTATGCGATCGGATTCTCCTACCCGGTCGTGCCGCTGGGCCAGGCCCGCATCCGCACGCAGATGTGCGCGGCCCACACGCGCGGGATGCTGGAAACGGCGGTCGCGGCATTCGCGCAGGCCGGCAGGGAACTCGGCATCATCGAATGATGAGGTGCGCATGAAGGCATTGATCAAGTCGAAACCGGAGCCCGGCATCTGGCTCGGCGAACTGCCGCGGCCGGAACCCGGACCCAATGACGTGCTGATCCGCATGCGCAAGACCGCGATCTGCGGCACCGACATGCACATCTATCGGTGGGATGACTGGGCGCAACGCACGATCCCCGTGCCGATGCAGGTGGGGCACGAGTACTGCGGCGAGATCGTGAGCCTGGGCAACGAGGTCCGTGGGCTGAAGGCCGGCGACCGCGTCTCCGGCGAAGGGCATATCACCTGCGGACATTGCCGCAACTGCCGTGCCGGCCGTCGCCACCTGTGTCGCAACACCCAGGGAGTCGGCGTCGACCGGCCCGGATGCTTCGCCGAATACATGGTGCTGCCGGCCGCGAACGTATTCCGGCTGCCCGACGCCATTCCGGACGAGATCGCCTCGATCCTCGATCCGCTCGGCAATGCGACGCACGCGGCGCTGTCTTTCAACATGGTCGGCGAAGACGTCCTGATCACGGGCGCGGGCCCGATCGGCATCATGGCAGTCGCGATCGCGCGGTTCATCGGCGCGCGCCACGTGGTCATCACCGATGTCAACGATTATCGGCTGGAGCTCGCGCGCCGCATGGGCGCGACACGCGCGCTCAACGTCTCGCACGAGCGCATCGACGACGCGATGCGCGACCTCGGCATGTCGGAGGGATTCGATGTGGGGCTCGAGATGTCGGGCAATGCGTCGGCCTTCCGCGACCTGCTGCGCGTCATGCACCACGGCGGCAGCGTGGCGCTGCTCGGCATTCCGCCCGGCGACATGGCGATCGACTGGAACCAGGTGATCTTCAAGGGGCTCGTGATCAAGGGCATCTATGGCCGGGAGATGTTCGAGACCTGGTACAAGATGGCGGCGATGCTGCAGAGCGGCCTCGACGTCAGCCCGGTCATCACCCACCGCTACGCGGCGGCCGATTACGAGCGCGCGTTCGAGACCATGAGCGGCGGCCGGTCCGGAAAGGTGATCCTGGACTGGGCGGCCTGAGTCACTCGACCCGGCAGTTGCAGAGATAGACCGGCCGGCCCTCGGCCGACAGGGCGATCAACGCGCGGGCACGCGCGAGTGCGTCGCCGAACCCGGGCAGCGGCGCGCGCGGCGGCGCGATCATTGCGATCACGCGGGCCACGCCCGCGCGCAACTGCATCGCGAGCGCATCGCGCCAGGAAATGCGCTGCTCGATCCACTCGACCCGGTAGTCCTCGACGCCCGCGAGCCGCGCGGCTTCCGCGATCGCCTCGTCGACGCCGCCGAGTTCGTCCACGATGCCGGCCTCGCGCGCCTCCTCGCCGGTCCAGACCCGTCCCTGAGCCAGGCTCTCGATCTCCTCCGGCCGGCGCTCGCGCGCGCGCGCGACGTGCGAGACGAATGTCGAGTAGGCGTGTTCGACCGAGGACTGCAGGATCTCTTTCGCGTCGGGCCCGAGGCTGCGATCGAGCTGCGCCTGCCCGGACAGCCGGGTCGTGCCGAAGCCGTCCGAAGTGACGCCGATTTTCTCGAGCGTGCGCTGGAACGTCGGGATCAGCGCGTAAACGCCGATTGAACCGGTGATCGTCGTCGGCGCGGCGACGATGTGATCCGCGTCCATCGCGATGTAGTACCCGCCGGAGGCGGCGACGGTGCCCATCGAGGCGACGACCGGTTTGCCGGAATCGCGCAGCGCCGCGATCTCCCGCCGGATCACTTCCGAAGCCATCATGCTGCCGCCAGGGCTGTCGATGCGCAGCACGACGGCCGCATAGTCGTCGTCCTGGCGCAGGTCCCGCAGCATGCCGGCCAGCGTTTCGCCGCCGACCAGCCCCGGCAGCTGCTGGCCGTCCAGGATCTCGCCCGACGCGACGATCACGCCGATTCTGGGATCGCCCCGACGCCCGGACCGATGCGGGCGCGCGACCGCCAGGTAGGGGCGCCAGTCGACTGCGCGGAATCCGCCGGTGTCTTCGTCCTTGCCGACGACTCCGGCGACGATCTGCTTGAACTCGGTATGCGTTTTCAGGCCGTCGACCAGCCCGCGCGCGAGCGCGTACTGTGCGATGTCGCCGCCGGCCGCGCGCACGCCCGCGGCAGCCTCGTCCGCATAGGCCTGGATCAGCGCAGGCTCGAGATCGCGAGCCGACGCGACATCGTCCTTGTAGCTGTCCCACAGGGCGCCGATCCATACCGTCGCGCTCTCGCGATCCTCCGGCGACATGTCCGTGCGGGTCCAGTCCTCCGGCGCGGACTTGTGGCTGCCCACCTTGAACACATTGATGTCGACTGCGAGCTTGTCGACGGTGCCGCGCAGGTAGGTCCGGAAATACGAGTAGCCTTCCAGCAGCACGAAGCCCATCGGATCCAGGTAGACCTCGTCGGCCTGCGCCGCCAGGTAATACTGGCGCTGCGTGAAGCCCTGGCCGTAGACGAAGATCTTCTTGCCGGATTCCCGGAACCAGCGCAGCGACTGCGCAAGATCCTGCAGCATCGGCAAGCCGGCGCCGTCGAGCCCGCGCAGGTCCAGGACCATCGCCCGGATGCGATCGTCGTCCCGGGCGTGATCGACGACGTCGACGAGATCGCGCAGCCGCGTCTCGCCGCGATCGGCGCCGGTGGCTTCCGAGAGCGCCCGCTCGATAAGATCGCCGGAGTGTTCCTCGACGAGATAACCCGACGGCGCGACGACGAGCGCGGCGCTTCGCGGAATGAACGGGATCTCGGTCCGGCTCGCCGCCAGCAGCACACCGAACAGCATCAGCAGCAGCACCAGGTGCAGGATCCTGCGCAGCCCGTCGAGGGCGAACCAGACGCCCCTCAGCAAAGCCCAGATTGCGCGCATCACCGGCATCTCTGCGTGCTCAGCCCAGCTTTTCCTCGATACGCGCGGACTTGCCCGAACGGTCGCGCAGGTAGTACAGCTTCGCCCGGCGAACCTTGCCGCGGCGCTTCACTTCGACGCCGGCGATCGCGGGGCTGTGCGTCTGGAACACGCGTTCGACGCCCTCGCCATGCGACACCTTGCGCACCGTGAAGGAGCTGTTGAGCCCGCGGTTCTTGCAAGCGATGACGACGCCCTCGTAAGCCTGCACGCGCTCACGGTCGCCTTCGCGGACTTTCACCTGCACGATGACGGTGTCGCCCGGTCCGAAGTCCGGCAGCTTGCTCTTCAGCGAGCGCGATTCCAGTTCCTGCATGATCTTGTTCATCACAGCGTCCCCGATGTCCGTATTTGCCGAAACCCGTTCCTCACCGCGGCGGCTCGATCCCCGCCCCGGCGCAATATTCCTCGAGCAGCGCGCGCTCGTCCCGCGTCAGGCTGCGCGACCGCAGCAGGTCCGGCCGCAGCCGCCAGGTGCGTCCCAGCGCCTGCATCAGCCGCCAGCGGCGGATCGCCGCATGGTTGCCGCCGGCAAGCACCGCCGGCACACGGCGCCCTTCCCAGTCCTCGGGCCGCGTGTAATGCGGCCAGTCGAGCAGGCCGTCGCCAAACGAATCCTGGCAGGCCGACTCCGCGTCCCCGAGCACGCCCGGCAGGAGCCGGGCCACCGCGTCGATCACAATCAGCGCAGGCAGCTCCCCGCCGGACAGCACATAGTCGCCGATCGACAGTTCCTCGTCGATCAATGCCTCGACCACCCGCTGGTCGATGCCCTCATAACGCCCGGCCACCAGTCCGAAGCCCGGCAGCCCCGACAACCGCCGCGCCGTCGCCTGGTCGAAGGTCGCGCCCTCGGCGGACAGCCCGATGACGGGTGCGCCCGCTGGCAGGTGTCCGCGAGCGGCGCGGATCGCCGCGGCAAGCGGCTCAGGTTTCAGCACCATGCCCGGTCCGCCGCCGAAAGGGCGGTCGTCCACGGTCCGATGCAGGTCGGTCGCATGGTCGCGCGGATTCTCCGCGCCCACCCGCAGCACGCCCGCCGCGACCGCGCGGCCGACGACCCCGGCGGCCAGGCCCGCCTCGATCATCGGCGGGAACAGCGTGACGACCTCGATCTGCATCTAGAACTCGGGATCCCAGTCGACCGTAATGCGGCCGCGACCGGTATCCACGCGAAACAGCTGCTGCCCGCCGACCGGCACCCACTGCTCGCGTTCGCCTTTTACGACCATGACCGCATTCGCGGGCATGTCCAGGAAGTGATCGACACGGCCGAGCGGCTGCCCGGCAAGATTGACCACTTCAAATCCGATCAGGTCGGCCCGGTAAAACTCACCGGCCGCGAGCGCCGGCAAGTCTCTCCGACCGATCCACAGTTCCGGCCGTCCCAGCGATTCCGCGCCAGAGCGGTCCACGATGCCGTCGATGCGCACGACCAGGCCCTTGCCATGGCGCCTGCCTTCAGTCGCCCGCAACTCGCGACTCTTGCCATCCGGCAGATCTGCCCGCCACGGCGCCAATTCGAGGATCTGCTCCGGCGGATCGGTGTACGAGACGACCTTCAGCCAGCCCTTGATGCCAAAGGGTCCGGCGATGCGGCCCAGCGCCACCCGGTCCTGCTCCCGTCCGGCATCCCGTGACGGCGCAACCGGCATCGTGGCTGGCTGCCGCTCAGGCCGCCGCTTGCTTCCGCACGTCAGCGACCAGCGCGCGCACGCGGTCGGACAGCGTCGCGCCGGTGCCGGTCCAGTAGTCGATGCGGGGCAGATCGAGTTCAATCCGGCGGTCCTTGCCGCGCGCGACCGGGTTGAAGAACCCGACCTGCTCGAGCACCGTCCCGCCCTGCCGCTTGCGGCTGTCCGTGACGACGACGTGATAGAAGGGGGAGTTCTTGCCCCCACGGCGCGTCAGACGAATCGTGACCATCGAATGAATTCCTCGCAGCCTCGGCCGCGTCAGTTCCGGAGCCGGCGCGGCCCCGCCAAAGAGCCGCGCATTCTACTGAAATGTCCCGGTCAATGAAAGGCTTGCGCCGCCCGTGGTAGTGTCTCAGTTTGAA
>DATKBY010000101.1:0-3937 GCA_035513555.1 Steroidobacteraceae bacterium | reverse complement strand
GCGGTACGTCGAAGCCGCAGCCGGGCTTGAAGCCGCGGGCCGGCGCGAAGAGGCGAGCGTGGCCTACGACGCGGCGCTCGCGCGCTGGCCGGATGCGCCGCTCGCGTGGCTCGGCCGCGGCAATGTCGCTTACGGTAAAGGCGACCTGGCGGCCGCGGCCGACGCTTACCTGCGTGCCATCGCGCTTTCGCCGCGGGATCCGGCCGCGCGCAATAATCTCGCTCAGGTGCTCGCCGACGCGAATTGCCTGCCCGAAGCGCACAGTCAGCTCGCGCGCGCGACGGCGCTGGCCGACGGTACGGCGCTTGCCACCGCGGTCGCCGAATCCCGTGCGAGAATCGAGTCCCTGCCGCCAGCCGCCGCCGGCTGCAGCCTGCCGGATCACGCCCGGCCGGACTGATCGGCGCGACCGTTCAGTCCAGGACGCGCGATTCGCCGCGCCCGCGCGGATCGGACGCAGCGGACCAGCGATCACCGGTCCGCAGCACCAGCTGCAGGTCGCCAAACTCCCATTCGTGCGGCACGGCACGGTAACCGCGCGCCGTGAGTTCGCGCACGACCTCCTCCGGCAACGGCCTCGTCACGCTGTAGGTGACCAGGTCTTCCGGGATCAGCTGGTGATGGAACCGCGTCGCGGCGACGGCCTGCTGCGCGGACATGCCGAAGTCGAGCACGTTGACGATTGCCTGGTAGACGGACGTGATGATCGTCGAGCCACCTGGTGAGCCCAGCACCATGCTCACGCGGCCGTCCGAAACCAGGATGGTCGGCGACATCGATGACAGCATGCGCTTGCCCGGTGCGATCGCATTCGCCTCGGCACCGGTCACGCCGTAATAGTTCGTGACGCCGGGCTTGGCGCTGAAGTCGTCCATTTCATTGTTGAGCAGGAAGCCGCCGCCCTCGACGACGACGCCGCTGCCGAAATCGGTATTCAGCGTGTAAGTCAGCGCGGCGGCATTGCCGTCGCGGTCCACGATCGAAAAATGCGAGGTCGAGCGCCCCTCGAGTCCCGGGCGCACCGCGGGCCCCTTGCTGATGGCGACCGGATCAACCTCGGCAGCGCGGGCGGCGATGTAGTCGTCTGCGATCAGTTGCTCGACGGGTTGCCGCACGAAGTCGGGATCGCCGCCGTACTCGGTGCGATCCGCAAATACGCGCTTTTCCATCTCGGCGGTCAGGTGGATGTACTGCGCGGAGTTATGCGCAAGACCCGCGAACGAAGGCGCCAGCGCATCCTTCATCTTGAGCAGCTGGACGATCGCGAATCCCCCGGAAGAGGGTGGCGGCGCGGCGAGAATCTCGTGATCGCGCCAGCGGGATCTGAGTGGCTCGCGCCAGCGCGGTCGGTAGGCCGCCAGATCCGCGGCGGTGACGATACCGCCGCCGCGTCGGATCTCGTCCACGATCAGCCGCGCGGTTTCACCTTCGTAGAAGCCGGCCGCGCCATGCCGGGCGATCCGGCGCAGCGCGGCGGCGAGCTCCGGCTGCCGGTAGGTCTGACCCGCGCGCAGATGGCCGAAGTGACGCGCGAAGCTTTCGACGCCCGCGAGGCGCGGCGATTCATCCCGTACGCGATCCACGAGCAGCTGCGGCACGTCAATCCCATCCTCGGCAAGCTCGATGGCCGGCGCTAGCAGTTCGTGCCATGGCCGGGTTCCGTATCTTTCATGCGCCGCGTGGAGTCCGGCGACCGTGCCCGGAACGGCGACGGCGCGGTGGCCATTGAGGCTGGCGCCGTCGACGATCTCGCCGCGGGCGTCGAGGTACATGTCGCGCGTGGCCGCGGCCGGCGCGATTTCGCGGAAGTCGAGGAATGCCGCGTGCCCGCTGAACCGCAGCAGCATGAAGCCGCCACCCGCGATGTTGCCGGCCTCGGGATAGGTGACAGCCAGCACGAATGCCGCGGCGATGGCCGCATCCACCGCATTGCCGCCGTCGTCCAGGATCTCGAGCACCGTTTCCGCGCTATGCCGGTCCGGCATGGCGATTGCGCCCTTGCCACCGTCGCCGACCCTCGGCGGTCCGGCGCAGGCGACGGCGAGCGCCGCGACCATCGCCAGCAGGAACGAACGGCGGGAATGCGTTGCGAACGGACCGGTTATCACATCGCCGCCTTTTCTCTCGCGAAGTGGCGTGTCACCGCGCGGATCGCAAATCCAACGGCGAGCGCGATGGCGACGTCACGGGCGGCAGTCCAGGAAGAGAACCAGAGCGTGGCGATGCATCCGATCATGGCGGCCACGGCGATGACGACGCCGGCCGGAATCCTGACCGGCGCGGGCCCCGCGCTGCGGCGCAGCTTGATCAGGGCGGCGCTGGTCGTGCCGTAGGCCAGCAGCCGCGAGATCAGGAACACGGTCAGGATGTACTCGAAGGTGCCGGTGATCGAGAGGAGCCACGCCAGAACCGCGAAGATCACGATCGCCAGATGCGGCGTGCGCCAGGCCGGATGCACGACGCCGAGGGGCTTCGGCAGGTCGCCGCTGCCGGCAAACGCGAATAAGACGCGCGGCGAGATCAGCATCGACGCGGCGTTGACGCCGGCGCAGGACACGACCGCGCCGAGCACGACCACGACGCCGCCGATCGGGCCAACGAGGGACACGGCAGCGTCCACCAGCGGCCGGCTCGCCGCCGCCGGGTCCGGTAGCAGGGCGAAACAGGCAAACATCAGCAGCAGGTACAGCAGTCCGCAGGCCGCGAGTCCTGCCAGGATGCCGGCCGCGAGATTTCGCTGGGGATTACGCACTTCGCCGGCGACCATGGCCGCGGGCTCGAAGCCGACGCAGGCGAAGAGCGCGAGCTGGAATCCCGCGATCAGGCCGTCGGGCTCGCGCGGAGCCGTGGCCGGAATGTGGTTCCATCCGGCGAACCAGAGCCCGGCGAGACCGAGCGCCACGAGCGGCAGCAGCTTGGCAACCGTCAGCAACTTGATGAGGCCTGCGCCATGCACGACGCCGCGCAGGTTGAAGGCGAGCAACATGATGATGAAGAGTGTGATGCCGATCGCGCGCGGCAGCGGCTGCTCGAGCAGCGGCCAGAGCGCGCCCGCGTAATTGAACATGACGTGCGACAGCGCCGCGAACGAGGCGAGGCGCGACACGACCAGGAGCCAGCCGACCGCGAAACCCGGCAGCGGACCGAAGGCATCGCGGGCGTAAATCTGCGGGCCGCCGGCCACGTCATACCGGCTGGCGACCTCGGCGAGCGACAAGGCGAACAGCGTCACCAGCACGAACGCCGCGACCAGCACGAGGATGCTGAAGCGCCCGGCTGCGGCCGTCAGGCCCGCGGTCATCGCGAAGACGCCGGCGCCGATGATCGCGTTCACCGTCAACGCGAATACGTCGAATCGCCCGAGGCCGCGATGCAGCCCGGGCGACGCGACGTGGCCGGAAGCGCTCATCGACGCCGGCTTACGCGAGCGCGCCGGCGCAATCGATCAGCCAGCCGCTGGCGCGGTGGCCGACTCCTGCTCCTGCCGCGGCGAGCTGCCGGAATCCGCGGCCACGCGCCACACGCCGTCCACCTTGGACCAGACAGTGACGAAGTTGCCGCTGATGGGCGCCGCTTCGCCTGCGCCATCAGGATCCAGCGTCCAAGCACCGGTTTCCCAGGCCATGTCGCCCGAAGAGGCTAGCTTCACCGAGTCCGTGGTCCAGGCGATGGTCGAACCAGGCATGTCGGAATATTCCTTTTCCATGCCGGCCTGGATTTCGGCCGAGCCATTGCGGACCACACCCTCGAATACCGTGATCGCGTCGGGCAGGAAAACGGTATTGGCGATGGCCGTCGCGTCCCTCGCCTGCGCGAGCGTCATCCATTCCGCCGAGCGGTCCCAGATCGCTTTCTCCTCCGCCGCCAGATCGACTGCGGACACTTCGGATTTCTGCGCGCAGCCGGCAACGAGCGCCAGCATTGCGGCCGTGGCCAG
>DATKBY010000100.1:0-17916 GCA_035513555.1 Steroidobacteraceae bacterium | reverse complement strand
CGCAGCGCGTTTACGCGCGCCACCAGCGCTTCGCCGCCGCCGCCGCCCGCCTCGCGCACCGCCGCGAACAGGACTTCACAGCGCCGGTGATGCTCCGCGAGCGTGTTCGCCTTGACGAGCATGGATCCATTGTGTGGAGGCCCGCAGGCCGCGGCTTTGACATGGATCAAGTCGCCTGCGCCGGCCGGAAGCGATGCTCGGCGGGTGAGCTCCGCTCCCGCCATCGTGCTCGAGCTCGAAGGCCCGCTCGCGGTCGCCACGCTCGCGCGCGCGCCGGTCAACGCGATCGACGAGGCGTGGCTCGCGCGGCTCGACGAGATCCTCGGCATGGTCGAGGCGAGCGACCGGGCAGCGGTGCTGCTGGTGCGCTCGAGCGCGCGCGCCTTCAGCGCGGGCGCCGATCTCGCGCTGATGCGAAGCCGCATGGCGGATGCCGCGGGGCGCACGCGCATGGTCGCCTTCGTGCGCGAGATCCAGCGGGTATTCGCCAGGCTGGAGCGGCTGCCGCAGGTCAGCATCGCCGAGATCGGCGGCGCGGCGCTCGGCGGCGGGCTCGAGCTCGCGCTCGCCTGCGATTATCGCGTGGCTGCCGACGATGGCCGGCTCAATCTCGGCCTGCCCGAGGTCATGCTGGGAATCCACCCTGGATTCGGCGGCACGGTGCGCGCGCCGCGCCTGATCGGCGCGCCGGCAGCGCTCGACCTGATGCTGACAGGGCGTTCGCTGCGAGCGGATGCGGCGCTGAAGCAAGGGCTCATCGACCGGCTGGTGGCACGTGACCAGCTGGACGCCGCGGCGCGGGAGATCGCGCTCGCGGCGCCGACAAAGCGGCGCGCTCCACTTGGTCTGCGGACACTCGCCTGGCCCCTGATCCGTTCGATCGTCGCCCGCCGGGCGCGCAAGCAGGTCGCGCGGCGCGCCAATCCGGAGCATTACCCGGCGCCGTACGCGATCATCGACCTGTTCGAGCGCCACGGCGCCGCCGGTGCCGCGGCCTTCGAGGCCGAGGCCCGCTCGATCGCCCGCCTGTTCCTCAGCGAATCGTCGCGAAATCTCGTCCGGGTATTCTTTCTGCAGAACCGGCTGAAGGCGCTGGGCGGCAAATCCACGCGCAAGATGACCCGCGTCCACGTGGTCGGCGCCGGCGTCATGGGAGGCGACATCGCCGCCTGGTGCGCCTCGCGCGGCCTGACCGTGACGCTGCAGGACCGCGAGATGAAGTATGTGGAACCCGCGCTCGCGCGGGCCCGCGAGTTCTTCGGCAAGCGTGCGCGCGACCCCGCCAGGGCATCGGAGATGGCGGCGCGGCTGACGCCCGACGTCGAAGGATCGGGCGTGCCGCAGGCCGACATCGTGATCGAAGCGATATTCGAGAATGCCGAAGCGAAACGGGCGCTGTATGCGAAGCTCGAGCCGGCCATGAAGCCGGCGGCGATCCTGGCAACCAATACGTCGAGCATCGTGCTGGAGGAGCTCGCGCAGGGACTCGTCGATCCCGGTCGCCTCGTCGGACTGCATTTTTTCAATCCCGTCGCGAAAATGATGCTGGTCGAGATCATTCGATCGCAACAGACGCGTGCGGACGTGCTCGAGGATGCGCTGGCGTTCACGCGCAAGCTCGACAAGCTGCCGTTGCCGTGCTGGAGTTCACCCGGTTTCGTCGTGAACCGCATCCTCATGCCTTACATGACCGAAGCGATGCTCGCGGCCGACGAGGGCGTTCCGCTCGCATTGATCGACCGCGCGGCGGTCGAGTTCGGCATGCCGATGGGACCCGTCGAACTGGCCGACACGGTCGGCCTCGATATCGCGTCGCACGTCGGCCGCATTCTCGCGGACGCCTTCGGCATGCCGGTTCCGAAAGGCACGGCCGAGCTGATCGCCGCCGGCCATGTCGGCCGGAAGAGCGGACGCGGTTATTACGAGTGGCGGGACGGCAAGCCGGTCAAGCCGCAGGCAGCAGCCCGCGCGCCGGACGACCTGACGGACAGGCTCATCCTGCAATACCTGAACGAAGCGGTCGCCTGCCTGCGTGAGGGCGTCATCGATGAAGCCGATCTGCTCGACGCCGGCATGATTTTCGGAACCGGCTTTGCGCCGTTCCGCGGCGGCCCGCTGCACTATGCGCGCGCGCGCGGCGCGACGGCGATCGTCGCGCGCCTGGAGCAGCTGGCCGCGACGCATGGGCCGCGATTCAGGCCCGACGCCGGCTGGACGGCGCTCACCGCGCCGCGCTGAAGGCTATGATAGGATTCGCGCCCCGCAGGAATCGCCGGAGAAAAGCCGCTGAATCCGCGCACTGATACCATGGAAGAAAAACCCGTAGAACTCGATGTGCTGCGCAGTTTCAGCCCGCTCGACGGGCTGAAGCGCGAGAACCTGCACGCGCTGTCCCGCAAGACACGGCTCCAGCAGCTCGACTCAGGCCGCGTGCTCTTCAAGGAAGGCGAATCCGACAAGCGCACGATCTACCTGGTCGAAGGCGAGATCGAATTGCGCGTCGGCGATCGTACCGTGTCGATGCTGCGCGCCGGGACGCCGGAGGCGCGCATCGCCGTCGGCGCCGGCCAGCCGCGGCGCTTCACCGCGCGGGCGATGTCCGACATCACTTATGTCGCGGTGGATTCCGACCTTCTAGATGTGCTGATCACTTGGGACCAGACCGGAACCTATGAAGTCGGCGAGATCACGGGCACGAGTTCTGCGGACGCGGACGACTGGATGACCGTGCTGCTGCAGACCAAAGCCTTTCATCGCATTCCGCCTGCGAATCTCCAGGCGCTTTTCATGCGCTTGCAGCACGTCGCCTGCCGCGCGGGCGAAGTCATCATCAAGCAGGGCGCGGACGGCGATTATTTCTACGTGATCACCAAGGGCTCCGCTGCGGTCACCCGTGAAACACCGATGAACCGCGACGGACTCAAGCTCGCCGAACTTGGCGTCGGAGAGTCTTTCGGAGAAGAGGCGCTGATATCCGATGCGAAGCGCAATGCGACCGTCACGATGACCACGGACGGCGCGCTCGTGCGTCTCGGCAAGGACGATTTCAAGGAACTGCTCAATGAACCGCTGCTGCACTGGGTCGACCTGGAGCACGCCAGGGAACTGGTCGGCCGCGGAGCGCGGTGGCTCGACGTGCGACTGCCGAGCGAGTTCGACAGCTACCATCTCGACGAAGCGCTGAACGTGCCGCTCTATTTCATCCGGCTGAAGATCAAGACGCTCGATACGTCCACGCCTTATATCGCCGTCTGCGACACGGGCCGGCGCAGTTCCGCCGCGGCCTTCCTGCTGTCGGAACGGGGATTCGACGCCTACTGCCTGCAAGGCGGACTGACCGGCAACAAGCTCGGTCCCGACTAGCAACGCGCCAGTTACATCGTGTGCGTCGCCTTATCGCCGCCCAGCGCGCCGGCCAGATACGACTCGATCTTCTTCTGCGTGGTGCCGCGATCCTGCTCGCTGAACTGGACGCCGATGCCCGCCGTGCGCTTGCCCTGCGCGCCCTTGGGCGTCAGCCAGATGACGCGGCCGGCGACCGGCAGCTTTTCCTCCTCGCCCATCAGGTTCAGCAGCATGAACACCTCGTCGCCGAGGCGATAGCTGCTGTTGGTCGGGATGAACAGGCCGCCGTTCTTCACGAATGGCATGTAGGCGAGATAGAGCGCGCTCTTGTCCTTGATGGTGAGCGTCAGGAGCCCAGGCTTGGTCGATGGCGCGCGCATCTTCACTCCGATGACTCCTGCATTCAGTCCGGCGCACCGCGCAGGAACGCCGCCAGTGACACCAGCAGGCGCTCGAACATCAGTTGCGTGTTCAGTGCCCCGCCCTGCAGCCGCCGCGCTTCCCTCAGTTCGTCCAGGAGGCGATAGCCGGCCCGTATCTTCATGTCACGTCCCGATCCCCGCAACCATGGTAAACGATTATTGTTAACCAGTTCACCAGACAGGCCAGCCTCCTTCAGTTCGCAGGCCAGCCAGCTTTCGAGCCAGTACAGTCTGGCCGTGGGCGCCTTGTCCGCCCAGGCCTTTGCCCCGCCGACGAGATCCAGTCTTCCGGCGCCCGCATGCGCGAGCGCCTCGCTCATTTCCGCGTCGAGATCGCCGAGTCCGGCCGCGGCATAATCGGCCGCCAGGAACGGCGCGCCGTTTGCGAGCCGCATGAGGCCCTCCGCACCGGCTGCGATCCCTGCCTGGCGCAGCCATTCGGCCGCGCCGGCCGCCGCCGGCAGCGGTACGCAGAGCCGCATGCAACGGCTCGCGATCGTGCGCGGCAAACGGTCGCTGCGGCTCGTCGCAAGCAGCAGGTAGGTTTCCTCCGGCGGTTCCTCCAGGGTCTTCAGCAGCGCATTGAACGACCTGATGTTCATCGCCTCGGCCGGTTCGATCAGCGCCACTTTCACGCCGCCGCGATAACTCCGGAGTGACAAGGCGTCCGACAGGGCGCGCAACTGGTCAATGCCGATTTCCTTCTTGTCCGGAATCACGCTGACCCACCGAAAGTCAGGATGGGTTCCGGCAAGGTACAGGCGGCAGTCGACGCATTCGCCGCACAGCGACCCGGACCTCTTGCGGCACAGCAGGAGGCCCGCGAGCCACAGTCCGATATCGGCCTGGCCCGCCCCGGGCTGGCCGTGGATCAGGATTCCATGCGGCAGGCGATGCTGTTCCCGCATCATGGCGAGCCGCGCCCGGAGCGGTGCCAGCCACGGCTGGCCCGCACGGGCAAGCGCCGGCCGGATATCCGGCGGCGGCAGGCGAGTGTCCTCGCGCTCGGTCGCGGCCGTTGCCATTACGCCGCCGCCGGCGCGAGCATCGCGTCGAGTTCGCCGGTCACCGCGCGCGCGACTTCCGCCTGGCTTGCCGCGGCCTCGATGACGCGGACACGCGCCGGTTCGCGCGCGGCGACGTCGAGATAGCTTTGCCGCACACGCTCGAAGAACGCGCCGCCCTCGGCTTCGAAGCGATCGAGCCGGTTGCCGCGGTCCGCAACGCGCGCCATCGCGATCGCTGGCGGCGCGTCGAACAGAAAAGTCCGGTCCGGCGCCAGACGCGGATGCGCGATCTTTGCGAGTTGCCGGATCCAGGCCATATTGGCGCCGCTGCCGCCGCCCTGGTACGCGAGCGTCGCGTCGGTGAAACGGTCGCAGAGCACCCAGCGGCCGCGCCGCAGTGCCGGCCGGATCCGGTCGGCAACGTGGCTCGCGCGGGCGGCGAATATCAGCAGAAGCTCGACGGTGACGCCGATCGGGCGCTCGCGCGGCTCGAGTACGAATTCCCGCAGCTGTTCCGCGAGCGGCGTGCCGCCGGGCTCGCGCGTCAGCACGACCTCGATTCCGCGGCTCTGCAGATATTCCGTGGCAAGCGCCGCCTGCGTCGTCTTGCCGACGCCCTCGATGCCTTCGAACGTGATGAAGCGGCCGCGCACGGATTCAGCGTACCTGAACGCCGCTGCCGCCGCGCAGATTGGCCAGGTGGCGTGAGACGTTCGCGTTGTGAGCGACGAGCGTCTCGGCAAAGTAATGGCGCCCGTCGCCCGTGCCGGTCGCCACGAAATAGAGCGCGTCGGTTGTCTCCGGCCGCACGGCCGCCTCGAGCGCCGCACGACCGGGCAGCGCGATCGGCGTCGGTGGCAGGCCGGCACGCGTGTAGCTGTTGTACGGCGTGTCCGCCAGCAGGTCCCGGCGCCGCAGATTGCCGTCGAAGGATTCGCCGAGGCCGTAGATCACGGTCGGGTCCGTCTGCAGCCGCATGCCGAGACGCAGGCGGTTCGTAAAAACGCCGCCGATCAGCGGCCGCTCGTCGGGCACGCCCGTCTCTTTCTCGATGATCGAGGCAAGAATCAGCACTTCGTAAGCTGTCCTGAGCGGCAGGTCCGCAGCGCGCCCCTGCCACGCTGCGGCAAGCTCGCGCTCCAGCCGTGCGTGCGCAAGCAACAACACCGCACGGTCCGTCGCGCCGCGCGGGAAGCGGTAAGTATCCGGGAAGAACTGCCCTTCGGGATGAAGGTCGGCGAGACCGAGCCGCTGCATCCATTCGCGATCCGACAGTCCGGAGAGCTCCACTTCGATCTCTGGATGCGACTGGATAGCCGCCAGCGCCTGCCGCGCCGTCCAGCCTTCGGGGATAGTCACGGTGTACAAGCGCACGTCGCCGGCGACAAACTGCTGCAGCAGTACTGCCGGCGTCGTGCCCGGCCGGATCTCGTACTCGCCGGCTTTTATTCGCGTCGCGTCTCCGGTGCGTTTCGCATGGCGTATCCATATGCCGCTGTGCTCGAGCAGGCCGCGCCCCGCAAGCTTCTGGGCGACGGATTGCAGCGATGCACCGGGGTCGATTTCGAATGTCGCGGCCGTCGCGAGCGCGGGCATCGGTCGTTGCAGCCAGGCTTCCTCGTACTGGCGCCAGCCGAACCAGGCAGCCGCCAGCAGCACGCCAGACAGCGCGGCCATGCCGAGAAGCCGTTTCATTGCGTCTCCAGCCACGCGTTGAATCGCCCGGCGACCCGATCGATTTCGAGCGCCCGGCCCGCGAACATCCGGATCGGCCTGGCGCCGATCACGGCATTCGTCACCAGCATGGCCGAAGCGGCCGAGAGCTCCGCGACAGGAACGTCCCTTGCCTCCACGGCGATACCCTGCCCGGTGGCCCAGACGCGAAAAGCGCGACGCATCACGCCAGACACGCCGCTCTCCGTCATCAGGGGCGTGATCCAGCCCCGTTCCAGGCGGAAGAACGCGTTGCTCATCGTTCCGGAGATCGCATGTTCCCGGTCATCCAGCATGAGGCCCTCATCCATTCGCGCATCATCGCATTCTGCCCGCGCCAGAACCTGTTCCAGGCGGTTCAGATGCTTGATCCCGGCGAGTGCCGCATTCCGGCCGAGGCGCGTGCGGCAGATGCCGAGCCGGATGCCCTTATTGCGCGCTTCGACGTCCGGTGGCCACGCATATCCGGAGACGATGCGGGTCACCTGCGGTTCCGGGGACGGGCGATAGCCCCGCTCGCCGACGCCGCGGGTCAGGATCAGCTTCACGACGCCGCGGCCTTGCGGCCAGGCGCGTTCTATCTCGTGCTTCAGCAACGCTGCCTCGGGCAATGGCAATGCGAGGCGCCTTCCGCCTTCGGCCAGCCGTTCGAGGTGCCAGTCCAGGAAACGCGCGCGACCGTCCCGCATGGCGATGGTCTCGAACAGGCCATCGCCGTACAGCAGGCCGCGATCCGCCGGATCGATACAGCCGTCCGCGCGGCCATTGACGATGGCGGCCATCAGGCTTCGCTTCCGAGCGACCGCAGCAGGCCGCGCGCCTTGGCGCGGGTTTCGTCGAGCTCCCGTTCCGGCTCCGAGTCGGCAACGATGCCCGCGCCGGCACGCCACTCGAGCATGTCGTCACGCAGCGTCATCGTCCGGATGAGGATGTTGAGGTCCATGCTCCCGTCCCGCGCGAGGTAGCCGATGGAACCGGTGTAGGCACCGCGCCCGACGCCCTCGAGGTCGCCGATGAGCTGCATGCAGCGCACCTTCGGACAGCCGGTGATCGTACCGCCCGGGAACAGCGCGCGGACCACGTCCCCCGGCGCGACATCCGGACGCAGCAGTCCGCTGACATTCGAGACGATGTGATGCACGTGGGCATAGCTCTCGACCACCATGAATTCGTCAACGTGGACCGTTCCGGGTTCACAGAGTCGTCCGAGATCGTTGCGCTCGAGGTCGATCAGCATGACGTGCTCGGCGCGCTCCTTGGCGCTGCCGGTCAGCTCGCCGATCGAACGGTTGTCGGTGCCGGTAGTGCGCGGGCGCGTGCCTGCAATCGGCCGCGTATCCACGTGCCGGCCGCGCACCCGGACGAGCCGCTCGGGCGAACTCGACAGGACGGCGAACCCGCCGAGTTGCGCGAGGCCAGCAAAGGCGCCCGGATTCGCCGCGCGCAGATTCGCGTACACGGTGGCCGCCGATGAGTCCCCGGGCAGCCGCGTGCGCCACGCCCGCGCGATATTCGCCTGATAGACATCGCCGGCCGCGATGTGCCGCAGTGTCCGGCGGCAGGCTTCGAGGTACAGCGCCGGATCGTCTTCCACGATCGCCCCGCTCCGCGCCGGCACGACCGCGAATGGCGGCGCGTCGTCGATGTCCGCGCGCAGTGCCGCGGCCTCCGGTTCCGCGCCGGCTTCCGCGACGATCACGCTCCGGCCGGTCAGGTGATCGTGCAGCCAGGCGGCGCGCATGCGCCAGGCGCAGGCGACCAGCGGCAACGGCGAGCGCGGCAGCTTCAGCGTCGGTTCGATCTCCGAGGCGAGCTCATAGCCCAGGTACACGAACCATCCGCCGGCGAATGGCCAGGGCGCGGACGGCGGATCGGCGGCTTCCTCGCGCCACCAGTGATTGAGCCTTTCGCAGAAGCCGTCGCCTGAACCGGGACCGTTCAACCGGCCGACGTCATCCAGCGTCAGGCGCTCGCCCGGTGCGGCCAGCAACAGGCTGAAGCGGCCGAGCGCGCTGCCGTTCGCCGCACTGTCGAGCAGCACCGGATATCGCGCCGGAAACGCCACGTGCAGCGCGAGCATCCGGCCTGCGGGATCCGCCATTGCGGGGAGGTCGCGTATCGAGGAAGTCAGCCGCCGCATCCCGGGGCCGCGGGCAATCAGCGCAAGGCGCGGAAAAGCAGCGTGCCGTTGGTGCCGCCGAAACCGAAGGAATTGCTGATGGCCGTTTCAATCCGCATCTGCCGCGCCGTATGCGGCACGAAGTCGAGATCGCAGCCTTCTCCCGGATGGTCCAGATTGATGGTCGGCGGCGCGACCTGATCCCGGATCGCAAGCACACTGAAAATCGCCTCGACCACGCCCGCCGCGCCCAGCAGATGGCCGGTCATGGACTTGGTCGAACTGACGGCAAGGCCTGCCGCATGGGCGCCAAAGGCGTTCTTGATGGCCGTGGTTTCGGCCACGTCGCCGAGCGGCGTCGACGTCGCATGGGCGTTGACGTACTGCACATCGGCCGCATCAATGCCGGCGTCGCGCAGGCAATTCTCCATGGACAGCCGCGCGCCGGCGCCATCCTCGGGTGGCGCCGTGATGTGATACGCGTCCCCGCTCATGCCGAAGCCGATCAGTTCCACCAGCATCGGCGCGCCGCGCTCTTTCGCGTATTCGTATTCCTCGAGCACGATTGCGCCGGCACCGTCGCCCATCACGAATCCGTCCCGGTCGCGATCCCAGGGCCGGCTCGCCTTCTCCGGCTCGTCGTTGCGGGTCGATACCGCGCGCGCCTGGCTGAAGCCGCCGACCGCCGTCGGCGTCTGCGCCATCTCGGCGCCTCCGGCCACGATCACATCCGCGTCGCCGTACTGGATCGTGCGCATGCCGATGCCGATTGCGTGCGTCGAGGTCGTGCAGGCCGTGGTGACGGCGAGATTGGGTCCCATCATCCCGTACATGATCGACAGGTGGCCCGAGATCATGTTGACGATGCTGGCGGGAATGTAGAACGGCGAAATCTTCTTTGGCGTCCGCGATTCAAGGAATCGGGCGAAATTCTCCTCGATGGTCGCGAGCCCGCCGATACCGGCGCCGAACACCAGCCCGACGCGCGCCCGGTTCGCGTCGGTCACCTCGAGCCCCGCATCCGCGATCGCCTGAACGCCGGCCGCGACGCCGTACTGCATGAAGAGATCCATGCGGCGCGCTTCCTTCGCCGGCATGTACTTCGACGCGTCGAAATCCGTTATGCCGCCGGCAATCGTGCAGGGAAATCCCGTCGTATCGAAACGCGTAATGGGACCGATGCCGCTCCGGCCCGCGAGTGCGCCGACCCAGCTGTCGGCAACCGTCGTGCCGAGCGGCGAGATCATGCCGAGGCCCGTCACGACGACGCGTCGCTTGCTCAAGGCGCTACCTCCGGCTGATGCGACCGGTATGACGCAGCGAGCCCCGGCAGTCCTGCCGGGGCTCGCACACGAATGACTTCAGGCCTTGGACTGATGCTGGACGATGTAATCGATCGCCTGCTGCACCGTGGTAATTTTCTCGGCATCCTCGTCCGGTATTTCGGTCTCGAACTCTTCTTCGAGCGCCATCACGAGCTCGACCGTATCCAGTGAGTCGGCACCCAGATCGTCCACGAACGAAGCGTCATTGGTGACCTCCTCGTCCTTGACCCCGAGTTGCTCGGCGACGATCTTCTTTACTCGTTCTTCGACTGTGCTCATCGGTTTGATGTCCCTCACCTAGTGATGCCCATGACGGCGCTTGCCGGCCGGGGCCGCCATTCTATGCCACGGACCCCCCACTGGCTACCAGAAACCTTTCTTGTGCACTGTTTCTGAAAGCATTTTTGGCCCGCAACAACCCTTATAAATCACGCCATGTGCATGCCGCCGTTCACGTTCAGGGTTTCCCCGGTGATCCAGGCGGCCGCAGGTCCGGCCAGAAAGCACACGGCAGCCGCGATATCGGCGGGTTGGCCAAGCCGTCCGAGCGGGATCTGCGCCGACAGCCCTTGCCGTTGCTCATCCGTCAGCGACTTCGTCATATCGGTGTCGATGAAGCCCGGCGCGACTACGTTGACCGTGATGCCGCGCGAGGCGACTTCGCGCGCAAGCGAGCGCGTGAATCCGCCGATGCCCGCTTTCGCCGCGCAGTAATTCGCCTGTCCGGGGTTGCCGACCAGTCCGACGACCGACGCGATGTTGACGATGCGACCCTTGCGCGCCTTCATCATGCCGCGCAGCACTGCCTTGCTGAGGCGGAAAACCGAGCCCAGGTTGGTGTCGATCACCGCCTCCCAATCCTCGGGTTTCATGCGCAGCAGCAGCGTGTCGCGCGTGATGCCAGCGTTGTTGACCAGAATCGAAATCGCGCCTTCACGGCTTTCGACGTCAGTCACGGCGGCGTCGATCGCGGGACCATTGGCGACGTCGAGCACGATGCCGCGGCCGGCGACGCCGGCTGCCTTGAGCGCTTCATCAATCGCGACGACGCCGTTCGCCCCGGTAGCGGTACCAATGACGGTCGCGCCTTCGGCGCCGAGTGCGAGTGCGATGGCGTGGCCGATGCCGCGCGAGGCGCCGGTGACGAACGCGATCTCGCCTGACAGGGTCCGACTCGTCATGGTTCATCGCTCCCGGTTGTTGCGGCCAGCGCGGCATCGAGAGACGCCCCGCTGTCAATGGCATAGATCGCGAGATCGCGACCGCCCGGTGCGCGGCGCGCAAGGCCGGCAAGCACCTTCCCCGGACCGCACTCGCACAACTGCTTCGTCCCGGAATCAATCATCGCCGCGACGATAGCCGACCAGCGCACCGGATTGAACAGCTGCCGGTACAAACCGTCGCGGATGCCATCCGCACTGTCGTAACTTCCGCCATCGAAGGAATGCACCCGGATTTCCGGGATGTGGATCGGGAACGACTGCAGGCGCCCTCGCAATTCCTCCGCCGCAGGCTTCATCAGTGCGCTGTGCGATGGCACCGATACCGGCAGCAGGACGGTGCGCTTCGCGCCCTGCGCCTTGCATGCCTCCATCGCGCGCGCCACGGCCGCTACGTGGCCCGCGATCACCAGCTGGCCCGGCGCGTTGTAATTGACCGGCTCGACGATTTCACCCTGCGCCGACTGCGCGCACGCCGCTTCGATCACCGCATCGTCCAGGCCGAGCACTGCTGCCATGGCGCCGGCGCCCGCGGGCACGGCACGCAGCATTGCCTCGCCGCGGAAACGAACCAGATCGATGGCGGCCGCGAATTCGATCGCGCCCGCGCAGACGAGCGCGCTGTATTCGCCAAGGCTATGCCCGGCCATGACCGCGGGCCTGCGCCCGCCGCGACGCTTCCAGGCCCGCCAGACGGCGACGCCGGCTGCCAGCATGGCCGGCTGCGTCCGGTCGGTCTCCGATAATTTTTCCTCCGGACCCTGCTGGCAGAGCGTCCACAGGTCGTAGCCGAGCGTGGCCGAAGCCTCGGTAAAGGTCTGCTGGATGACGGGTTCGTCGGCGGCAAGCGACGAGAGCATGCCGACTGACTGGGAGCCTTGTCCCGGAAACATCATCCCCAGCATCGATCCGCTCTCCCCTTTTGGTGCCGGGTCGTACTTTCGTAGTCTGTGGCCGCCCAGATTACGAAAGTACGACCCGGCACCATTACCCGGATTATAGGTTGAGCGGGGTCACAAGGCGGGCGGCCCGTCGGGGACCGCGGAACTGCTCTGTTATCATCATGGTTATTCAACGGGTCGTCCCAGATACCGGGGCAGGAGAATTGAATGGCCCTGATTTCACGCCGCTCGTCCGGCTTCACGCTGATCGAGATCATGGTCGTGCTGGTGATCATCGCGATCCTCGGCGCCCTGATCGGCCCGCAGCTGCTGGGCCAGGTCGACAGCGCCCGCATCAAGGCAACCCGGCTCGATATCCGCTCGCTCGGCACCGCGCTCGACATGTACCAGATGGACAATTTCCGCTATCCGACGACGCAGCAGGGGCTCGAAGCGCTGGTAAAGGCGCCGGAATCCGAGCCTGTTGCACGCAACTGGCGCCCGCAGGGATACCTGAAGTCCCGCACCGTGCCAAAGGACCAGTGGGGCAATGACTACATCTATCTCCAGCCCGGCAACCATGGCCTGCCGTACGACCTCTATACGCTGGGCGCAGACGGCCAGCCCGGTGGCGAAGGTTCCGACGCGGATATCGGCAACTGGAACATCGACTGACGGCCTGAGCGCGCCGTGATCCGCGCCGGCAATCCGCCACGCCGCGGCCAGCGCGGCATGACGCTGATCGAGATCCTGGTCGTTGTCGTGATCATCGGCATCATGGCGACGGTCGCAACGCTGTCCATCGGGCTGCTCGGGGACGATCGCGAAATCGAGGAAGAAAGCAAGCGCCTGGCGAATGCCATCGCGCTCCTGCAGGAGCAGGCGCAGCTCGAGGGCCGCGACTACGGGCTGCGCATCGAGGCCGGCCGTTACGAGTTCCTGCGCTTCGACGGGTTCGAACTGCGATGGGCGGAAGTCGAGGGCGATCCGGTACTGCAATCCCACGAGTTGCCACCCGGACTGGCGTTCGAACTCGTGCTGGAGGGGCGCCCCGTGCTGTTGCGCAGGGCGGGCGCGCAGGAGACGAGGCTCCCTCAGCTCATCGCCTGGGGCAGCGGTGACATGACGCCCTATCTGCTCGCGATGGCACGAAGCGGCGCCGGCCGCATCACGCTGACCGGAAGCGCGGACGGCACGATGGAAATCGAGCGCCATGCCGACGAATGAACTCCGCGACGACCGCGGATTCACGCTGATCGAAGTGCTGGTCGCGCTCGCGATCGTCGCAATCGGCATGCTGGCGGTTTTCAAGGTTCTGGGCGACACCGCCCACAATGTGGCCTATCTGCGCGATCGCAGCTTCGCCTCCTGGATTGCCGACAATCGCCTGACCGAGATCCGGCTGTCCGGCGAGATGCCTTCGGTCGACGAGATCGAGGGCGACCTCGAGTTCGCGGGACGACGCTGGATGTGGGTGCAGAAGGTCGCCAATACGCAGGTCGAGGGCCTGCGCCGCGTGGACATCAGCGTCCGGCGCGAGGACGACGCCGAGGGCTCCTCGCTCGTCAGTCTCGCCGGATTCGTCGGAGCTGCCGCCATGGCGACCGGCCCCTCCGCCACGCCCTGGAATGCCGGCGGCGTCAATCCCGGCGATGGCGTCGCGGCGGGCGCAACCTGATGCGCGGCCGTCAAAGGGGCTTCACGCTACTCGAGATCCTGGTCGCCACCGTCATCATGGTGATCATGGCCGTGCTGGCCTACCGCACGGTCGGTGAGGCGCGCGTCGAAGTCGAGATGGCGGAAGGCCACCTCGCCCGGCTGCGCGAGGTTCAGCGGGCGATGCACCTGCTGGCCAGCGATTTCCGAACTGTCGCGCCCCGTCCCGTGCGCGAGACGATCGGCGATGGCTATCGCGCAGCGCTGATGCGCGATCCGAATGCGGTCGCGCTGGTCGAACTCACGCATGCGGGCTGGCCGAACGGCGCCGGCATGCCGCGCGGCACCGTGCAGCGCGTCAGTTACCGCCTCGAAGAACGCAAATTGATCCGCGAGCACTGGAACGTGACCGACGCGACGCTCGCGACTCCGCCGATCGCCCGCGAACTGCTGCAGGACGTCGACAGCGTCGAGATCCGCTACATGAACAACGGCCGCGAATGGGTCGCCGAGTGGCCGCCGGTCGGCAGCACTGCCGATTTCGGGTTTCGCCTGCGGCCGCTCGCGGTGGAGATCACGATCGTTCTGGCCGATTACGGAGAGCTGCGGCGACTGATCGAGGTGCCGGGGTGAAGCAACAGGGCGTCGCGCTGATCACGGCCATCGTGCTGGTTGCCATCGCAACGGTGCTGGCCGTGCACATCGGCACCCGCGCATCGCTCGACCTGCGCCGCACGTCCGGGCTCATCTCGCTCGACCAGGGCTGGCACGTCGCGCTCGGCGCCGAAGCCTGGGCCATCGAGGTGCTGCGGGATGACCGAAAGGACTCGCAGACGGATGATTTTTCGGAACCCTGGGCCCAGCCGCTGCCGCCGCTGCCGGTTGACGGCGGCGAAGTCCGCGGCGCGCTCGAGGACATGCAGGGCCGGTTCAATATCAACAACCTGATTCTGAACGACGGCACCGTGAACGAGCCCGCGATTGCGCGCTTCGAGCGCCTGCTCACGTACGCGGGCGCCGAACCGCGCTGGGCACGCATCCTGGCGGACTGGCTAGACGCGGATACCGTGCCGGGATTTCCGGAGGGCGCCGAGGACGGCACCTACCTCGCGCAGAATCCGCCTTATCGGGCCGCGAACAGCCCGGTGACGACCGTGACGGAGATACTCGCGTTGCCCGGCATGACGCTCGAGGAGTACGAGCGCATCCGTCCCTATGTCGCCGCGCTGCCGGTCGGAACGACGATCAACGTCTGCACGGCCGCCGCGCCGATCCTCGCAGCGCTGATCGAGGGCGGCACGGACTTCGGCGATGCCGAACTGCTGACCTCGAACCGGCGGGACGGCTGCTTTCCGACCATTGCAGACCTGCAGGCGACGCTCGATCCGGACGTTTTTCAGGCTCTCCAGCCTTCAATTTCCGAAACTTCGAACTGGTTCCGCGCCGTGACGGCTGTGCGTATTGGCACCTCGGAACTCACGCTGTACAGTCTGATCGAGCGGTCCAGCGCCGGCGGCAGCCGGACTGTGCTGCGTTCAACGGGCACCGAGTAGCTGGCATGAATCAATTCCTGGTTCTGCGTCTCGCCAATCCGGTCAGCTGGGTCGTCACCGGCGCGGATGGCGGGCGCATTGGGCCGGTGTCGACCGGCAGTCTCGCGGATGCCGCGCCGATCGCGGCGGAACGGCCGCTGATCGTCATCGCGCCGGGCTCGAGCGTGACGCTCGCGAAGCCTGAACTGCCGGTGAAGAGCGGCAGCCGGCTCGCACAGATTGTCCCGTACGCGATGGAAGAATCGCTGGCGGGCGAAGTCGAGCAGTTCCAGTTCGCGATCGGTCCGACCGACGGCGCCGGAGCGACACTGGTCGCTGCGCTCCGCCGCGAGGAGTTGCGCGGCTGGCTCGATGCATTGCAGGCTGCGGGCCTCGACCCGCAGGCGATCATTCCGGACATGCTGTGCGTGCCGGACAATCCCGGCAAGACCGTCGCCGTCATCGATACCGGCCAGTTGCTGGTGCGCCCGCCGGGACTCCTGCCGTTTGCGCTGGACGCCGAACCGCTGACCGAAGCCTTCGCGCTCGCGGGTCTCGAGGGCGACGACCGCCACGTGCATCTCTACGTATCGCAGCAGGACTGGCAGCATTCGCGCGAGATGATCGAGGCGCTGCGGGAAGTGACCGGCAGCCTTGAGCTCCAGCTGTTGCCGGACGGCGCCTTGCCGCTGCTGGCGTCGCAGGCGGTGCGCAGCGATGCCCTGTCGCTGATGCAGGGAGCATTCGCAAGGCGCACCGGCTGGGCCGCGGAATGGCTGCGCTGGCGCCCGGCCGCGATGCTCGCGATTGCGGCGCTGGTCCTGCATCTCGGCGTGCAAGGCTATGACCTGTTTCGCCTGAACGCCGAGCAGCAGCGCCTCGACGCCGCGATCGAGCAGGCTGCGCGTATTGCGCTGCCCGACGTAGAGCGCATTGACGACGCGCGAGCCCAGGTTGCGCAGCGCCTGGGCGGCGGCGGGACAGCCGATGCGGGCGGGCTGCTGACACAGCTCGCCGCGGTCGGCGGCGCGATCGCCGCCAGTCCGGGACCGACGCTCGAATCCCTGGGCTGGCGCGACCGCGCGCTCGAACTGCAGATGATCGCTCCCAATACGGATGCGGTAGCGCGCTTCGCGCAGGCTATAAACGCGCGCGGTCTGAACGCGGATGTCGCTTCCACCAATGCAGGCGAAGGCGGCGTGCAGGCGCAGGTCCGCATCCAGGCGGGGCCGGCATCATGAATCTGCGTGGCTGGTACGCGACCCTCGATGAACGCGAGCAGCGCATGGTGACGTTCGGCGGCGCCGCGGCCCTCGTGCTGCTGGTGGCCGGCGCCGTCTGGAAGCTTGGAAGCGCCGTCGCGGTCGCCGAGGACCGCGTGGAGCGCCGACGGCAGGATCTCGCCTGGATAGAAGCGGCCACGCCTCGCCTGCAGGCCGCGCCCGCAGCGCGTCCCGGCGAATCGCTCACGATCGCCGTTGACCGGATGGCCCAGGAAGGCGGCCTCGGCGCCGCCCTCGCCGGCATCGAGCCGGCCGGCACCGGCGCCATCCGCGCGCGTTTCACGGCAGCGTCGTTCGACTCGCTTGCGCTGTTGCTCGCACGCCTGCAGAAGGAACGCAACGTCATCGCGGAAACCGCCAGCGTCAGCAGGACAGGCGAAGCGGGACTCGTCGACGCGACGCTGGTCCTGCGCGGCCCCTGACCCGGATGTCCCGGCGCGCCAGCCTGATCGCGGCCGGCACCGCCGCGTTCGCCGTATTCCTGGTTGCGATGATTCCCGCGGCGCAGCTGACCAAGCGCCTGCCCGCCGGCTACGCCATGACCGGGGTCGCCGGCACGATCTGGTCCGGACAGGCTGCGGAATTGCGCATCGAAGGTCGGGCGGTCGGTGCGATCGACTGGTTCTGCCGGCCCTGGCATCTGGTCATGCTGCGGTGGTCCTGCCGCGCCACACTGAAGCCGCCGGGCGGCCGCTTCACGGCCGATCTGTCCGGAAACTTTGACGGCGACGGGCTCGAGGCGACGAATGTGCAGGGCCAGTCGCCGATCGCCGCGTTCGAAGGGATCGCGACGCCGGCGGGCTGGACCGGCCGGCTCGAGCTCGATCTCGGGCGCATCCGCATTATCGAGCGCCGCGCCGGCGAAGCGGCCGGAAAACTCTTCGTGCGGGAACTGCGCGCGCCGGGCGCCAGCGGTGCGCAGTTGGGCGACTTCGAGCTGGTCGTGGGCGAAGGCGCGGTCGGTACCGAAATGCTGACCGGGCGCCTGCGCGACCTCGGCGGGCCGCTGCGCGTGCGCGGCGCGATCGAGCTCCAGAGCGACGGCCGCTATTTCTTGAGCGGCGAGGTCGCGCCAGGCCCCGGCGCCGGGCCCGCGATCTTCGACACCCTTTCCTTTCTCGGGCCGCCCGATGCCAGCGGCCGGCGGCCATTCAGCGTCGAGGGCACGCTCTAGATTTCCCGCCAGGCGTCGAGCAGCGGAAAGTAGAGTCCCACTCGCTGCGGCCGGTCCGGATCGACGAGCTGCATGACCCGCGCATATCGTTCGAGCTGGTTGCGATAGCGCTCCAGCTCGTTATCCAGAAACGCTTCGCGATCGCCGCCTTCGTGCGCGCTGGTCTTCCAGTCGATGACCCAGCGCACGCCGTCACGGTCGACGAAGGTACGATCGATGCGCAGACTTTGCAGGACACC
>DATKBY010000099.1:0-11550 GCA_035513555.1 Steroidobacteraceae bacterium | reverse complement strand
GGCAAAAGCCGATCGGCAATATACGGAATCGTTCGAGGCCGCGGACACGCGGCGCATCGGCGTCGAACTCGAGTTCACGCACTCCCCGCCCGGCCGCACGGTGACCGTCCCGGTCGCCTGTCATTACTACTGGCCGGATGGGCAAGTCATGCCGCCGGCCGAAATGCGCTACGAACCCGGGCCGACATGGCCGGGCGGATACTCGGCCGCCAATATGGGCTGGGACACGGCCGGCAAATGGCCGGTCGGGCATTACGTCGTGGTCTGCCTGATCGCCGGTAAGCCGGTCGTCGCAAACCGCTTCGAAGTCCGCTGACCCGACGTAAACCGGGCAGCGCATCACGATCTCCCCGACCGGGGCCGTGCGAGACTGCGGGCAAGTTCACCGGAGGATCTCGCCGTGCGCAAGACCGTGCTTTCAACCGTAGTCATCAGCGGCATCCTGCTCGCCGCGACCGCGTCCCTGGCCGCTTCCGATTACTACATCAAATTCGACGGCGTCGATGGCGAATCGAAATCCGGCGCCAGGGCGGCAACCATCGAGCTGCAGTCGTGGTCGTTCGGCGCATCCCAGGCCGGCGTCCTCGCGCCGCGCGACTCCGCCAGCGGACTTGCAACCGGCAAGCGCATGCATAAGCCAAAGACGGTGATTACGTCGCCGGCGGCCGGAGAAATCCAGACCGTGACCTTTGCCGTGCCCGAGCCCGGCGATGCGTCCACCGCGCAGCTGGCGCGTCTCTGTGCCAGCGGCAAGCCCATCAAGAGCGCGGTATTGGGCGGCCCGGACGGCCGTTACCAGATGAACGATGTCGTCGTTTCTTCCTGCGCGGTGAAAGGCAACGAACGCAGGTACGAGCTGAAGGGCCACGTCACGCTGATGAAGTGAGGCATCACTCCCCGCGTACCATGCTCTTGATCCTGCCGTCCACGATGGTCACGATCATCGCGAAGGACTGGCTGCCCCGGTTATAGGTCCAGGTTTCGATCGTCGAAGTGCCGCGCTTGACACGCCCGGCGCCGCTCGTGGCCGGGCCATAGACATCGATCGTCTCGACGGACTTCGTCGTCGGCGGACCGCATTTGGCGCGGAGTATCGTCGGTCGCTACCCGGGCAGGTTATCGCGATCGGCAGCCTGGCGCCCGCGCGTCAAAAGGCGGATCCCGGCTGCCTGAGGAACTCGACTTCCTCGGCGCTCGACTCGCGGCCCAGGATGGCGTTTCGATGCGGATAACGGCCGAAGCGATCGATGATGGCCTTGTGCTTGAGTTCGAACTCATGGTTGTGCGGCGGCGTGAACTCGCGAAACAGGCTTTCCGCCACCAGGTGAATGCGCCGCGATTCGCTGTGCATGTACGGCATCAGCAGGAACGTGCATTCGACGGGAGCGAGCGACCGATGGGCGCCGCCGCTGACCGCTTCCTGAGCCAGCGCCAGGGCCATCGGATCCTGCGCGAACGCGGCGGGCGTATTCCGGTGGATGTTGCGCGAAAACTGGTCGAGAACGATGATCTCCGTGAGCCGGCCCTGCGCGTCCCGACGCCAGTCGAACAACTCGCCCCGCGCGGCCTTTTCAAGCAAACTGAGAAAACGATCCCTGACCTGCCGGTCGAAATCGGGATCGACCGCCCACCACGACTGCGCCTCGATTTCCTCAAACCAGAATCCCAGGACTTCGTCACGCATGCAAAAAAGCCCCTCCTCACGGAGTGCCTCTTGATCCGGAATTGGCGCGCCCGGCGGGAGTCGAACCCACGACCTACGGCTTCGGAGACCGTCACTCTATCCAGCTGAGCTACGGGCGCGTTTTTGACTGGAGCGCGATTTTAGCGGCCACGCCCGCCGGACGCTATAATTCCGGTTTCCCGATCCGACAGTCGCGAGCATCCCGAATGGCCAACGCCGACCGGCATTTCAAGACCGTTTTCAGCGCTGTGCTCGGCATCCTGGTCGCGATTTCGCTCGTCCTGATCGGCATTTCACGCGGTGTCGACAGCGGCCCGAAAGGCGCGCGCGACACGGGCGATCCATTGATGCAGGCGGAAGCACACGCGCGCATCAAGCCATTCGGCCAGGTTGCGGTCGCAGGCCAGGACAATTCGGCCCTTGCGATCTTCGCCCCGGTCACGCCGCCGGCAACGGGCGCAGGCCCGGCCGATGAAGGCACGGCCGCGCCGACCGACGGCAAGTCCGTCTACGAATCAGCCTGTACGGCCTGCCATGGGCCAGGCCTTGCCGGCGCGCCGAAGCTCGGCGACAAGGCGGCCTGGGCGCCGCGCCTCGCACAGGGCATGGCGACGCTCGAGAAGCACGCCATCGAGGGCTACCAGGGTGCCACGGGTTTCATGCCCGCCAAGGGCGGTCGCGTGGACCTGTCCGACGACGCCGTGAAAGCCGCCGTCGAACACATGGCCACGACGGCGCAATAGTCTCATCCCGCCCGCGCCCGCGGCTCGCGGTCGAGCCGTCGGTAACCGATCGCTTCCGACAGTTCCTCGACCCCGACCCGATCGCCTGCCGCCAGGTCGGCGATCGTGCGCGCCACGCGCTGGATCCGGTGACAGGCGCGAGCCGACAGTCCGAGACGTCTGGACGCCGCGTCCAGCAACTGATGCTCGCGCGGGCCAAGCCCGCAGGCGCGGGTGAGCGCTTGCTGGTCCAGCACGACATTGACGGCGCCTCGCTCGCGTTGCCGCCCGCGCGCGCCGAGCACGCGCTCCGCCACGGCGGCACTCGTTTCCGCCGGCGATGCCAGGGGCCGCAATGCCGAGTATTCGAGCCGCGGCACCTCGACATGCAGGTCGATGCGGTCCAGCAACGGTCCTGAAAGCTTCGAGAGGTAACGCTGGATCTGCGGCGGCGTGCAGCGGCAGCGGCCGTTCGGATCGCCGGCGAAGCCGCAGGGGCAGGGATTCATCGCAGCCACGAGCTGAAAGCGCGCCGGAAACTGTCCCCGCCAGGCGGCGCGCGCGACGCTGACCGATCCCGTTTCGAGCGGTTCCCGCAGCGCCTCCAGCAGGTCGCGCCGGTATTCCGGCAGCTCGTCTAAAAACAGCACGCCGTGATGGGCGAGCGAGATTTCGCCGGGCCGCAGGCGGCCACCGCCTCCGACCACGGCGGCGGCGGACGCGCCATGATGTGGCGCGCGGAATGGCCGGCGACGCCATTCGGCCACCGGCGGCAATTCCCGGACGAGCGAATGCAGCATCGCGCATTCGAGCGCTTCATGTTCGTCCAGCGGCGGCAGGAGGCCCGGCAGGCGTTGCGCGAGCATGCTCTTGCCGGCGCCGGGCGGGCCGATCAGCAGCAGGCTGTGCCCGCCCGCCGCGGCAATCTCGAGCGCGCGTTTCGCCCCGGCCTGGCCGCGCACGTCGACGATATCAGGCGCCGGGGCGGTGGAAGCCGGTAGCGTCACGCCGGTACGGAATTCGAGACCGGCGCCGCCCTGCAATCCATTGCAGACGGCATCCAGCGTCCGGCCCGCGGCCACCACGGCGCCCGCCGCGACCCGCGCTTCGTCCGCATTCGGCGCCGGCACCACGATCCGGTGCCGCTCACGAACCGCATGCACGGCCGCCGCCAGGACGCCGCGTACCGGCCGCAATTCTCCCGACAGCGACAGCTCTCCGTAGAACTCCGTGCCTTCGAGCGAGGATGCCGGCAACTGGCCGGAAGCCGCCAGGATGCCGAGCGCGATCGCGAGATCGAAGCGGCCACCCTCCTTCGGCAAGTCAGCAGGCGCGAGATTGACGGTAACCCGGCCGGCCGGAAACTCGCGGCCGCCAAATGCGAGCGCGGCGCGCACGCGCTCACGGCTTTCGCGAACGGCCGTTTCGGCGAGGCCGACGACGGAAAACTGTGGCAGCCCCGCCCCGCAGTACACCTCGACGCGCACGCAGGGCGCGTCGAGCCCGAACTGGGCCCGGGTGACGACGGTCGCCAGATTCACGGGCGCCCGCCCGCGAGCGTTACTTTTTCCTGTTCTGTTCGAGCGCGGTCATGCGCCGTTCGAGTTCCTCGAGTCGCTCGCGGCTGCGCTTCAGCACGCCGGCCTGGACGTCGAATTCCTGCCGCGTGACGAGATCGAGCTTCGCCAGACCGCTTTGCAGGATGGCCTTGAAGTTCTGCTCGAGGTCGTTCCGGAGCGCGGTGAGACCGGGCGGAACGGCTTCCGCCAGCTTGCGTGCGAGTTCGTCGAGTGATCGGGGATCGAATGCCATGGCCGCGCTCCGTGTTCGCCCAAGCATCACGAGCGGGCAGGATGGCGTCAACCCTGCGCCGGAATGCTGCGACGGGCGGTCGGCGACCCGGCCCGCTCCACTGTAAGCCGTTGAATCTCAATCCCGCTCCCGGCTGGCACGGAAACTGCAATTCCCGCAGAAACGCTACCGGGATCCGATGGCCGGCGGCTGCGCCGTATCTGGCCGGTGGCGGCAATTTTCCGGACGCCCGGAGGTTTCATATGGAAGAAGTCCTGGGACCGGCAGCCCGGGAATTGGCCCTCGAACGGGCATTTCAACCCCTTTCCAGGCCCTCGTCCCCGTCGGCTACACTGCGACCAGAGGATCGGCGCCCCCAATGTGACGGGGGTCAAAGGTTTCGCACCCCGGAAGGCCCACACTTTGCCGTGACCCGGAGGTCAAGATGCTGCAGAAATTGCTGATTGCGCTCGTGATTGCCAGCCTGTCGGCGGTCGCCGGAGCGGAAACCATCTATAAATGGCTCGATTCGTCCGGCCAGATCCATTACACCGACCTGCCGCCAAAGCAGAGCGGTGCGAGGCTTCTCGGCATCTACGATCACCATGTGGGTGATGTCGACGACGAGGGGAACGGGTACGAGACCGGCGACGATTACGATAACGGCGACCCGGGAGACGACACGACCACGCCGTCCGTCGCTGCATCGTTCCCGCAACCGCCGCCCTCGAACGAAGCGGTCGCGGCCGCAGCGGCCGATGCCGAGAGGGTCAGGGTCGAGCGCTGCAAGCTGGCGCAGGAGCGCTACAAGCAGTACACCGAAGCGCGACGGCTGTTCCGCGAAACGGATGGCCAGCGCATCTACCTGACCGACAAGGAACTCAGCGACGCTCGCGCCAGCGCGAAGCAGTCCGTGGACGATTACTGCAGCTGATCGGCCAAAGCGGGCAGAATAAGGCCCGCCATGAACGTCGGACTCATTGGACTCGGAGCGATGGGCCTGCCCATGGCCCGCAACCTGCATCGCGCGGGAATCTTCACCGGCGTCTGGAATCGAACTTCCGCACGGGCGCAGGCCTTTGCAGACGAAACCGGCTGCCGGGCATTCGACTCGCCGGCGGATCTGGCCGCCGCCTGTGATTTCATCGTTACCTGCGTCTCCGCCGACGCCGACCTGCTCGCAGTGGTCGACGCCCTGCTCCCGCGGCTGCGAAAATCCTGCATCGTCATCGACTGTTCGACGGTCTCCGCCGATACGGCACGCAATGCTGCCAGGCGGCTGGCGGCGGCCGGCGGTTCGCTGCTCGACTGCCCGGTCAGCGGCGGCGTCGAAGGCGCGAAGAACGCGACGCTTGCGATCATGTGCGGCGGCGACGTCGATGCCTTCGAGCGCGCGCAACCGGTGCTGGCCGCACTCGGCCGCACGATCGTGCGCATGGGACCGAGCGGCGCGGGCCAGGCAACCAAGGCGACCAACCAGATCCTCTGCGCAGGCGCGATCCAGGTCGCCGCCGAAGCGATGGCGTTCGCGCAGGCCGAAGGGCTGCCGCTCGACCGCGTGATCGAGATCCTGGGCCAGGGCGCGGGCGCGTCCTGGTACTTCGTCCACCGCGCGCCGTTCATGGCTCGCGGCGAATATCCGGCGGGTTTCCGCGTCCGGCTGCACGACAAGGACCTGCGCATCTGCCGCGACATGGCGGCGCGCCACGGGGCGGTGCTGCCGGTCGTCGAAACGACGCTGGCCGACTATGCGCGACTGATCGCGACCGGTCACGGCGAGGAGGACATCTCGACGATCTTCCGGCTCAAGATGCCGCTATTCGCCGGGGGCGGAGGATGACCGTCGCGCGCGAACGCCCGGAATTCTACCTGCCGGATTTCTGCCGGGCGCAAAGCGTGCTGGCCGTGATCCTGATCGCCGAACTCGTCGCGATGCTCCTGACGCTGGCGCGGGTGGGATTATCCGGCCAGTTCTGGCCGGATCTGTCGCAGACGTCGATGTTCCTGCTATGGGCCGCGCTCGGCACGGCCGCCCTGCTCTGCGCCTCGCGCCGCCTGCTGTCGCGGCTCGACGTACTCAAAGGCTCGATCGTCTCGCTCCTGCTCATGCTTGCCGTCACGGCCATGGTCACCGAGGGCGCCTGGTGGATCTCCATGTATTCGAACCGGGTGCTCGGCATCGAGGTGCCGCATCCGGGTGTCGAGCACCTCCAGTTCCTGTTGCGCAATCTCGCGGTCGGCGCAATCGCGGGCGGGCTGGCGCTGCGCTATTTCTACGTCACGCACCAGTGGCGCAGCAATGTCGAGGCGGAAGCGCAGAGCCGTGTTCGCGCGCTGCAGGCACGCATCCGGCCTCATTTCCTGTTCAACAGCATGAACACGATCGCGGCACTGACGCGCAGCAATCCGCGCGCCGCCGAGATGGCGATCTCCGACTTGTCCGACCTGTTCCGTGCATCGCTGCGCGAGCATCGTGAACGCATTCCACTGGCGCACGAGATTGAAATCGCCCGCGCCTATGAGCGCGTCGAGCGCCTGCGGCTCGGCGACCGGCTGACCGTGGACTGGCGCCTCGACGACCTGCCGATGGACGCGCTGGTCCCGGCGCTGATCGTGCAGCCGTTGCTTGAAAACGCCGTCTATCACGGAATCGAGCCGCTCGACAAAGGCGGCACGATTCACGTCAAGGGAAAGCGTGACGGCAAGCGCGTCGTGCTGACCATCGACAATCCGGTGGCGCAGCGGCTGGTCGGTCGCCGCCCCGGGCACCAGATCGGCCTCGACAACGTGCGCCAGCGGCTCGAGCTGATGTTCCCCGGCGAGGCGGATCTCGAAGTCATCGAGGGACCGGCGAACTTCATCGTCACCCTGCGATTTCCCGCGAGCGGCGCCTCGACATGAAACTGCGCGTGCTCGTCGTCGACGACGAACCGCTGGCGCGCGAGCGCCTGTCGCATCTGGTCCAGGACCTGCCGGATGCGGAACTGGCCGGCGTCGCTTCGACCGGCGAGGAGGCATTGCTGCTCGCCGGCCGGCTGCGCCCGGAAGTCGTGCTGCTCGACATCCGCATGCCGGGCATGGACGGCCTCGAGGCCGCGCACCACCTGGCCCGGATGCCCGAACCGCCGGCGGTCATCTTCACAACCGCTTACGAACAGCATGCACTGGCCGCGTTCGATGCACAGGCGGTGGGCTATCTGCTGAAGCCGGTGCGTGCGGAAAAGCTGGCGGAAGCGCTCGCCCGCGCCCGCCAGCCTACGCGGGCCCAACTGACGCGCATTGCCGAAGGCGCAGGCCGGGGGCGGACGCGCATCGCCGTGCGGGTGCGCGACGAGCTGCGCATGATCCCCATCGAGAACGTGCTCTGCTTCATCGCCGAGCAGAAGTACACGACGCTGCGCCATACCGGGGGCGAAGAACTGATCGAAGAGCCGCTCAAGGAACTCGAGGACGAGTTCGCCGGGCGCTTCATGCGCGTGCACCGCAATTCCCTGGTCGCGATCGCGCACGTCGAGTGCCTCGAACGCGATGCCGAGGGCCATCACATAGTGCGGCTCCGGAACGGCGGCGGCAATCTCGCCGTCAGCCGCCGGCTCGCCACCGAGGTCGCGCGCCGCCTGCGCGGCTGACTCCGCCTCAGGCGGATGCCGGCGCCAGTTCCGTATCCCGGCGGAAGCCCTGCCACGCACGCATCGTGAACGCACCGATGCCGGCAACAAACAGCAACGCAACGACAACCCCGCCGACGAACGGTATCTGCCGCACGATCGCGATCAGGACGAGCGAGAGCAGCAGGAACAGGATACGCCAGCCGACAGCGTGCGCCTTTGCCGGGCTCAGTCGCTCGAGCACCGTGTCGCCGACGAATATGGCGGCGATCAGGTAGCCGAACAGCAACAGCACGACGTAGCCGAAGGCGAACAGCAGCGCGAGTGGAATGCCGATGATCGTCAGCACGAGCAGCAGGATCATCAACGGCACGCCGAGCAGCATCACGCAGCCGACGCCCCCCGCAACCACGGGCTTGCTCCGTAGTTTCGCGGCGGCCTCGCGCGTGAAGCGCGGCAGGCCGAGCAGCATCAGTGCGCCGATCAGCACCAGGCCGAACGAGAATGTCGTGCCCATGATCGTCGAGCCGCGGCCGATGTTGCGCATCCACCGGCGTTCTTTCTGCATCTCCGTAATGCCACGGCCGATCGTCGCCTCGGGATCAATCACGATCGGCCGGCCGCTCCGGTACTCGACCTTGCCGGCAATGCGGGCATCCGGTCCGATGCGGATGCGCTCGCCGGCGAGCTCGACGTCGCCGCCGATCACGCCGTTGATCACGATGGACTCTCCGTAGGCGCGCAGGTCGCGGCCGATGTTTCCATCCACCTCGATCGATCCGCCGGCGAGCGAAGCGCTGCCGTCTACGAGCGCATCGCGCACGACGCGGATATTGCCGCCCGCAGCGCGCAGCCTGCCGTAGACCACGCTCTCGAGCCGCAGGTCGCCGCCCGCCATGTACAGGTTGCGCCCGACCGGGGCCGAGACCGTGACGTCGCCGCCGGAAAGATAGGCGCTGCGATCGATCCGTGCGGCAACGCCGACGCGCGCGCCGGCCGCGAAGGCATTGCCCCTCACCGGGCTGTCGATCTGCACGTCGTCGCCCGCCGTCAGGCGCGTGTCGCCGATCGACGCCTGCGCGTTGTCATCGGCCGCCGCCGCGCCAGCGCAGGCCATCAATGCCAGCCACAGAACCGCGAATTTCACGCCCATGACGCACCCCCGGCGATTGCGGTTACCAGCATGGCAGAATGCCGCATGAACCGGGAGGTCCGCATTGCGACGCGGAAAAGCCCGCTCGCCCTGTGGCAGGCCGAGCATGTTGCCTCACGCCTCGCCGCCGCTCATCCGGGAATCGTCGTGCGCCTGCTGCCGATGGTCACCGAAGGCGACCGGCTCCAGGGCTCGCTCGCCGCAGCCGGCGGCAAGGGACTCTTCATCAAGGAGCTGGAGGCGGCGCTCCTGGCAGGCCGCGCCGACGTCGCCGTGCATTCCATGAAGGACATGCCAGCCGAGCTCCTGGACGGCCTCGTGATCGGGGCCGCGCTCGAGCGCGCCGATCCGCGCGACGCGTTCGTATCAGCGCGACATGCTTCGTTAGCCGTCCTGCCACGCGGAGCGTGCGTCGGCACATCGAGCCTGCGCCGGAAGAGCCAGTTGCGCCATCGGCGGCCGGACCTCGAGATCCTCGTGCTGCGCGGCAATGTCGAGACACGCCTGCGCAAGCTCGATGCCGGCGACTTCGATGCGACCGTGCTCGCCGCGGCCGGCCTCGACCGGCTGAAGCTTTCGGCGCGCATCCGCGAGCGGCTGGCGCCGGAACAGATGCTGCCGGCCGTGGGTCAGGGCGTGATCGGAATTGAATGCCGGGACGACGCCGGGATCCGCGAGCTTTTGCGGTCCCTCGACCATGCGCCGACCCGCTCTTGCCTCGATGCGGAACGCGCCTTTTCCGGGCGGCTCGGCGGCGGCTGCCAGTCACCGATCGCTGCGTATGCCGAACTCGACGGGGGCCGTCTGCGGCTGCGCGGCCTGGTCGGATCGCCGGACGGCTCGAAAGTGTATTTCGACGCCATCGAAGGTCCGGCGGACCTTGCAGCGTCGCTCGGAACCGAGCTCGGCGAACGCGTGCTAGCCGCTGGCGCGGACGCGCTACTGCGAGCGCTCGCCGCGGGTTCAGGACGCTGATATGGGCCGGCTGACGGGCATCGGCGTGCTGGTGACCCGGCCGGAACATCAGGCCCATCATTTGTGCCAGCTCATCGAGGCGGAAGGCGGCGCCCCCGTGCGCTACCCCGCGCTCGTCATCAAGGCGCGCCCGGACCGCGCGGCGGTACGTGCTGCGATCGGCCCGGCGGACCGCTACGACCTGATCATCTTCATCAGCGGCAACGCCGTGCGCTTTGGCGCGGACTTCCTCGACCAGCGGCGCGACGTGCCGCTCGCGGCGATCGGGCAGCCGACCGCGGCGGCGCTGAATGCGGCTGGTTATCGCGTCTCAGTGATGCCGGCCGAGGGCGCGAGCAGCGAGGAGCTGCTCGCCATGCCGCAGCTCGCCCATATGAACGGACAGCGCGTCCTGATCGTGCGCGGCTCCGGCGGACGCGAACTGCTCGCCGATGCGCTGACCGCGCGCGGCGCGACCGTCCAGTACGCGGAGGTTTACACGCGTGAGCCCGCCCGGCCGTCCGCGCAACTGCAGGCCGAAATCGAGCAGCTCTGGCGCCAGGGCGGCATCCGCGCCTATGCAGCGACGAGCGTCGAACTGCTGGAGGCACTCGTGGGCATCGTCACGCCGCGCAGCCGCGAACTGATGGATTCCACCGCGCTCGTCACCGGCTCGCACCGGGTCGCGGATGCCGCGGCCCGCCTGGGGCTCGGGTCTCCCATCCTGCTGGCGGACTCGCCCGACGACGCCGCGCTGACCGGCGCGCTCATTCGATGGCGGTCCGCTCAGACCGGCGCATAGTCGAAGGAGTCGATGTAGATGCGCGCGGGATCGGCGCCTTGAAGCGGCAACGTCCTGCGCACTGCGTCGATCATGGCCGGCGGGCCAGCCGCATAGATGTCGTATCCGGCCAGTCCCGCGACACGGCGCATGACGGCGTCGTGCACCAGGCCGGATTCGTGCGGTCCTTCCGCCGCCTGCTCTGACAGCACCGACGTATACCGAAACCGGGGCGACTTCGCGTCGAGTTCCCGTAGCCATGCGTCTTCGTACAGGTCGGCAGGCGTCCGCGCACCCCAGAAAAGCGTCACGTCGCGCCGGGTTTCCGTTTCGAGCACTTCGCGGATCATCGCCTTCAGCGGCGCGAAGCCCGTGCCGCCGCCGATCAGCAACAGGGGCCGATCGCCCGGCCGATAAATGAACTGGCCGAGCGGACCCTCCATGCGCAGCAACGCGCCCTCTCCGAGCGTCGTGAACACCTGTTCGCTGAAGACACCGCCTGGCGCCCGGCGCACGTGCAGTTCGAGAAGCGCCGCGTCGTGCGGCGGATTGGCAAGCGAGAAGCTGCGGCGACGCTCGTCCGGCAGCATGACGTCCACGTACTGCCCGCATTGCCACGTGAACTTCTCGATCGCGGGCAAACGCAGCCACAAGCCCATCACGTCCGGCGCGAGCTGCTTCATTCTCTCGATCCGGCAGGGCAGCTCGCGGATCTCGACATCCGTCACGTGGCGGATTTCGCGGATCTCGATGACAAGGTCATCGAGCGCGTGCGCCTGGCAGATCAACGCGTGGCCCGCCGTTTCTTCTTCGGTGCTGATCCCGAGCGGCCGGCCGCGTGGATAGGCGAATCCTCC
>DATKBY010000098.1:0-6142 GCA_035513555.1 Steroidobacteraceae bacterium | reverse complement strand
GCGCTGCGCGCGCGCGCGGCGAGCACATAGCCGTCGCCCGCGTTGTTGCCCGCGCCGCATAGAATCGTCATCCGCTCGGCATCGGGCCAGGCCCGTTGCAGGCAGGCGAGAGCCGCCTCGCCGGCGCGGCTCATCAGCGTGTACTCGGGTATGCCGCCGACCTCGACCGCATGCCGGTCCATCGCGTGCACCTGCGCTGCCGAATAGATGCTCGCGGGCAGCGATTCCATGCGCGCGATTATACTGGCCGCTCGCCGGAAGCCGTTTTCATGGCCAGTTCACTCGACGCAACGCAACTCCAGGCACTGAGAGCCCGCCTCGACGAGCATGCGCGCGCGCTCGGCTTCGACCAGGTCGGCGTCGCGGGCATCGAGCTGCCGGACGACGAGGCCAACCTGGCGCGCTGGATCGGAGAGTCGCGGCATGGCGGCATGGATTACATGGCGCGCCACGGGCACCGGCGCAGCCGGCCAGCAGAACTCGTGCCGGGGACGCTGCGCGTCATCAGCGTGCGCATGGCGAGTAGCGCCCCCGACGCGGCGGCGCCGGAGCGCGTTCTCCGCGACGGCAGCAAGGGCTATGTCGCCCGCTACGCGCTGGGCCGCGATTACCACAAAGTCCTGCGCAGGCGCCTGCGGACGCTGGCGGAACGGCTGGCGTCGGAGTTCGGCCCGTTCGGTTACCGCGCCTTCGTCGATTCAGCGCCCGTCATGGAAAAGCCGCTGGCACGTAATGCCGGCCTCGGGTGGATCGGCAAGCACACGAACCTGATTAACGAGCGCGCGGGCTCGCTGTTCATGCTCGGCGAGCTGTTCACCGATCTGCCATTGCCGGTGGACACGCCGGCGAAAGACCGCTGCGGCAGCTGCAGCGCCTGCCTGCCGGCCTGCCCGACCGGCGCGATCACCGCGCCATATCAGCTCGACGCGCGCCGCTGCATCTCGTATCTCACGATCGAACACCATGGCGAGATACCCGAGGCGCTTCGCCCCGCGATCGGCAACCGCATCTTCGGCTGCGACGACTGCCAGCTCGTCTGTCCCTGGAACAAATTCGCGCGGGTCGCCGCGGAACCGGACTTTCGCGTGCGTCACGGGCTCGACGCGCCGGATCTCCTCGCGCTGTTCGGCTGGTCGGAGGCGGAATACCTGGAACGCACCGAAGGCAGCGCGCTCCGGCGCCTCGGTTACCGGCGTTGGCTGCGCAATATCGCAGTCGCGCTCGGCAATGCGCCGCGCTCTGACCGCATCACGGCCGCGCTCGCCGGGCGGCAGGACGATCCGGATGAACTGGTGCGCACGCACGTGCGCTGGGCGCTCACACGCCAGGCAGTCAGGCCCGGACCGGATTGACGTAGTGCCGGCCGCTGGTCGTCTGCCGGATCGTGTTGAACAGGTCGTCAAAATCGCGGGAATCGTTGGCCGGATCGATCTCGCTCGTGTTGACGATCAATAGCGGCGACGCTGTGTACTGGTGGAAGTAGCGCGTGTACGCCTCGCCCAGGCGCTCGAGATAGGCGGCATCGATGTACTTCTCGTAAGGAATACCGCGCTTGTCGATGCGCGCGAGCAGGACATCGATCGGCGCCTGCAGGAACACGACGAGGTCCGGCACCGGCGCATCCATGGCGAGCCGCGTGTAGACCTGGTCATAGAGCTTGAACTCCTCGTCATCCAGCACGATGCGCGCGAACAATCGGTCCTTGTCCAGCATGTAGTCGGCGACGCGCACCTGAGCGAACAGGTCGTGCTGGCGCAACTCGGAGAGCTGGCGCGCGCGCTGGAACAGGAAGTAAAGCTGCGCGGGAAAGGCCGCGGCCTTGCGGTCCTTGTAAAAGCGCTCGAGAAAGGGATTCTCCATCGGCTGCTCGAACACGGTGCCGGCGCCGACCGCGGCGGCGAGCTTGCGCGCAAGGCTCGTCTTGCCGACGCCGATCAGGCCTTCGACCACGACCAGCCGGTGCGGCCAGTTGTCCTGCTTCGCTTCAGTCACCGGATCCCCGCACTGCCAGGCGTTCGAGACCGTCGCCAGCTGCTCGATGTTTCAATGTCCGCACGCGGCCGTGTCCCGGCACCCAGAGTTCCGCGGCGATTTCCGCCAGAGGATACAGCACGAAATTGCGCTGGTGCAGGCCGGCGTGCGGCAGCGTCAGATCCGCATCGTCCACCCGCCGGTCGCCGTAGAGCAGCAGGTCGAGATCGATCACGCGCGGCCCCCAGCGCACGACGGGATGGGTGCGTCCGAGGCGCCGTTCGATTTCCTTCAGGGCGGTGAGGAATGCCTGCGGCGTCGCCGTCGTCAGCAGTCCGGCGACGGCATTGACGAAATCGGGTTGATCCGGTGGCCCCAGCGGGCGGGTTTTCCACAGGCTCGATCGCGAAACGAGCCTCGTAGCGGCCATGCCGGCAAGCGCATCGATGGCCCCCTCGACCTGGCGCGCGGGATCCGACAGGTTGCTGCCGAGCGCCACATACGCCGGGTGCCAATGCATCGGTCAGGCGTCGGGCGCGGGCGACCTGTGGCGTCTGCCGCCGCGGCGCCGGCGGCGTCGCACCGGACTGCCTTCGCGCGGCCCGTCATCTCCGGATTCCGCCGATCCGACGCGCTTGAGCTGCTCAGGCTGCGGCAACGACTGAAGTTCGGTCCACCAGGCGGCGATCGCCGGATCCTCGGCTCCCGCTTCGGAGCGCAGCAGCAGGAAATCGTACGCGGCGCGAAATCGCGGATGGCCGAGGAAAGAAAGCGCCCGACGACCCTCGCGACGGTGAAAGCGCGGCTGCAACGCGAGCAATTCCCGCATCGGAATCGAAAACCGCTTCGGGAGGCCGATGCGCCGGTTCTGCGCGGCGATGACTTCGTCGACGGCGTCGGCGATCGCCTGTCCCGGGTGCTCGCCGGCCTCGAAGCGCCGCTGGGCAGTCGCCGAAACCGGCCCGAACAGCAGCACGGCGAACAGGAACATCGGCGTGACCGAACGGCCTTGCGCAACGCGCCGGTCCGTGTTGACGAGCCCGGCCGTGATCAACCGCTCCGCCAGGCCATCCTTTTCCGCGGCCAGGTGCAAAGCGGTCGCCGGGAACAGGTGCTCGAGCAGGCCGTGTTCGCGCAGGAGCTCGAATGAACGCTGACCGAATCCGGCCAGGAACAATTTCTGGAACTCGTCGAGCAGTCGCGCCGGCGGGATGTTCTCGAGCAGGACCGCGAGCTTCGCGAATGGCGCGCGCGTCTCCTCGTGCAGCGAGAATCCGAGCTTCGCCTGGAAACGCACCGCGCGCAGCATGCGCACCGGGTCTTCGCGATAGCGCGTCTCCGGATCGCCGATCAGCCGCAGCGTGCGCGAGCGCACGTCTTCGACGCCGCCGACGTAATCCCAGATCGAGAAATCCTGGATGTTGTAGTAGAGCGCGTTGCAGGTGAAGTCGCGCCGCCAAACGTCCTGGTCGATGGTGCCGTAGACATTGTCGCGCAGGATGCGCCCGCCCGCATCGTGCGAGCGGTCCACGCGGTTGAACGCCGGTTCGGCGGCGTCGTCGTCAATGGCCACATTACCGTCCACGTCCCCGTCGTCGTCCCCCCCAACTTCCGTTTCCGCGTCTGCGTCGGCGTCGAGATCGACCTCCGCGTCCGGCACGATCGGCTCGCCTGCGGCACGAAAAGTCGCGACTTCGACGACGTGCTGGCCGAATCGGATATGGGCAAGCCGGAAGCGCCGGCCGATCAGCCTCGAATTGCGGAACAGCCGCCGTACTTCCTCCGGCGACGCGTCGGTCGCGACGTCGAAATCCTTCGGCTCGATGCCGATCAGCAGGTCGCGCACGCATCCACCGACCAGGAATCCCTGATAACCCGCGTCTTTCAGCCGGTAGAGCACTTTGAGCGCACTGCCTGCGATCATGGAGCGCGAAATCGGATGATCCGCGCGAGCGACGATTACCGGCACGCTGGCCCGGTCGCTTGGCTGGTTCAAGAATGAAGGTCCGCTTGAGGTCGAATGATGGGCCGATATAATACCAGCCCCCGCCGCGGGCCCCGGCTGAATGCGCAAGCGCTTCGCTCCCATCGTCTAGAGGCCTAGGACACAGCCCTCTCAAGGCTGGTACGAGGGTTCGAATCCCTCTGGGAGCGCCATTTAGATCAATAAGTTAGGCTGAATTCGATGAGTCGCGGAGGGACGTGGGAACCAGATGGGAATCAACCGCCCGCCGAATTTCTCTTGCTGATGCCCGCTGTGACCGCGTCCGACCTCCCCACCCGGCGCACCGCTTCTCATCGCTTCCGAGCTTCCATTCCGCGAAAATTCCCGAACCCCTCACTTCGTAACCCAGCTCCTGCAGCCATTCTTTGACTGCGTGGTTGCTGTTGTTGAACAGCCAGTAGCGGCGGTCATACGGCACGAAGTCGAGCCGGTATGCGGTGTTCCGCAACAGCTCCCCTGATCGACGGTTGAAATCGCGATCGAGCCTGGTTACGAGCGCATCCACCCTGTCTGCCTCTGAAGGCAGTTCCAGCACAATCAGCTTGTCATACTGGTCCAACAAGCGCGCCTTCGCGTCCGGCTCCAGCCATCGCCATCTTCCCAAGGTTCCCTGCGTCGGCCACAACATCACGGCGGGCGCCCGCCACCACTTGTCTTCCATCTTCGCGTACCACCGCCACTCGCCATAGGCGTACTCGACCAAGCCGCCGTCTGGCAGTTCGAAGGCGAGGCGCGTGTGACGACCAAAATCAATCAGGTACACGGTGCGCATTTCGGCCGGCGTTTCGGTCTCGGGAGGCCGGATCGTGTTTGCGCAGCCGGCGAGCAGGGTGATGACGGCCAGGAGGCACGGAGCGCCTTGCACCTGTAGTACGAATTGATACCGCGTCATTTGGTCGAGTTGTCAACGTCCGCGTTGAGCGGGCCGCGCGAGGCGGGACCAGCGCGCCGCAGGCGGACCTTGATTCCGCGCGCGTGCGGCGCGCTCGCTCAAGCCTCTCACGGACCGCTCCAACGCATTGTCACGCGTCATTTCCGACCTGACATGCGAAGTGCGTTGGCGGGGCGATCGGCGGGACACTGGGCGGGACGGGCTCACATTCCCATCTAACGAAGCGTGCGACGTTGATGTTTTCCTGGGGCTGTGCCGAAACCTTAGAGATGTGCGCCGCAACCGTAACGGATGTGTCTTTTACAAAAGGTTGGACGAGCAATGCTTCGAGGCTCGCCGGCCTCGCTGCAGCAATGTGCACCGCAATAGCCAGTTCATGAAATTCAGGCATGCGAATGGTGATGGATTCCCCTTTGAGAGTGAATTCAACCAGAACCCCAATGCGGCCATCGTGGCCATAGGTCTGAATGAACTTGGAGGGAATGCGCGTCCGCTGCATGCCGTTGTTAGGCGACCGATTTAAGGTTGCAAGGCAGATTTGAATTGCTTGAAGCCCGCGTCAAAGAAAGACACGTTGTGAAAAGCCTCCTTCACAATCGCCTCCGCCACGGCCTTGGCCTGATCTGCTGTCGTACCATAGACAATGATACGTGTGTTATGGTCCTCCATCGGCAAGCGTCCATCGTCCTTAGCCGCCTTAATCTCACCAACATTTTTGCCAGGTTTAAGTCCACTTCGCGGGATATTTCGCGCCTGCGCAATGCCGTCCGCCTTAAACTCAGCGGCCTCCCTGGCATCGATGAACACCGCGGTCCGGTCCTTTTCGATCACATGCCGGAGTCCCTCGGGCTCGATCTGCGTCAACCCGCCGAGCGCCCGCCAGACTGGGATACCCAGTTGATACCTCCGGACACTCGTGTAACCGGCATCCAAAAGTTCAGCGGCCAGCCGCTTGGCCTTCCCGCAAAAGGGCCCGTTGCAGTACAGAACTATCGGGGCTGCTTTAATGCCCTTCAGGACGCGCCCGATTTCGGCGACATCCGAAACATAGAGTGACATTGGCACCCCTGCCTTAACCGAAACATTGATCGCGCCTGGGATATGGCTGATCGCGTACTCTTTGAACGGGCGTGCGTCAAAGACAGTAGCGCTCTTCTCCGCGAGAATGCTCCGAAGCTCTTCCGTTGAGATCTCCTTCGTTTTCTGGTCCGACTCCAGCAGTGTGGCTTGGTGAATATTGGCTGAAGGCTGAGCGTGAACAAGCAGAGGACAGA
>DATKBY010000097.1:0-6622 GCA_035513555.1 Steroidobacteraceae bacterium | reverse complement strand
ATCGCGGCGTGCAAGGCCGGTGATCCTGCGTGACCGGGGCGACGATGCGATTGCGTCATGTCAGTCTCTCCTCACCAGCCGGCCGATAGTAACCACTTGCGCGCCGGGTCGGCAAACCGGCGCCTTGCAATGTCTCATCCGGCGCGGCGCCTGGCGCTGTCCGTCGGACCGCGCATCGTCGCGACATACCACTCCATGAACCGCTGCGTAAAGTCTTCCATCGGCGACAGCGGGCCCGGCTCGTAGAAGCGCGAGTCGACGCCTGCCTGGTTGCGCTCGATGATGGTCTTGTCGGCGATCGTCGTGACGTCCCATAGCCACGTCAGCGTGGCCCGGTCGTAGTCCCGCCCTTCGACCGCCGTTTCGTTGACGAGCCAGGTGACCTCGCAATCGGTGTTGCGCAGCCCGCGCGGCGTGAAGCGGTACAGCACGATGTGATCGCAGTAGGCGAGCCCGAAGGTCATCGGCCCGATGTGCAGGTCGGTCGCGCCGCCGTCGTAGCCGCTGATGGAGCCCATGAGCGGCGCCACCGGCTTGCCGTCGCGGCTGCCGGTCAGGTGCCCGCGCAGCAGCGGGTAGCGCTCGAAATCGCGGTCGGTGCCGAGTGCGCCGGCATCGAGCCAGGAGTGACGCGTTTGCCCGCGCGACAGGCCGATGGATTCGGCGCGACCAAGCACTTCCTCGAGCCGGGCCTCGCAATCCTTGCGCGGTATCGCACGCCCGTGGCCGACGGAATATTCCGGGTGAGCCGGCAGGCAATGGTAGCACTCGCAGTAATTCTCGACCGTCAGCTTCCAGTTGGCCGCGATCGGATAGTTCTGACGGTGCGCGATCTTCGCGTGGGCCAGATCCCAGGGCGCCAGCAGCGGGCCGATGTCGTTCTCGATCACGTCGAAGGAAACGGCGTCCGGGTCGAAGTTCACGAAAATGAGTCCCTGGAAAACCCGGGCCTGCAGCCGCATGAGGCCAAGGCGCGACTTGTCGATTCCTTCCGGCGCGAATCCAAGCGCCTTCAGGGAGCCGTCCAGGCCATAGGTCCAGCCGTGGTACTTGCAGGTCAGGCGCGACTCGCGCCCCGCGGGCGCGTCGCAAATGCGCGATCCGCGATGGCGGCAGACATTGAGCAGGGCATTCACGCCCCCTTCGCCGTCCCGCACGATGATCACGGACTCGCCGGCGATCTCGAACAGGAAGTAATCGCCGCGGCCCGGCACCTGGCTCGCGTGCCCCACGTAATGCCAGGACTTCAGCAAGATCCGGCGTATTTCAGCCTCGTAGACCTCCGGATCCTGGTAGAGGGCGCGCGGAAGGGCATGCCCGGCTTGCCAGCTATCGAGGATTTTCCTGAGTTCCATGGTCATTTACTCCGTCTGTCCACGCCGGCTCGAAACCAGCGCTGCGGTCACGACCGCGACCGCCACCAGCGCAATGATAATCGTCGTGATGGCATTAATGTCAGGTGTCACGCCAAGGCGCACTTTCGCGAAAATGTACATCGGCAGCGTGGTCGCCCCCGGGCCGGAGACGAAGCTCGAGATCACGAGATCGTCCAGCGACAGCGTGAAGGCGAGCAGCCAGCCGGAAATGAGCGCGGGCATCAGCATCGGCACCGTGATGTCGAAGAACACCGGAACCGGGCGGCCGCCCAGATCCATCGCCGCCTCCTCCAGCGACTCGTCCATGGCGGCGAGCCGCGAACGCACGACGACCACGACGAAGGCCATCGAGAACGTGATGTGCGCGATCGTGATCGTGGTCGCCCCGCGCGAGGCCGGCCAGCCGACGAGGTCCGCCATCGAGATGAACAGGAACAGCAGCGACAAGCCTGTGATTATCTCGGGCATCACGAGCGGTGCGGCGATCATGCCGGACAGCAGCACGCGCCCGCGCAGACGCGAGAGGCGCTGCAGCGCGAGAGCGATGATCGCGCCGAAAGCAGTCGCGAAGGTCGCGCTGACGACCGCAATGCGCAGACTGAGCAGTGCCGACTCCAGCAGCTCGCGATTTGACAGCAGGCTCGCGTACCAGCGGAACGAAAAGCCGCCCCAGAGCGTCACCAGCCGGGAATCATTGAACGAATAGATCACGACCGAGACGATCGGCACGTACAGCAGCGCATAGCCGAAGGCGACGACCGTGATGAGCCATACCGGGCGGCGGTTCATCGCATGGCCTCCTGCTCGCGCGCCTGGATGCGCTGGAACCAGAGGATCGGCGCGATCAGCAGCAGCAGCAGCACCACCGATACGGCGGACGCGACCGGCCAGTCGCGGCTGGCGAAGAACTCGTCCCAGAGGACGCGGCCGATCATCAGCGTATCGGCGCCGCCGAGCAGCGCCGGGATCGTGAATTCGCCGACCGCGGGGATGAAGACCAGCAGGCAGCCGCCGATGATGCCCGGCATCGAGAGCGGCAGCGTCACGTCGAAGAATGCGCGGTTGCGGCGCGCGCCGAGGTCGGCGGCGGCGTCCAGCAGGTTCCGGTCGTGCCGCTCCAGATTGGCATAGAGCGGCAGGATCATGAATGGCAGGTAGGAATAGACGATGCCGAGATAGACCGCAAAATCGTTGTAGAGCAGCTGGATCGGCTGGTCGATGACGCCGAGCCAGAGCAGCACCTCGTTGATCACGCCACGGTTGTTGAGCAGCCCGATCCAGGCATAGACCCGGAGCAGGAAGGAGATCCAGAACGGCAGGATCACCGCGAGCAGCAGGATGTTGCGGCGGCGCGGCGGCTGCCGCGCGATGTAATACGCCATCGGGTAGCCGAGCAGGAGGCACAGAACGGTGCCGATCGCCGCCATCTTCAGGGACGACAGGTAGATGATCCCGTAGTAGCCGTCCTGGAACAGGAAAGCATAGTTCTCGAATGTCGCGCGGATGCCCTCGAAGCCGTGTTCGCCCCATGCGAGCAAAGCCGTGAACGGCGGCTGTGCGATGACCGGTTCCGCGACGCTGATCTTGAGGATGATCAGGAACGGCGCGAGAAAGAAAAGCAGCAGCCACAGGTACGGGATGGCGGCGGCGCGGCGGAGCCACCGCTCGGCAGGGCGCGATTCGACGGCCGGTTTCGTGCTCATGACCGCAGCAGCACCGTGCTTGCGACGTCCCAGGACAGGAATACCTCGTCGTCCCATTCGACGGTCAGCTTGGCCGACCGGCGCAGGTTCTGCGCGCTGACCTGCAGCACCGCGCCGCCCTGCAGGCGCACGCGGTAGAGCGACTGGTCGCCGAAGTAGGCCAGGTCCCAGACCGTGCCTTTTACGACGTTGCGATCGTTTCCGTCCGGCGCCTGCCGGCTGATCGTTATCTTCTCCGGCCGCACCGCGACGCTGACCGGCCTTCCGGGCGCGAGCTTTTCGTCGGTCGCGACCGCAAGGTCCGTGCCCAGCGCATCGGAACGGAGCGACAGCCTGCCGTCGACGGCAGCCGTCACTTCGCCCTCGATCAGGTTGATGTTGCCGACGAAACTCGCAACGTAGCGGCTGGCCGGGTATTCGTAGACTTCGCCCGGCGTACCGACCTGGGCGATGCGGCCCTCGGCCATCACCGCGATTCTGGAAGCGAGCGTCATCGCCTCGTCCTGATCGTGCGTGACGACGACGAAGGTCGTTCCCAGCTGGTCCTGCAGATTGGCCAGCTCGAACTGCGTGTGCTCGCGCAGCTTCCGGTCGAGAGCCGCGAGCGGCTCGTCGAGCAGCAGCAGCTTCGGCTGCTTGACCAGCGCGCGCGCGAGTGCAACACGCTGCTTCTCGCCGCCCGACAGCTTATCCGGCTTGCGCCCGGCGAGCGCCTCGAGCTTCACCAGCGCAAGCATTTCGGCGACACGCTCGCGGATGCGCGCAGCGGCGGTGCCTTCCTTCTTCAGCCCATAGGCAATGTTCTGCTCGACCGTCATGTGCGGAAACAGCGCGTAGGACTGGAACATCAGGTTCACGGGCCGCTCGTAGGGGGGAACGTCGGTCATGTCCGCGCCGTCGATCAGGATCTGCCCGGCGGTCGGCTGCTCGAACCCGGCCAGCATCCGCAGCAGCGTCGTCTTGCCGCAGCCGGAACTGCCGAGGATCGCGAACAGCTCGCCCTTATGGATGTCGAGCGAGACGCGATCAACCGCGGTGACGGCGCCGAACTGCTTCGACAGGTCGCGGATCTGCACCATCACCGGTTTTTGCCCGTTCATAATCCGGTCTTCACGCGCGACCAGAGACGTGAGCGGCGGCGCTCCGACTTCGGATCGAACAGCACGCCTTTGTGCAGGTTGAGCCGGATCTCGTCCAGCGGGTAGACCGCGGGATCATTGCGGACTTCCGGCAGCAGCAGCGGCGGCGCCTTCGTATTCGCAGAGGCGTAGCGCGTCTCGTTGCTGATTGCCGCGATCACGTCCGGGCGCAGCAGGTAGTTCAGAAACAGGTGCGCGTTGTCCGGATGCGGCGCATCTGCCGGTATGAACCAGAGATCGAACCACGCGAGCGCGCCCTCTTTCTGCACGGTGTAGGCGAGATCCACCGGACGCCCGGCCTGCTGCGCGCGCCACATCGCCTGCGCGTAATCGCCCGACCAGCTCATCGCGATGCACACCTCCTCGTTCGGCAGGTCGATCAGCATCTTCGCCGAGCTGAAGTAACGGATGTAAGGGCGCACGCCCTTCAGCAGTTTCTCGACCTCGTGCAGCTGCGCGGGATCCATGCTGTTCGGATCGTGTCCCAGGTAGAGCAGCGCGAGCGGGATGACGTCGGTCGGCTCGTCGATGAAGCTGATGCCGCAGTCGGCGAAACGCCGGATGACTTCCGGCCTGAAGATCATGTCGCCGCTGTTGACCGGGGCGTCGGGCATGCGCTCGCGGATCATCCGCTTGTTGTAGGTGAAGCCGGTCGTGCCCCAAAGATAGGGCACGCCGTAGCGATTGCCGGGATCGGCGGAGTCGAGCGTCTCCAGCACCCAGGGATCGAGGTTCCTCCAGTTCGGCAGCTTCGACTTGTCGAGCTGCCGGTAGACGCCGATCGGAATCAGCCGGGCGGAATAGCGCTCGGCATGCACGACGACGTCATAGCCCGTGCGACCCGCGAGCAGGCGCGCCTCGGCCATCTCCGTCGAGTCGTAGGTGTCGAAGTTGACCTTGATGCCGTACTCGCGTTCGAAATTCGAGATCGTGTCGGGCGCCATGTAGTCGGGCCACGAGAACACGTTCAGGACTTTTTCCTCCGCGGCGCCCGCCCCCATCGATGCGGCGAGCGCGAGCGCAGCCACAAGGAATGGCGGAGGCTTCACCTACATCGCCTCGAGGCCGCGCTTCAGCAACGCACGCGCGATGATCAGCCGCTGGATCTCGCTCGCGCCTTCCCAGATCCGGTCCACACGCAGCTCGCGGAAGAAGCGCTCGGCGCAGTTCTCCCGCATGTAGCCGCGGCCGCCGAAGATCTGCAGCGCGCGGTCGGCGATGCGGTTGGCCGCCTCGGACGCGTACAGCTTCGCGACCGAGCAGCGCGCATGCAGCGAGCGCAGATCCTCGCCGCGGTCGTGGGCCTCGGCCGCCTCGAAGGTGACGAGCCGGGCGGCCCAGAGCTCCGTGACACTGTCGGCCAGCATCGCCTGGATCATCTGGCGTTCGGACAGCGCCTCACCGCCGATCATGCGCGTGCTCGCAAAGGCGGTTGCCTCCTCGATCAGGCGCGCCGCGGCGCCGCAGCAGCGCGCGGCGATCATGAGCCGCTCGCGCCGGAACCAGGCGTGGGAGAAGCGCATGCCGTCGCCCTCGGGTCCCAGACGGTTGGCCTCCGGCACAAGGACCTCCTGGAAGCGATAGGTCGGGTGGTGCGCGCCAAACGTGTGGCTGAAGAGCGGCGAGTTCAGCACCTCGATACCCGCCGTGTCTTTGTCGATGAAGAAGAGCGAGTCGGAACCCGCATGCGGGCCGTCCGCGAGCCGGGCCTGCAGGATGAAATAGTCGGCGTGGTTCGCGCTCGTGACGTACCATTTCTCGCCGGAGATCGCGTAGCCGCCCTGCGCCCGCCGGGCCGTGGACTCGATGGCGACGTCTGATCCGGAGCCGCTCTCCGTGATCGCGTAGCACTCCTTCCGCTCGCCGCTCATAAGCGGAAGGATGAAGCGCCGGATCTGGTCCTCGGTACACGCCTCGAACATCCAGCTCTGGGCCTCGGAGAAGCACCAGCAGAGTGCGTTCGTCACGCGACCGAGCTGCTCCCACACGGCAACCTGGTCCACGATGCGAAGTCCGAGTCCGCCATGCGACTTCGGCACGTCCATGGCGCTGAAGCCGAGTTCGACCGCGAGCTTCTTGTGACGCTTCTCGATTTCCGGCGCCAGGCGGCCCTCGTGCAATTCCGCCTCGACTTCGTGCGGGATGAGCTCTTCCGTCGCGAAGCGGAAGGCCTTATCCCGCCAGGCCGTCGCCTGTTCGTCGAGTGCGATGCGCATGGCCCTTACCCCTGCCCGGACGCCGGCGGCTGCCGGAAATGCTTCGGGAACGCGTCGGCGAGATAGGACAGCGTGATCCGCCTGGCAAGTTCGCGGCTCATGGATTCGGGCCGCACCAGCAGATCGAGCCACAGTCCGTCCGTCAGCGCCGACAATCCGTCCGCGACCAGGTCCGGCTCGACGTCCGG
>DATKBY010000096.1:0-2407 GCA_035513555.1 Steroidobacteraceae bacterium | reverse complement strand
TCGTTGTCCGCAACCGGCTGATGCTCGCCCTTGCCGGATGTCCGGATCCGCTCCGGGCCGATGCCCTGTTGAATCAGGAAGGATCGCACGGAATCGGCGCGGCGCTGGGACAGCGCCTGGTTGTATTCGGCGCTGCCCACGCTGTCCGTATGTCCTTCGATTTCGACATTCCGTCCGGGATTCTGGTGGAGGAAGGTCGCAAGCCGACCGAGATTGCTGGCGACGCCGGCTGTGAGATCCGCCTGGCCGCTCGTGAACAGCACGTCGCCGAGCGTCAGCACGAGACCGCGGTCCGTTTCTTTTGCCTGCAGTTCGTCGATCTGGCGCTGAAGCTCCGCGGCTTCCAGTGCCGCTGCCCCGGCCGCAGCCGCGGCCCTTGCGGCATCGGCACTCGCGACGCGCGCGGCATCCGCGGCGCCCGCTCGCGCCGCGTCGGCATCGGCACGCGCCCGGTCCGCTTCGCGCGTGCGCGCAGCGCCATCGGCACTTGCGATACGCGCGGCATCCGCTGCGCCTGCTCGCGCCGCGTCGGCGTCGGCACGCGCCCGGTCCGCTTCGCGCGTGCGCGCAGCAAGACGCGCCCGTTCACGCTCTTCAGTCAGCGTCTTGCGCTGATCTTCGGCATAGCGGGTGCTGGCCTGGGCGATCGCGATTTCGACCTTGCGGTCGGCGAAATAGACGCGGTGTGCGCCGAGCGCCACGTCCTTTCCGACCGGTTCCTCGGCTATGCGGACGGCAGTCTCGGCCTCCTGCACCGCCAGCGGCGCGCGATCAGTCAGATTCGGATCGGACTGCAGCCGGGTCAGCTTCGAGCGGACCTCGGCCGCGCCCTCCGGGCTTTGCGGTGTGGTCGCGCAGGCCGCCAGCACGCATGACACGGCTGCCGCAAGGGTTAGCGACTTCAGCGAGCGGCGGGGAATGGAAAGGGTCGTATTCATCGGGGTTCTCCTGCCCGCTGCATTTCTTCGTTGAGGGCGGCGGCTGCGCGCTCCATTTCGGCGTTGACTTCCGCCGCTTTCGCCGCGCCGGTCCGGGCGCTGGCGAGTTCGGCCTGGACGCGCGACTGCTGGGCCAGCTGCTCGGCCAGGATCATCTGTTCCTGCTGGACGGCGCCGCGGGCCTGGACGAGCTTTTCGCGGGCCTCGCCGAGTTCGGCTCCGGCATAGCGGTTCGCATCGGCCTTCTCGGCGTTGGTAATGGCAACTTTGGCGGCGTCCAGGGCGGACTCGGGCGCCGGGGGCGCCGATGCACAGGCGCCGAGTGCGACGAGGATTCCCGCGAGGACAGCCCCGACGAGCGGTCTCTGAAACCGCGTTACCTGCGATGACTTGTTCATGTCGAATCCCCGTTGGGTGGAAGGAGTTTTCAGCCGAGGGATTATCTGCTGACCCGCCGCCGGTGTCGGTTCGGTAGCGTACGTTCAGGTTCCGGGCGCTATGTGCGGTTCGCACTTAACATCCGGTCAAAGGGAGTACAATGGACCGACGCACAGATCCTAACGGGAGGTGGGTCACATCGAAAACACGGCTGCAATTGCTGCCACTACGCCCCGGCAAAATCACCTGCTCGATGCCTTGCCGCGTGAGGAATGGGATCGGCTGCGGGCGCACATGGAACTTCGCCCAATGCCGCTCGGCCACGTCCTGTACGAATCCGGCAGCATGATGCGGCATGTCTATTTTCCGACGACCTCCATCGTCTCGCTGCTTTACGTGATGGAGGACGGCGCATCGGCCGAGATCGCCATCGTCGGCAAAGAAGGCATCGTCGGCATCTCGCTTTTCATGGGCGGCGAGACGACACCGAGCCGCGCCGTCGTGCAGAGCGCCGGGCAGGCCTATCGCGTGCCGGGCAGCCTGCTGAAAGAGGAGTTCTATCGCGCTGGCCCGCTGCAGCGCCTGCTGCTGCGATACACGCAGGCGCTGATCACGCAGATGGCGCAGACCGCGGTCTGCAATCGCCATCACACGGTGGAACAGCAGCTCTGCCGGTGGCTGCTGATGAGCATCGACCGGCTGCCGTCCAACGAACTGACGATGACTCAGGAGCTGATCGCCAACATGCTGGGCGTGAGGCGGGAAGGCGTCACCGAGTCGGCGGGCAAACTGCAGAAGCTCGGTCTGATCAGCTACAACCGGGGCCATATCGTCGTACTCGACCGGGAGGCGCTCGAGGCCCACGCCTGCGAGTGTTATGCGGTAGTCAAGGTGGAGTTCGACCGCCTGCTGCCGTTTACGATGGCGCAGTGACTTACCTGGCCGGGCCGGGCAGGCCCGGTGAACAAACAGCGGCAGTTTTTGTCAAATCCGGCTACTGCCGCGCGGAAAAACAGGTAAAAAAAGCCATGCTTCAGCCAGGCACCGCCGCCGACGGCCGCCAGCCCGGCACAAAAACCGGGATCACGGAT
>DATKBY010000095.1:0-4354 GCA_035513555.1 Steroidobacteraceae bacterium | reverse complement strand
CGTCGTCTGGTCGTCGAAATCGGGAACATACGTGCCCCAGTAGCCGGCATGGATGACGTCGTTCTCGAGCACCTGTACGGCCAGGCGGCCGTTCTCGATCATGCTGTTGGCGCGCGCGAATTCGCGGTTGCTGCGGCTCGTATTGACGAACAATGCGACGAGCGCCGCCAGGATCACGAGGCTGATGGCGACCGCCACCATCAGCTCGATCAGGCTGAGACCCGACTGCTGATTGCGAATGATCATGTTCATGTCAACGTCGCAATGCGCACGACGGTCGTCACGACACGGCGGCACAGATCATCGTCGCAGGGCGTGCCCGTCGGGCTGTCATAGTCCCCGAGACCACAGGTAACGCTCACAGGCGGCGCCGCGATGGGCGCCTGGCCCTGCCAGGCGACGGTCACGAGATATTCGTCGCCGCCGAGGTCTTCGATGCAGCCGCGCCCGCCGACCATCGCGCCGACCTGGTTGGCACCCAGTACTTCCGCCGCGCCCTGCAGCGCATTGCACCATTCATTGAGGTCCGCTTCCTGCCGCGTCGGTCCCGCGGCCGGGCACACGCCGCCAACACCGAGTTCCACGCCACCCGCCACATAGTCATCGACGGCATTGCGATTGAGCGAGATGCGGCTCGCCATATCGTTCAGCAGGATCAGCGCCTGCGAGCGCTGGTAGGACTCCATCTGCAGCAGGTGCAGCCGCCCGTGCAGCACGACGAGCGCCAGCAGGCCGATCGACAGGATGACCATCGTGACCAGCACTTCGACCAGCGAGGTGCCGCGTTGATAAGGAGTGTGCCGCGCGCCCATGGCTACCACTTCTCCGCCGGAGTTTTTACGCCGAGGCTATTAACGGTCAGGTCGCCGTCCGAGAGCTGCCCGCCGATGGCCGTGAAGGTCACCGTGAACCCCGGCGGAGGTCCCGCGTCCAGTGTGACCGCGTGGGTATAGTTGCCGATGACATCCGGCGGCAGCGTGTAACCGAGGGTGGCCGTATCCGCGTAGGCTCGGTTGGCGATGAAAAACTGGTGCTCGCGGTTGACGATTTCCATCATCTCCGCCTGGGCGGCGCGCCGGTTGCCTTTCCTGACGGATTCCCGGTAGCTCGGATAGGCGACCGCGGCCAGGATGGCGACGACCACCACCACGATCATGAGCTCGATCAGCGTGAACCCTCTGGACTTGGTCATATGCAGGCTCGGTGAGATTCCCGCGGATAAATTACCGGCGCGGAGTCCGGTCCTGTAGCCCGTTCCGACGTGCGGTTCCCTGGCTCCTCCGAACGGACGCGCGGACGGAACCAGGTCGCGTTTCCGGCTGAGGCAATGCCGGCTTATGTCGAACGCCGCGCGTCCAGCGCACCACCAGGCCGGGCTCACCGGCCGTGGCTGCGGCCGTGGCCGCGATCCACCGTTCTCCCACCGCGAGCAGCGAATCCCGGCAATAGATCAGGGGAACGCGATCCCGGAGCCAGGACTCGGTGCCTGCCTCCCGCAGCAGGCGCGTCACGGACTTCTCTGCACGATGCCCGGCCGGGAGGATGCGCTCGCCACCCTGGCGGATGCGCAGTTCGAACGGGCCGGGATACCGCAGCACGCTGAAGCCGCAGCCGGTGCCCGCAACCAGGGCGATCGAACCGACACCCTCCGCCTCAATCGTCTCTCCCGCTGCCAGGGTCCACGCCTTCCCGACGACCGGGCCGAGGGGCTGCATGGCGTGGAGCCAGCCGCGATGCCGCCGGACCTCGCCCGTCGGCCAGGTCACCACCGGCTGTGCGCCGGGACGCGCCGGCAGCAGATCGTCCAGGATCGAATGCAGCCTTGCCTCGGACGGCATGCCGAGGCCGCAGCTCTGCAGCCACCAGCGCAGCAGGTTCGCCTGGCGCGCACGTGGCAGCGTCAGGCACCGCGCAACCAGAAGCCGGTCTTCCGAGGTCCCGTCGGCGGCATCGATGGCGGCCAGATCGTCGAGCAGCCCTTGCGCCGTGGCCGCGTGCCGCGCAGTGCGCGACACGGTGCGCGCCACCGCCGGCCAGCGGGCGCGCAGTACGGGGATCACCTCGCGACGCAGCAGCCCCCGGTCGAAGCGCGGCGACAGGTTCATTGGATCCTCGATGCGCCCGATGCCGGCCGCGTGCGCATAGGCGTCGATCTCCGCCCGGGTCACGCTCAGCAAAGGACGGAGCAGCAGCCCATGGCCGAACGGCGCCGACGCGGGCATCGCCGCAATCCCCGCGAGCCCTGCGCCGCGGAACAATTGCAGCAGCACCGTCTCGAGCTGGTCGTCCTGGTGATGCGCGGTCAGGAGCGCCTCGCCGCGCGCGAGGCGCGATTGCAGCGCCGCATAGCGCGCGTCGCGCGCCGACGCTTCGACGCTCGCACCGGGCGGCGGAGCGAGCTGCAGTTCAATGGTCTCGAAAGGCACCTCGAGACTCGCGCAGAGGGCGGCGCAGATCGCCGGCCAGTGCGCGGCCGTGGGCTGCAGGCCATGCGCCACATGGATCGCGCGCAGTTTCACGGCTGGCAGCCGTGCACGGATGCCGTGGCAGGCTTGCAGCAAAGCCGCGGAATCGACGCCGCCCGACAGGGCGATGCAGAGCCGCGCCTGCGGCCAGCCGGGAATCAGCCGGCCGAGTTCCCGCTCGACCGATTCCGGGATCATCTCGGGGGATCGCATGGCGGCGTCTCAGGCTCCGCCGAACACTCCGAAAGCACGCAGGCGCGCGTGACGGAGGCGCATCAGCTCGTCGGCAGGCAGCGCGGACAGCTCCGTGAGGTGCCGCGTCAACGCCGTGCGCAATGCCTCCGCCATCGCAGCCGGCTCGCGATGCGCGCCGCCGAGCGGTTCCGGAATCACCTCGTCCACGAGCCGGAGCCTGGACAGGCTCTCGGCAGTGATGCCCATGGCTTCCGCCGCCTGCTCGCGCCGTTCTGCGCTCTTCCAGAGGATCGAAGCACAGCCTTCCGGCGAGATGACCGAGTAAACGCTGTACTGCAGCATCAGCAGCCGGTCGCAGACGCCGATCGCGAGCGCGCCGCCGGAGCCGCCCTCGCCGATCACGCAGCTCACGATCGGCACGGCGAGCCCGGACATCTCGAACAGGTTGCGGGCGATCGCCTCGCTCTGGTTGCGCTCCTCCGAGCCGATGCCCGGGTACGCGCCCGGCGTGTCGATCAGCGTGACGAGCGGCAGCCCGAACCGTTCGGCCGTCAGCATCAGCCGCCGCGCCTTGCGGTAGCCCTCCGGCTTCGGCATGCCGTAATTGCGCCGCACGCGTTCCTTGGTGTCGCGCCCCTTCTGCTGGCCGATCAGCATGACCGCCTGGCCCGACAGCCGCGCGAGGCCGCCGACCATCGCCTGGTCGTCGGCATACATGCGGTCGCCATGCAGCTCCTGGAACTCCGTGAATACCTGCGGCACGTAATCCAGCGTATAGGGTCGTTGCGGATGCCGCGCAAGCTGCGTGATCTGCCACGGCGTCAGGCTCGCGAAGATGTTGGTCGTCAGCATGCGGCTCCTGTCGCGCAGCTTCTCGATCTCTTCCGCGATGTTGAGTTCTGAGTCGTCGCCGAGGAATCGCAATTCCTCGATCTTAGCCTCGAGTTCGGCGATCGGCTGCTCGAAATCCAGAAATTGCAGGGCCATGGCGGCAGTATAGGGTCAGTCCGGCCGCGGACCGTACATCAGGCGCACGCCGTCGCGCCCGACCAGCAGGCCGAGTTCGTCCAGCAATGCGCGCGTCGGTCGCACCGACCATTCCTCGCCGAGCGCAAACGTCGCGCGCGCCTGGCTGCCGACGTAATGCACGGCGACATTGCACTGTCCGCCGCGGCAGGGCCGGAGCGTCTCCTCGAGACGCTGCATGAGCCGGATGTCGCCATCCGCCGCCGGCATCCGGATCACGAGTCGGCGCGCCTCGCGCACGCGCACCTCGTCGATCGGCGTCAGCTTCTTCGCATTGATGCGCCAGTCCTCGATGAACTCGTCGAACCGCAGCTGGCCTTCCACGATCAGGATCGCGTCGCGCGCGATCATCGCGCGGTGCTGCTGCCAGACGTCGTCGAACAGGCTGACCTCGATGCGGCCGCTGCGGTCGTCGAGCAGGAGCGTCATGCGCGCGCCGCGGCGCCGGATCTCGAGCACGAGCCCTGCGATGGTCACGTTCTTGCCGCCGCCGAAACTGCGTGACTCGGCGGTCGGTCGCGGACCGCCGAGGTCCGCGATGCGCGCCGGCACGAGCTGCCGCAGTTCCGCTTCGTACTCGGTGATCGGGTGACCGGTCAGGAACAGGCCGAGCGTGTCGCGCTCGCCCTGCAGGCGCACCGCGTCGCTCCATTCCGGCACGGCGGCGA
>DATKBY010000094.1:0-4406 GCA_035513555.1 Steroidobacteraceae bacterium | reverse complement strand
TGGCCGGGCGCGCGAGACCGGGCGCGGCCATGTTCGTCATCGCGCGGCGCGGCGAGGGCGGGCCGCCGATCGCGGTCGTACGCCACTCGGTCGGCGCCTGGCCCGTCGATGTCACGATGACCGATGCGGACGCCATGTTGCCCGGCACGTCGCTTTTGGGCAGTGGTGCGCTCAGGATCGTGGCGAGGATCTCAGGCGGGGGCCAGCCGACTGCGACCAGCGGCGACCTCTATGGCGAGGTCGGTTATGATTTCGCTTCGGCCAGTCCGGTCAAGGTGGTTATCGACCGGATCGTCCCGTAATCCAGCGGCCGGAGGAGTCCGATGGGCCGCGCCGCCGTCAGCTATCGATTCGTTCGCCTGCCGTCGACGTTTCGCTATTACCCGCGAGCCGTATTCGGCCGGCGTGCCGCTCTGGTGCCGGACGGCACGACCGTCCCAAGGCTGGAAGGCAGCGTCGCATCGGTGCGGGCGCGACCGGCTCACGTTGCGCGCTATCGCCAGGTTTGCGGATTCGCCGACGACGGCCAGCTGCCGATTGCCTATCCGCACGTGCTCGCGATGCCGCTGCATGTCGCCTTGCTCACGCATCCGAGTTTCGTGGTGCGGCTCATGGGTCTCATTCACGTGGCCAACGAGATTCACCTGATTCGCCCACTTCCGGCCGGCGGCGAATACGGCATCAACAGCTGGGTCGAAGGCCACCGGGACGGCGACCGTGGCCAAGAATTCGAACTCTTCACCGAAGTCGAGGACGGGCAGGGGACCGCGTGGCGCGAAAAGTCCACCTTGCTCGCACGGCGGGCCGCAAGCGGCAGTCAGGCTGCGCGCAGCGCCCGGCAGACATTGCGCTACGAGAAGCCGGCCGCGACCGACACGCCGGTCGTCACCGACATCGACGTTCAACGATCGATCGGCCGCCGCTATGGCTTCCTGTCGGGCGACCTGAATCCGATTCACCTCGGCGACCGCAGCGCCAGGCTGTTTGGATTCGACCGTGCGGTCGCTCATGGCATGTGGTCGATGGCGCGCTCGCTGGCCGCGCTCGGCGCCGGGCCGCTGGCAGCGCCGGTGCGTGTTCACGTCGAATTCAAGCTGCCGCTGTTCCTTCCGGCAAGAACCTCGCTGGAGCACTGGGCACATCAGGGCCGGCGGCTCTTTGTCCTGAAGGACGCGGAGAGCGGACGGCCGCATCTCGCCGGATCGGCTCTGGCCGGCTGAAACCCTGATGCTGCAATGGTTTCTGCAGAGCGTGCTTCGCGCACGACCCGGTGAAGAGCGGGCCGTCGGGCTCGCATTCTTCTATTTCTTCATGCTGATGTGTTCGTACTACCTGATGCGGCCGCTGCGCGACGCGCTGCCGGCGAATACCGGCCTTGAAAATCTCGCGCTGCTCTTCACCGCGACGTTTACGGTCATGCTGGTGCTGACGCCGCTCTTTGGCGGCCTGGCATCGCGCGTGCGCAAGCAGGTGTTGCTGCCGGTCACCTATCTCTTTTTCGCGTCGAACCTGCTGGTCTTCTACGTGTGGTTCAAGCTTGACCCGGATTCAGGCGCACTCGCAGTCGCATTCTTCGTCTGGCTGTCGGTTTTCAACATGTTCGTCGTGTCCGTGTTCTGGAGCTTCATGGCAGATGTGTTTCGCAACGAGGAAGCCAAACGGTTGTTCGGGCCGATCATGGCCGGCGGCGGCACGGGTGCGATCCTCGGACCGTTGCTGACACAGGTGCTTGCCCCATGGCTAGGCATCGATGCGGTCGTCGGCCTTTCGCTGCTGCTGCTCCTGGGCACGTTGCCCTGCATTCGCGGGCTGGCGCGCTGGGCCGAACGGCGGCATGGGCACTTCGTGCTGCCGCCGAGTGATCCCCAGGCCAGGATCGGCGGTGGCGCGCTAGATGGCGTGCGTCTGGTTACCCGTTCGCCGTACCTGCTCGGTATTTTCGCGATCATCGGTTTCGGTTCGGTCGCGGGTACATTCATGTACTTCGAGCTGCAGCACTACGTCGCGGCCGAGTATCCGGATATAGGCCTGCGGACCACGTACTACGCACGACTCGATTTCGCGGTGAACCTGCTCGCCTGGATCTTCCAGGGATTTGTCGTGACGCACATGATCCGGTTGCTGGGCCTCACCCGGGCGCTGGTCGCGATGCCGGCGATCGCCTTCGCCTCATTTGCATTGCTGGCTGCGAGCCCGATCCTGATCCTGCTGGCGGGAAGCCAGGTCGTGCGCCGCGCCGGTGAGTTCGGCCTCGGCAAACCCTGCCGCGAGGTGCTGTACACCGTGGTTGATCCGGCGACCAAGTACAAAGCCAAGAATTTCATCGATACGACGTTGCAGCGGACTGGCGACATGGCCGGCGCCTGGAGCCACGTCGGGCTGCAGGCGCTCGGGGTGACGCTTGCCGGTTTCGCGGCGATCTGCGCGATTGGAATGCTCGCGGTCGCCTGGATTGCCGCCTGGCTTGGCAGGGAATTCGAGCGAAGGGAGCGGGGCACTTCGTGAGGCCGGCCCAGTCCAAGCGTCTGGCACGGACAGGAGCACGCGCATGCGACGAGGCAATGACGGTATTTCGCGTCGGGAGGCGTTATGGCTGATCGGCGCGCTTGCCGCCGGCCCCTCGGTTGCATTCGCGGCGGCTGATCCGATGCAGCGCGCAATCCCGCGCACGGGCGAGAAACTGCCGGCACTCGGCCTCGGCACCTGGCAGGTGCTGGATGTACCCTCGTCCGGGAGTGATTACGAAGCAGCGACGGCAGCGGTACGCAGCTTCCTGGATTCAGGCGGGCGCGTCATCGACAGTTCGCCGATGTACGGGCGGGCGGAAGAGCGGATCGGCGACATCCTCGCGGCCATCCGGCCCGCCGCTAAACCGTTCCTGGCCACCAAGATCTGGACTACGGGTCGCGAGGCCGGCCGGGCCCAGCTTGCCGATTCGCACCGGCTGATGCGCGCCCGGGTGCTGGATCTCGTGCAGGTGCACAATCTGCAGGACCTCGAAACGCAGCTCGCGACGATTCGGGCGGCGCAGGAAGCAGGCACCGTGCGCTACGTCGGCGTTACCCATTACGTCGCGAGCGCACACGCGGAACTCGAGCGCGTGATCCGTCGTGAGCGGCCGGATTTCCTGCAGATCAATTACTCGCTGGCCGAGCCGGAGGCGGGGACACGGCTGTTGCCGGCGGCGCGCGACCTCGGCGTCGCGGTCCTGGTCAATCGCCCGCTCACCAAGGGCGGCATGATCGATCGGGCGGCGGGAAAGGCTTTGCCGCCGGTCGCGGCAGAACTCGGCTGCCGCAGCGCGGCGCAACTCTTCATCAAGTGGGTGCTGGCCGATCCGGCAGTGACCGTGGTCCTGACCGGCACGCGCAATCCCCGGCATGCCGCCGAAAACCTGGAGGCAGCCTCCAGCCAGGTGCCGACGCCGGCACAGAAAACGGCCATCGCAACCTGGTTTCACGCCTTGTAAGGCTAGGGTGCACTCCCTAGGCGGCGTCCGGATACTGGCGGCAACCGTCGAATCCGAATCCCGCAAGGAGTCCGCCATGATCGAGAATTTCAACAACTTCCTGGACAGCGTTGCCAAGTCCGATCTAGGCAAGGCCGCGCGCAAATCCGCGCGCACGATCTGGAACGCGCAGCGCGCCGCGTTCGAGACCACGCACCACGAGGCCGGCAAAGTGTTCGGCGTTGCGATCAATGAGAGTCAGAAACTCTCCACGCGTGTCCTCGACCGCCGCGAAGACATGATCGACAACCTGGCCGGCGTTGCCGACGAGCAGTTGACGACGATCGAGCATTCGCTGCAGCAGGGCATGAGCCGCGTCATCCGCCGCGTCGGCCTGCCGACGGCGAAGGACGTGAACTCGCTCTCGCGCCGAGTCGATGCGCTGACTGCACGCGTCAATTCCCGTGCCGCAAGGAAGCCGAAGCGCCGCGCCACCCGCCGCGCTGCCTGAGTCCTCCCGCTGCCGCTGGTGTACGATGGGGAAGCTCGTCGTACACCAGCGTCATGCCCACCAGCCCAAAGTCGCCCTCAGGGCGCCGCACCCGCCAACGAATCCTCGACGTCACGCTCGGGCTGTACAACAGCCTCGGTGAGCCGAATGTCTCGACCTCGCTGATCGCAGCCGAGCTCGGCATCAGCGCCGGCAATCTTCACTATCACTTTCGCCGCAAGGACGAACTGTCTGCGGCACTGCTGGAGCAATTCGTCAGCGAACTCGATGCGCTGCTACCGCCACCGGAGTGGCGGGCGGACAACGTCGAAGACGTGTGGCTGCTGCTTCACCTGATCCTGGAATCACTCTGGCGCTACCGCTTTTTGTTCCGCGACCTGAGCGGCATCATGGCTCGCGACCGGCGCGCCGGCACGCGTCTCGCGACCGTCTTCGAGCGGGCAGTGC
>DATKBY010000093.1:0-45845 GCA_035513555.1 Steroidobacteraceae bacterium | reverse complement strand
GCCGCTGACGACAATCGCCACGCCGAGCGCGATCGTCGCCGCGACGATCAGCAGGTTGACGACCTGCTGGCCCTTGAAGCGGAAGCTGCGCTTGATGAGCCCCTGCAGCTTGGCGAAAGCGATCAGCGAGCCCGAGAAGCTGACCGAGCCGATGAAAGCGCCGGCCGCCGCGAGCGTCGTCACGACCGGTCCATGCGCTTCGGCCGCCGGGTCGGCCGTGGCCATGCGCAGGAGCTCGACCGCGGCGATGGCCGCCGCCGCGCCGCCGCCCATGCCATTGTAAAGCGCGATCATCTGCGGCATGTCGGTCATCGCGACGATGCGGCCCGACCACCAGGCAAGCCCGCCGCCGACCGCGATCGCCGCCAGCATCAGCGCGAAATTCCCCATTCCGGGGTAGAGGAAGCTCATCAGCGTGCCGATCAGCATGCCGACGCCGGCCACGACGATGCCGCGGCGCGCCGTGACCGGCGAGCTCATGGCTTTCAGTCCCATGATGAACAGGAATGCGACCAGCAGGTAGCTGAGATCGATCGCGAGCGTCGCGACGTTGTCCGGCAGCAGGCCCTGCATCAGGCGGACTCCTTCTTCTTCTGGTTCCGCTGGCCGCTCGCCTTGAACATCTGCAGCATGCGCTCGGTCACGACATAGCCGCCGACCGCGTTGCCGGCGCCTAGCGCGACGCCGATGAAGCCGATCACCTGCTCGAGCACCGTGTCGGCGCGACCGAGCGCGACCATGGCGCCGACCAGCACGATGCCGTGCACGAAGTTGGAGCCCGACATCAGCGGCGTGTGCAGGATCACCGGCACGCGCGCGATGATCTCGTAGCCGGTGAATGCCGCGAGCATCACGATATACAGTGCGATCACGCCTTCCATTACGGTGTCTCCACGATCTTGCGGGTGGGTTCGTGGCGGATGGTGCCGTCGTGCGTGACGCAGGACGCCGCGAACACTTCGTCATTCCAGTCGATTGCAAGCGCGCCGTCCTTGAACGCCGGCTTGATGAAGTTCAGGAGATTGCGCGCGTACATGTCGCTTGCATGGTAGGCGACGGTCGCCGGCAAATTGACCGGGCCGATGATGCGCACGCCCTTGTGCTCGACCGTTTCGCCGACGCGCGTCAATTCGCAGTTGCCGCCGCCCTCGGCGAGGAGATCGACGATTACCGCGCCCTGTTTCATTCGTTCGACCGCGGCACGGGAGATGATGCGCGGCGCCGGCCGGCCCGGCACGCCGGCGGTCGTGATGACGCAGTCCGCCGCGGCGATGCGGGAATCGAGCACTTCCTGCTGTTTCGCTTTCTCTTCCGCGGTCAGTTCGCGGGCATAGCCGCCGGTCCCTTCCGCGACGACGCCGGTTTCGACGAACTTCGCGCCGAGGGAACGGATCTGCTCGCGCGTGGCCGAGCGCACGTCATAGGCCTCGACCACCGCGCCGAGCCGGCGGGCCGTCGCGATTGCCTGCAGGCCCGCGACACCCGCGCCGATTACGAGCACGGTCGCCGGGCGGATGGTGCCTGCGGCCGTCGTCAGCATCGGGTAGAACTTGTCGAGCGCGGCGGCCGCGATCAGCACGGCCTTGTAGCCCGCGACCGCGGCCTGCGAGGACAGCGCGTCCATGGATTGCGCGCGTGAGATCCGCGGCACGAGCTCCATCGCGAAACTGGTGATGCGCCGCTCGTTGAGCGCGCGGACGAGCGGCACTTGCGCATGCGGCGCCAGGAATCCGGCAACGACGGACCCCGGTTTCAGGCGCGCGACCAGGGCCGCATTGGGGGGCTGGACCGTGAACAGCAGGTCGGAGGCGACGAGGACCCCATCCGCCGAATCGGCGAAGCTGACGTCCTTGTAGGCAGCGTCCGGAAAGCGGGCGGCGGCGCCGGCGCCGCGCTCGATCAGGAGCTTTGCGCCGAGGGCGTCGAGCCGGGTTGCGACCTCCGGAACGACCGCCACGCGGTTCTCTCCCCGCACGGTTTCCTTCAGCACGCCGATCGTGACTGGCATCCAAATCCTCCCCGGAACTGCCGGCCGAGCGGCGGCGCGTTGGAAAATATCATAATCGTGGCTTATTGTTTCAGGATTCAGGTTGCTGGCAGGCGGTCGTGACCACGGTTGGAGGCAAATTCAGGATACCCGTCAAGGCGGACAGCGCGTTGATCGCGCTGTCGCAGCAGGTGCTGCGCACGGACGCATCCGGCATGCCGCTGGAATGGATCGACTATAAGGAGGCCGTGCGCCTGCACTGCCTGGGCCAGGTCGCCTACGCCTTCGGCAGCCGCCTGTACGAACTGCACGGCGGCACCAATGCGCGCACCGGCCGGCAGACCGTGATTTCGGTCAATTCGATGATGGCAACGCAGGGCTCCTCCGGAAATCCGGGCAGCCTGCGCGGCGACTACGTCCCGCCGCTCAACAACGAAACGCTGTTCCGCCGCGATGCGAACCTGTGCATGTACTGCGGCAACCGCTTCACCGCACACCAGCTTTCGCGCGACCACGTGCGCCCGTTGTGTCAGGGCGGGCGCGACGCCTGGAACAATGTGGTCGCCGCATGCCGCCGCTGCAACAACGCAAAGGCCTCGCGCACGCCGGAACAGGCGGGCATGCAGCTGCTTGCCGTGCCGTTCACGCCGACCTATGCCGAGTACATATACTTGAAGGGCCGGCGCGTGCTCGCCGACCAGATGGAATATCTGCTCGCGCATTTCCCGCGCACGAGCCCGCTGCACGCGCGCATCCAGCGATTCGCGCAGTGATCCACGCGGGGCCCGCGCCCGTCCACCTGATCGACGCGAGCTATTTCGTGTTCCGTGCCTACTACTCGGTGGGCATTGAGATGACCGACGTCAACGACGAGCCGGTCAACGCGCTGTACGGCTTTGGGCGCTTCCTCGGCGACCTGCTCGAGCGGGCGAAGCCGGCGCATGTCGCGGTCGCTTTCGACGAGAGCCTGTCGAGCTCGTTCCGGAACGAAATCTTCCCGGCCTACAAGGCGAACCGCGAGCCGGCGCCGCCCGAGCTGAAGCGCCAGTTCGTGCTCTGCCGCGAGCTGTGCCGGTTACTGGGCGTTGCGGCGTTCAGCAGCCCCACCCACGAGGCCGACGACATCATCGGCACGATCGCAACGCGGGTGCGCGGCCTTGGCCACCGCGCAGTGCTCGTCACCCGCGACAAGGACCTCGCCCAGCTCATCCGCGACGGCGACGACTACTGGGATTACGCCGGCGAACGCCGCTATGGCTATAGCGACATCGAGGCGCAGTTCGGGGTCTGCCCCGAGCGCATGGCGGATTTCCTCGCGCTGACCGGTGATACTGTGGACAACATCCCGGGCGTGCCCGGCGTCGGCCCGAAGACGGCGGCGGCGCTGTTGCGCGCATTCGCGTCCCTCGAAGAACTGTACGAAGGGCTGGAAAGCGTCGGCACACTGCCCATCCGCGGCGCGGGCAAGCTGTCCGCAAGGCTGCGCCTGCACCGCGAGGCGGCATTCTTCGCGCGCCGGCTCACGACCATCGCCTGCGACATGCCGATCGAGTGCAGCCTCGATTTGCTGCTGCGACGCAAACCCGACCTCGACGCACTCGGCGCCTTCTACGATCGCGCCCGCTTCGGCGCCGCCCTGCGCCGCCAGGCCGAACGCCTCGCGCAGGCCTGAAGGGCACGCACCCTTCTAAAAGGGGTCGCATCCCTTCGAGCCGACAATGAGCGACAGAGCGATGTCCGCCCCCGTTTTCGTCAAGTGTCTGCCCGTCGCGGAACGCTGGCGCCTGGACGCGGAAGCCGATGGCCTCGCGCGGCTCGCGCGGGCAGGCGCGATCCGCGTTCCCCGGCTGCTCGGCCAGGGCGCGACGGCGACCGAAGCTTTTCTCGAGATCGAGTGGCTCGAACTGCGACCGGCGGACGGCGCATCCGATGCGCGCATGGGCCAGGCACTTGCGCGCCTGCACGCGACGACCGGCGCTACCTACGGCCTCGAGCGCGACAACGCGATCGGCGCGACGCCGCAACCGAATGCGCCGGCGGACAACTGGGTCGAGTTCTGGCGCACACGGCGCCTCGGCTTCCAGCTCGATCTTGCCGAAACGAACGGCTACGGCGGCCGGCTGCAGGACCGGGGACGCCGGCTGCTCGACGCGTTTCCGGCATTCTTCGTGGATTACCGGCCGCAGCCTTCACTGCTGCACGGCGATCTCTGGGGCGGCAATCGCGCGATGCTTGCCGATGGCACGCCGGTCGTGTACGACCCCGCCGTGTACTACGGCGACTGCGAAGCGGACATTGCGATGACGCAGCTTTTCGGCGGCTTCGGACCGCGTTTCTATTCAGCCTATGAGGAAGCCTGGCCGCCGGTTGACGGCCGCGCTACGCGCCGCGATCTCTATAACCTCTATCACGTGCTCAACCACCTGAACCTGTTCGGCGGCGGGTACCGCGCGCAGGCCGAGACCATGATCGATCGATTGCTCGCTGAGCTTTAAGACACCGCCCCGGAGAGTCGCGATGAAACCGAAGCTCGTACCATTGACCGGCTACCGCGAATACCCGCCCGGGGAAATGTCCGCGCGCGCCCGCGCATTCGCGGACGACATGGGACGGCGCCGCACGGTGCGCGATTTCTCCGATCGGCCTGTGCCGCGCGCGCTCATCGAGGACTGCCTGCGCGCCGCGGGCTCCGCGCCATCCGGCGCCAACCAGCAACCCTGGCATTTCGTGGCCGTGTCCGATCCCGCGCTCAAGCAGCGGATCCGCGTTGCGGCCGAGGCCGAGGAGCGCGAATTCTACGAACACCGCGCCCCACCCGAATGGCTGGAAGTGCTGCGGCCGCTCGGCACCGATTCGAACAAGCCGTTTCTCGAGATCGCGCCATGGCTGATCGCGGTTTTCATCCGCCGCTTCGAGCGGCTGCCGGATGGCGGCAAGCGCAAGCACTATTACACGGACGAATCGGTGGGGCTCGCAACCGGCCTGCTGCTCGCGGCCATCCACCACGTCGGCCTCGTATCGCTGACCCGCACGCCGAGCCCGATGAAGTTCCTGTGCGAGATCCTCGGCCGCCCGAAAGACATCGAGCGTCCCTTCCTGCTGCTGGTCGTCGGTTATCCGGCAGCGGATGCGCGGGTGCCGGACATTGCGCGCAAGCCGCTGGCGCAGTTCGCGGATTTTTCCTGACGTTCCAGATCGTGTTAAAGCGCCGCAGCAACGATGCGCCGCATCACCCGTTCCCGCAGGCCGCGAGGTGCATCGAGCCCCATGCGCACGAACAACGGCGCAAGCGCCGGATCTCGTGGCAGGGGCCGCGCCAGCCTGGCCGCGATTGCGAGCCGGCCTCGCCAGGTCTGCGACCGCGCCTTCAGCTGCCCGAGGGCGCGGCCCAGCGCAATCTCCTCCGTTGTGAGATCTGTCCCGAAGGGAAGAGCGCTGAAGTATCCTGCCGCACGGTGCGGCGCGAGCCCACGCTCAAGCATTTCCGGCAGGTTGGCGCGATACGGATCGCCGATGCGATGCCCGGCCGGCAGCTTGCCGGCGCTCTGCGTCTGTGCGAGCAAGCCCTCCTGGAAACGCGAATCGGCGATCTCGAGCATGGCGGCCGCGACCTCCGCGTCGCTTCTGCCACGGAGATCCACGGCCCCGTATTCGGTCATCACGATGTCGCGCAGGTGGCGCGGAATCGTCACGTGGCCGTAGTTGAAGCGGATATTGGATTCAACGCGGCCCGCATTGTCGCGCGTGGCGCGCACCGCGATCAGCGAGCGTCCGCCCGGCAGGGCATGCGCCTGCGCGACGAAGTTGTATTGCCCGCCGACGCCGCTGACGACACGCCCGTCCGCGAGTCCGTCCGACACGAGCGCGCCGCCCATCGTCGCCATCATCGTGCTGTTGATGAACCGCGCATCGCGCCGATCCTGGACCTTGCTCTCCCAGTCGGGCCCGTGCAGTTCATTGGTGAAGCTGACCGGCATCATCGAGAAGAGCGCGCGTTCCGCATCCGGCATGGCGCGTAACGCTTCGTAGAAGGCGCGCGGTCCCAGGATGAAGGCGCCGTGAAGCAGCGCCTGGTCCGGGCCAGCGCGGCGTTTCAATATGCCCGCGCGGTAGAGGTCCAGGAAGCCGTCGACGAACATTTCGCTGACGGCGTATAGCCCTTGCCCGAAGGGATCGTCGCCACCGATGGCCGCCGACAGCGCACCGAAGCGGCTGCCGAAACCGAGGTCATGCACGGCGCGTCGCCAGTCCGCATTCTGGCAGTGGCGCAGCGTGAGCGCGTGCACGATCGCATCGCCGAGCTCGCCGATGCCGATCTGGAGGGTGCCACCGTCCCGCACCAGCGTGCTGGCAGCAAGTGCGATCGCGTGGTCCGCGGTCGAGATCGGCAGGTTCGGCGGGCTGAAAAGGTCGTGGTATTCCCGAGGATCGTCGATGACGCAGTCGAAGGCGGAAGCGGGTACGACGGCCGCGCCCAGCATGAACGGCATGCGATCGTTGACCTGGCCGATCACGGCGACCGGCTCGCCGCGGCGACGGCGTTCCTCGAAGCGCGGCAGGAGATCCGCCGTTACGTCGGGATTTGTGCCGAGGCTCGCGCGCGCGCCGCCGGGCTCCGCCCGCCAGGCGATCTGCTGTGCGATGATGTTCGCGCCGGCCGCGATCACGGTGCGCGCGACATGCGTGTAGTTGATGCTCGCATAGGACTGCTGCGCGAGCGGCGAGCCGAGCCAGGCGCCCGGCTCCATGAAGAATTCCTGCACGCGCACGTTCGGCGGCAGGCTGCCGGCGCGAAGCGCGGTAAACCACGCGGGATCCGCGCCGCCGCCGAACACGCGCGCTGCCATCGGGCCGATGAGCCGCCGCTCGAGTTCGCTATGACCGCGCGGGCGCGCGAGCGTGAGCCCGGTCAGGATCGACAGATCGATCGCGGGGTCGGCGACGGCGCGACGATAGAACTCATTGACGAGTGCAACCGGCTTGCCGGCGCCTATCGGCGCACAGAGCACGATCCGCGGACCGACGCGCGCGATCGTTGCCTCGACGCAGTCGGCGATGCTCGGGTATTTCGCGGGGTGATGATCGCTCACGGAAGGGCGGCGGAAGGATTCAGCTTGAGGTCGAACCGGACCTCGACTTCGTCGCCGATCCACTCGGTCGTGGACCATTCGCCCTGGCCGACGCCGAAGTCGAGCCGTCGCAGCGTCGCCGTGCCTTTCATGCCGAGTTGCCGCGGTTTCCCGTCGAGCGCGAACAACACGGCAACCGGCTGCGTGCTTCCCCGGAGCGTCAGTTCACCGTCCGCTCGCCAGCGCTCTGCTTCACGCCGGAACCGGTTCGCATGGAACCTCGCCTGCGGATGGCGGTCCGTCCAGAAGAACTCGGCGCTCTCCAGGATTCCGTCGCGATCGGCATCGGCCGTGTCGACTGATTTCAGGTCGACGGTCACGTCGAGGCTGCCGCCGGCGGGCCTTGCCGGGTCGAAGTCGAAGCGCACGGTGAATGTCCGGAAGCCGCCGGTGAACTTCGCGCCGGCCTGGGTCGCGACGAACTGCAATGAGCCTGCGTTCTGGTCGCCCCGCCAGGCATCCGACGCTGCCGAGACGGACGCGACACAGGCGATGACGGCGACGAACGGCCGTGCGATCAGCGCGAGCGCCACGGCAGCATCCGCCACAGGAGGCCGTCGCGATCGATGAACTGGTGTTTCAGCGCACCGAGCACATGCAGGCCAATGAGGACGAGCAGGATATTCGCCATCGATTCGTGCAGATCCTCGAGATCGTGCGCGAGTCCGGCGTCTGGGGCGACCAGGTCGGGCAGCTGCGCAAGACCGAACCAGCTCACCGGAAAATTGTGGGCGGATGACATGAGCCAGCCGCTCAAAGGCATCGCGAACAGTAGCGCGTAGAGTGCGGCGTGATTGAAGCTGGCGATCACCCGTTGCCAGGCCGGCATCGGCGGCAGCGGCGGCGGGCGATTGAACAGCCGCCACAGCAGACGGATCGCGGCCAGTCCGAGGATCGTGATGCCGAAAGACTTGTGCCGGGCGAGCGTCACCAGTTTGTCGAGACCGACCGGCAGGTCGTGCGCGATTTTTCCGAGCGTGATCTGTACGATCAACAGTGCGACGACGGCCCAGTGCAGGATCTGCGCGACGGACCCGTAGCGTTCGGCGGTGTTTCGCACGGGCATGAGATCTTGGAGAATAACTCGATGCGCAAGTTCCTGGCGCCGTTTCTGCTGTTGCTTTGCGCCTGCGCGGCGCCGCCGGTGTCGCCACCGGCTCCTGCGCCTGCCGCACCGGCGCCTTCAACGGGGCCGGCCGAGGCCTGGGATGTCGTCGAATCGAGCCTCCAGGTGCGTGTTTATCGCGACGGGTCGATGGCGCAGCTCGGCCACAATCACCTGATAACGACGAACGGACTCACCGGCCGCATCGACTTGCGCGAGCCGCGCGCAGCGAGCGGTTTCCGTCTCGAGCTGCCGCTCGGGTCGCTCGTCGTCGATGACGCAGCGGCACGCGCGGCTGCGGGCGGCGACTTCGCAGCCAGCGTGCCCGCGAAAGACCGGGACGGCACGCGACGCAACCTGCTGGGCGGGGAGGTGCTCGATGCCGCCCGCCAGCCGGTGGTCGTGCTGAGTGCCGACACGATCTCGGGCGGGCCGGACACTTACACCGCACGCGTGCGCGTGGCGCTGCGCGGCGAGGAGCGCCTGATCGACGTGCCGCTGATGCTGGAGGAGACGGATGGAGAGCGCCTGCTCGTTCACGCGAGCCTGCGTCTTCGTCACGCGGATCTCGGCCTCGTGCCATTCACCGTGGCGATGGGGGCGCTCAGGGTGCGCGACGATTTCGAACTCGACTGCCGGCTGGAAGCACGGCGCGCTCCGTGACGACCATCCGCTTCCACGACCCGGAAGTTCGCATCTCCGCGGCGCTCGCGCAGGCGCTGGCGGCGGTACGCGATCCGGTCATCACGTTGCGCGAGCTGTTCGTCCTGCTCGGCGAACAGGGACTGCTGATGTTCTGCGGCGTGCTCGCCGCGCCGTTCCTGCTGCCGGTCACGGTGCCGATGATGAGCACGGCATTCGGCATCCCGATGCTGCTGATCGGTTTTTCAGTGATGGTCAGCCGCGTGCCCTGGCTGCCGGAGCGATTGCTGGATCGCCGGCTGTCGGCGCCGCACGTGCGGCAGGTACTGCGCAAGGTGCACGGCTGGGCGCTGCGGTTCGAGCACCTGGTGCGGCCGAGGCTGCTCGGCCTCTCCGGCGGCCCGACCATCAACTTCATCAATGGCGGGCTCATCATGCTGGCGGTCGCGCTCCTGATGGCGCCGTTGCCGCTCGTGCCGCTGGTCAATACGCTGCCGGCGATTGCGGTCATGCTGCTGTGCTTCGGCATGGCCGAGCGCGACGGCGTGGTCATCGCGCTCGGCTATTTCATGACCCTGGTGTCGCTCGCTTACGTCGGCGGCCTGCTGCTGCTCGTGTTCTACGTGGGCATGCGCCACCAGCAAGTGCTCGAGATCGTGCGCGGCTGGTTTTCGTAAGCGAGTGACTCTGCAGGGTCCGGCACGTTCAGCGCCGGTCGATCTCCCCGATCAGTGTCTTTGCGCCGTACACCTTGTCCATCGCCTCGCGCATGTAGGCCGGGTGCACTCCGATCGAGCGGTTCATCCGGTCGTCGAACCAATAGCTGCCCGAGATCGAGTGGATGTTGCCGTCGAAGGCGAGGCCGACGATCTCGCCCTGCGCATTCAGCATCGGGCTGCCGGAGTTGCCGCCGACGATGTCGTTGTTGGTCGTGAAGTTAGCCGGCGTCGTCATCGTCAGGCGGTCCTTCACGGCCAGCCAGCGCGGCGGGATCTTGAACGGCGGCTCGCCGGTCGCGCGCTCGAACGCGCGCGAAAGCTCGGTCCACGGCCGCACTTCCTCGCCTTTCTCGGTCCAGCCCATCATCGCGCCGTAGGAAAGCCGGAGCGTGAAGGTCGCATCCGGATAGTCGCTCGTGCCGTAAGCGGCGAAGCGCGCTTTCGCGATGGCTTCCTGTCCGCGCTGCACCGGTCCCTCGACCTGTTCCTCGAAGCGCTTACGCAGTTCCCGCGCGGCCGGATCCACCGCCGCGGCGAGACGGATCAGCGGGTCCTGGCTCGCGGAGATTGCGTCCTGGCCGCCGTCGTAGAGTGCGAGCCGGGCCGCAGGATCCGCGAGCTGGCTGTCGCCGACGAGGCGCGCGGCGAGCGTGTCGGGCGAATCATTGCCGAACACCTGGCGCACCAGCGGATGATCCGGGCCGAGCCACTCGCGCATGCGCTCGAGGCCGAATGACAGGCGCAGGATCTCGAATTCCGGGTAGACCGGGATCGGCGCTTCGAGTCCCTGCTTCACGGCCGGCAGCCGCGCTTCCGTGAACTCGGCCAAGCGGGCCTCGTTCGGCCTGGCGCGCTCGGCGCCCGCGCGCACCAGCGTGCGTGCATAGCCGAACAGCTGGCTGTTGAAAGCTGCGCCGCCCTCGATGAACGTATGGGGCACGAGCATGTCGCGCCAGACGAGCTGGGCCTTCCCGATGTCGTCCCAGGCGGAAGCCGAATTCGCCAGCGCGGGATTCGAGGCGACCGTAGCGCGCAGCGCCTGCTCCTTGCCGGCGGCGGCTTCAAGCAGCGCCGGATCGAGCAGCGCGTCGAACTGCTTGCGGCGCACCTTGACCGCGTTTTCGATCTGGTTCAGGTAGGACTCGGTCGTCCGGCGGGGTTCTTCGCCGGTTTTCGCATACTGCAAAATGCGCCCGCGCAGTTCCGAGAAGCGCATCAGCCAGAACGGCATGAAAGTCGTGCGCTGCGTTTCGAGCTGCGCGACGGTCAGCAGGCGGTCGGTATTGCCCGGATGGCCGGAGACGAATACGGGATCGCCGGGATCGGCGCCGTCCCAGTTGATGCGCAGGTGGTTCGGCGTGCTCGCCGGCTTGCCGTTTTCGTACGCGCGCAGGATCGTCATGTCGAGGCACCAGCGCGGGAACTGGAAATTGTCCGGATCGCCGCCGAATGCCGCGATGTCGCGCTCCGGCGCGAACACGAGGCGCACGTCCTCATAGCGCTTGTACTTGTATAGCCAGTACTGGCCCCCCTGGTACAACGTCACGCGCTCGCACTTCAGGGCGCCGCCCGCGGATTGCTTTGATGCTTCCTCGCAGGCCTGCTCGAGCCGCGTCAGTTCGCGCCGGCGCGCTTCGACGATCGCGTCGTCCGCGGTGCCGGCGGTCGCCTTCGCGACCTGCGCTGTCACGTCCTCGGTGCCGACCAGCACCGAGATCGAATCGTCGCCGCAGCGCGGCTCCTGCTCGCGTGTCCCCGCGAGGAAGCCGTTGCCGATCAGGTCGTTCTCGGGCGTCGAGTTGTTCGCAATGCATTCCTCGGCGCAATGATGGTTGGTCAGGATCAGACCGTCGCGCGAGATGAAGGAGCCGGTGCAGCCGCTGTCGAGCCGGACCGTGCCTTCGCGCACGCGTTTCAGCCAGGCGCTGTCGAGGGTGACCCCATACTTGTCGGCGATGGCCGCGCGCGGCGGGTTATCGAAAGTCCACATGCCTTCATCGGCCACGGCGACACAGCTGGCGAGCGCGGCGAGCGCCGCTACGGGGAAACGCTTCATCGGAAACTCCGGTCGGTTCGCAGCGCCGCGAGCGTGCGGCGGGGCGTCCATGGTACCGGCTGCACGGCCGTCGGGGACAGCGCGATCAACCGGTCGGCGCGGCCGTCGGGCCCTTCGTCGTGCCGGTGACCCGCGGCGCCGGACGGTAGACCGGCGGCGGGTCGCGCTCGGGCGAGCGAACTCCTGGACAGGTCGCTTGTGCCGGGTCGAAAAAGAGCGTGAGCAACGCAATCGCGGCCATCGGCTGGCCGTCGCGATAAGCGGGTGTCAGGCGCGACGCGCGCGCGATCGTGAGCGCGGTCTTGTCGAAGAGGCCATGCGGCGTGGCGGACAGGATGCGCGCCTGGCCGATCGCGCCCTGCGCATCGGTCTGCACCTCGAGCGTCACGCGACCGCTCCTGCGCTGTTCGCAGGCTTCCATCGGAAACGGCGCGCTTGCGAGCATGATCGCGGGCACCGCAGTGAGCGTCGAATCGGGAAGCCGGAACTCGAATCGTCGCGTTTCACGCCGCGCGCTGCCGGGCTCGAGTCGCAAGCGCCGGATCGCTTCGAGTGTGGCGGCCTCGAACGGGCCGCGCGGCATGGCACTGATGACGCGCGGATTGACGATGCTCCCGTCCGCCGCGCGGTCAAACTCGACCTCGACATAGCCTTCGACGCGCTGCTGGAGGAGCTTCGGCGGATAGGCAGGCACCGGCTGGCCGCGCTCCACCGAAGTCGTGCGAACGTCCACGGTGTCGACGAGCGTGAAGCGAACGCGCGTGACGAGCCGGCACTCGATCGGCGCGCCGCCGGCGCGCGCCGGGCGGAAGCGCCAGCCACGCACGCCCGTGACCGCGGCCTGTTCGAAGTAGCCGCGCGGCTCGCCGCGAAGCGCGCGCACCCAGCCGACGGATCCGTCGCGCAGCACCGTCAGGGCGACTTCGACCGAGCCTTCCACGCCGATCTCGCGCACGGCAGGCGGATAAGCGGGCGCCTCGCGATGAAGCGCGACCGGCGGCTCGATGCCCGGCTGGTCGCAGGGCACCCAGGCATGTGCCGCCGGCGCAGCAAGGATGGCAATCAGGAGAACGCCGGTCGCGCGCCTCATTCGGCGGTCGCCAGCAGCAGTTGCGTGCCTTCCGGCGCGACCAGCAGCGCGTGGCGCGCGGCATCCAGGCTGCCGGGCAGGCGGCGCGCGAAGTCGAAGCCTGCATTCGTGAGGTCGGCGATGCGCGCCGGCATGGCGGCGTCCGTGAACGTCAATGCCGGGCGCGTGAGCGTGCCGGGCAGCAACAGCGCGATATTCAGTGAGTCGCTGGTCAGGCCGACATGCGGATACGGATCGTCGCCTTCCTCGACCGGCACGAAGCCGATGCGCTCCCAGAAGCGGCCGGACCGATGGACGTCTGCGACCGGCAACGCGACTTCCTCGAACCAGCCGAGCAGCGTGGTTTCTCCCGGCGCCCGCGGCGCCGGCGAGTAAGTGCGCGCTTCGAGCAACCGGATCATCTGGCCGCCGGGCGCCTCGAAACTCGCTTCGTTGAATACGTCGCTGCCGAGTCGGCGGTCCAGGATATCGAGCCCCGCTGCCTCCAGCGCATCGAGATGCTGGCGGAGATCCTGCAGCACGAAAGCCAGCAGCAGCGACTGCGGCAGTTCCTGCTGATGCAGCCCGATGGCGAGCCGCCCGTCGGTGACGACGGCATAGGGATAAGGCCAGGCCTCCCCGGTCGTCACCTGCGTGAAGCCCAGCCGCTCGTAGAAGGCGAGCGAGGCCTGCACGTCGGGCGCATGCACGCTGATCTCGAGGAAGCGCCCGATCATTGTCTGCGTCCCGCATCGACTAGCAGGGCGACGAGCCGTGCGAAGCAGTCAACCTGCGCCGGGTCGTCGTTGAGCGCCGGGATGTAGTCGAAGCGATGGCCGCCGGCCGCGAGAAAGGTCGCGCGGCCGCGGATCGCGATTTCCTCGAGCGTTTCCAGGCAATCCACCGCGAAGCCGGGGCAGATCACGGAGAGGCCGCGCACACCGCCGCGCGCGAGTGCCGTGAGGCGTTCCTCGGTGTATGGTTCGAGCCAGCGCGCGCCGCCGACTCGCGACTGGAATGCGATGGACCATTGCCCGGGCGGCAGCGCCAGACGCTCGGCGACCAGGCGCGCGGTCGTCTGGCATTGCGCGCCGTACGGATCGCCGGCATCGGCATTACGGCGCGGGATGCCATGGAATGAAAAGAGCAGGTGCTGTTCCGCGGAGGTCCGCGTGCCGCGCGCGGCGATGCTGCCGGCGATTGCAGCGATGTGATCCGGCTCTGCATGGTAATCCTCGATCACCGACAATTCCGGGGGCGCGGGCCAGCGGGCAATGGCAGCCTGCACGCGATCCATGACGGATGCGGTCGTGGTCCGCGAGTACTGCGGATAGAGCGGCAGTACCACGAGGCGCCGGATGCCGGCGGCCCGCAGCGGCTCGAGCGCCGCGGCAATGGACGGATTGCCGTAAGTCATGCCCATCGCGATGGCGGGAGCCGGCGATACGAGGGCTGCGAGCCGTCGCTCGAGTGCGGTGACGACGGCCTGCGTCCCGGTCATGAGCGGCGAACCGGCTTCGGTCCAGATCTCGCGGTAGGCGCGGGCGCTGCGGCGCGGGCGCAGCGGCAGCACGATGCCGTTCAGGATCAGCCACCAGGGCAGTCGCGGCAGGTCGACGACCCGCCGGTCCCACAGGAACTCCGCCAGGAAACGCCGCACGGCCGCCGGCGTCGGCGCGTCGGGCGTGCCGAGATTGGCGACCAGGACGCCCGTTTCTGACGACATCCGGCGACGATACCCCACGCCAAAAGGGGTCGCATCCCTTTAGAGGGGACTTCTCAAAGGAACGGCGGCCGGGGGCAAGCCCCCGGCCGCCGCGTCATCGGATCGAAATTAGAAGGTCAAGCGAATGCCGACAAAGAGGGTGCCTGCATCGTCGCCGTGCTCGTACTCGGCGTTGATCGCGAGGTTGTCGGTGAAGAAGTAACGTCCGCCGATCACCAGCGCCGTGTCGTCGGCGCCGCCGCCGAAGTCACGGTGGATCGCGCCGCCCTCCAGCTCGAAGCCGGGAGCGATGCGCCCGCGCAATCCGGCGGAGAAGAGGTAACCGTCTTCGTCGTCGGAGAACGGGCCTGCCGAGATTTCGGCTTTCATGTACCCGAGCCTCGCGACCAGGTCGAGATTCTCGGCGAGTGCGTAGTGGCCACCGAGTCCGGCCGCATACTGGTCGACATCGGCGCCCCCGGCCTCCTGGCTGCCGTACTCGGCGAACACAAAGAAGTTCTCGGCGAAGCCCACCGAGCCGCGCAAGCCGAAGCCATCCACGGTCGGACCATTATCGAGGTCGGTGCTGAGCCAGCCGAGATCGAGGTTCGAATAGCTCATGTCCTGGGCCTGCGCGGCTGTCGACAGCAGTGCGAGCATCAGGCTGCACGCCATGGCATTCACGATCTTCATGATTATTTCCTGTGTGAGTGAGGGATTGCATGCGCGCCCGACCACCGAGGGGGAGGCAGCCGATCCGCGCTGGGTGCACGGATCTTGCGCGCATGACTCAGACTGCCCCTGTGGGGGCGAGTTCCGGGCATCGTCAAAGGGGTGCGGGGCCGCTAAAAGACCGCGAAAAAGACCTTCGGGTGGGGGCCGATTTCCGTCCGGATTCGGCGTCCCGAAGGACCTCAGGCGATGCCGCCGACGCAGATGTACTTCAGCTCGGTGTATTCAAGTATCCCGTACTTCGACCCTTCACGGCCCGTGCCCGATTCCTTCACGCCGCCGAATGGCGCGACTTCGGTCGAGATGATCCCGGTGTTGAGTCCGACGATGCCGTACTCGAGCGCTTCCGACACCCGCCAGGAACGCGCGAGATCCCGCGTATACAGGTAACTCGCGAGCCCGAACTCGGTGTCGTTCGCCATCGCGATCGCTTCCTGTTCCGTTTCGAAACGGAACAACGGAGCGACCGGGCCGAAGGTTTCCTCGCGCGCGAGCATCATCGCTCGCGTGACGCCGGTCAGCACGGTCGGTTCGTAGAACGTGCCGCCGAGCGCGTGGCGGCGTCCGCCGGCCGCGATCTTTGCGCCTCTCGCCGTCGCGTCCGCGATGTGCTCCTCGACTTTCTTCAGTGCGGCCTCGTCGATCAGCGGACCCTGCTCGGTCGCGCCCGCAAGCCCGTCGCCGACGCGCAGTTTGTTCACCGCGGCGACCAGCTTCTCCGCGAAAGCATCGTAGACGCCCGCCTGCACCAGCAGCCGGTTCGCGCAAACGCAGGTCTGGCCGGTGTTGCGGTACTTGGACGCGATCGCGCCTGCGACCGCGGCGTCGAGATCGGCATCGTCGAACACGATGAAGGGCGCATTGCCGCCGAGTTCTAGCGACAGCTTCTTCATGGTCTTCGCGCACTGCGCCATCAGGAGCTTCCCGATCTCGGTCGAGCCGGTGAACGAGAGCTTGCGTACGCGCGCATCGCCCGTCAGCACGGCGCCAATCTCGCGCGCGGGACCGGTGACGACATTGAACGTGCCCGCCGGCAATCCGGCCCGCGCGGCGAGCTCGGCGAGCGCGAGCGCGGAGAAGGGCGTCTGGGTCGCGGGCTTGCAGATCACCGTGCAGCCGGCCGCCAGCGCCGGCGCGACCTTGCGCGTGATCATCGCGGCGGGGAAATTCCAGGGCGTGATCGCGGCCACGACGCCGACCGGCTGGCGCAGCACGAGGATGCGCTTGTCCGCCTGGTGTCCCGGGATCACGTCGCCGTAGATCCGCTTCGCCTCTTCGGCGAACCATTCGACGAAGGAGGCGGCATAGGCGACTTCGCCTTTGGATTCGGCGAGCGGCTTGCCCTGTTCGGCGGTCATGAGCCGCGCGAGGTCGTCGGCATTGAGCAGGATCAGGTCATGCCAGCGCCGCAGGATGACGGCGCGTTCCTTCGCGGTCTTCGCTGCCCAGGCGGGAAATGCCGCATGCGCGGCGGCAACGGCCTTTTCCGTCGCGGCGCCGTCGAGCGCGGGCACGGTGCCGAGTTCCTCCCCGGTGGCGGGATTCTGGACGGCGAGCGTCGCGCCGCTTTCGGCATCGACCCAGGCCCCGTTGACGAAGCACTGTTCGCGCAGCAGCGACGGATCTTCGAGTTTCAGCGTCATCAGGCAGCCTTCACGACGCGCTGGTCGATCGCGCCGAAGATGGAGCGGCCGGCGGGATCGAACATCTCGATGCGAACGCGGTCGCCGAACGACAGAAAGGGAGTCACCGGCTTGCCGCGCGCCAGCGTCTCGAGCATGCGCCGCTCGGCCAGGCAGGTCGAGCCGCGCGAGCGGTCGTAGTTCGAGACGGTGCCGGAGCCCACGATGCTACCGGCGCCAAGCCGGCGCGTCTTTGTCCCATGCGCGATGAGCTGGCCAAAGTCGAAGGTCATGTCGTCTCCGGCATTCGGCCGGCCGAAGAGTTCGCCATTCAGGTGCACGGTCAGCGGCAACTGCAGTTTCGCGTCCTTCCAGGCCGGCCCGAGCTCGTCCGGCGTCACCGCGACCGGCGAGAACGCGGTTGCGGGCTTCGACTGGTAGAAGCCGAAGCCTTTTGCGAGCTCCGCTGGGATCAGGTTCCTGAGCGACCAGTCGTTGACCAGCATGACGAGCTTGATGTGCCCGCGCGCCGCGACGGCGTCTGTTCCCATCGGTACGTCATCGGTCACGACCGCGACCTCGCCTTCGAGATCGATGCCCCAGTCCTCGTCACGGAACGGGACGTCGGCATTTGGCGGCAGCAGGTCGTCCGATCCGCCCTGGTAGACGAGCGGGTCGGTCCAGAACGATTCCGGCATGGTCGCGCCGCGGGCCTTGCGCACGAGTTCGACGTGATTGACGTAGGCGCTGCCATCCACCCAGTGATGCGCGCGCGGCAGCGGCGCAAGCGATTTATGCGTATCGAACACGAAAGATTCCACGCGCCCGGCATCGAGATCGCGGGCACGGTCGACCAGTGCGGGCGCTGTCGTCGCCCAGTCGTCGAGCGCGGCCTGCAGGGTCGGCGCAATGTCCGTCGCGAGCGCCGCGCGCGCAAGATCGGGCGAGACGACCGCGAGCCGGCCGTCGCGGCCGCCGCCTGCGAGCGTTGCGAGCTTCACTTCGCCGCGCCCTTCCAGCTGTCGACGTAGCCCGCCGATTCGACGGCGGCGCCGGCCGCGCCGATCTCGAGCGCGTCCCGCGTGTCCACCATCACCGCGTACTCGTCGGTCGCGGGCTTCGGCTGCACCAGCATGCGCGACAGCGCCTTCGGGTGAGGGCCGTGCGTGAAGCCGCCCGGATGCAGCGTGATCATGCCGGGACGGATGTTGTCGCGGCTGAAGAAATCGCCGGCGTGATAGAGGATGACCTCGTCGTAATCGTCGTTGTTGTGGAAGAACGGGATCTTGAGCGAGCCGGGGTCGGTCTCGAACGGCCGCGGCACGAAGCTGCAGACGATGAAGCGGTTGCCGAGAAAAGTCGTGTGCGCCGACGGCGGCAGATGATAGCGGTGGCTCATCAGCGGACGGATGTCGCGCAGGTTGATGCGGCAGGCCGCGAGGTCGCCGTGCCAGCCGATCGCGTCCAGCGGGTTATACGGGAATGTCACGGTTGATACGGCGTTGCGCCGCTTCACCGCGACGCGCCAGGTCTTTTCGTCCTGCTGCGCGAGGAACGCCTCGTCCACGCGCGGCACGTCGAGCATGGCCGGATCGAAGATCGCATGGGCGCCGACCAGGCCCTTGTCGGGCAGCAGGTACGAGGCGTTGGTCGCCTCGATCAGGAGCAGAGCGGCGGGTTCCGCGCAGTCGAGCCGCCACATCGTGCCGCGCGGCAGCACGATGTAGTCGCCCGACTCGAATGCGAGGTGGCCGAAATCGCAGAACAGTTCGCCACGCCCCGCGTGCACGAACAGCAGTTCGTCGCCGTCGGCATTGCGCGCGAGGCCGTCCATTCGCCCGGCCGTGCGCCAGAAGCGGATGCGGCAATGCGCGTTGTAGAGGATTTCCGCCGCGGCCCAGGGATGGTCCGCGATCGCATCGAGCCGGGTGAGGTCGAAGGCGTGCGGACGCAGCGGCCCCTCGAACGACGACCAGCCGGTCGGCGAGTGCTTGTGGTGGAAGAACGCGGCCGGCCCGAAGAAGCCTTCCTTGCTCATCTCGCGCTCGAAGGTGCCCGGCGGCAGGTCGCAATGCGCCTGCCGCGACGCGGTGCCCTCGACGCGTGGATGGCCGATATAGCGTTTCATCGGGTCAATTTAGTTTCAACTGTAACCATAGGCAAGTCGAATGCTGCGATGGGGACTGTCCCTTCTTGGCCAGCTTACCTCTCCATGATCGCCGTCACGCCCATGCCGCCGGCCGTGCAGACCGAGATCAGGCCGCGCCCGGAGCCGCGTTGTTCGAGCAGTTTCGCGAGCGAAGCGATGATGCGCGCGCCGGTCGCCGCGAACGGATGCCCTACCGCCACCGAGCCGCCCTTGACGTTGAGCTTCGCGCGGTCGATGGACCCGAGCGCTGCGTCGAGGCCGAGCCGTTCGCGGCAGAACTCGGGCGATTCCCAGGCCTTCAGTGTGCAGAGCACCTGTGCGGCGAAGGCCTCATGGATTTCGTAGAAGTCGAAATCCTGCAGCGTGAGCCCGGCGTCCGCCAGCATGCGCGGCACCGCGTAGGCGGGCGCCATCAGGAGGCCCTCGCCGCCGACGAAATCGACGGCCGCGGTCTTTGCGTAAGTGATCCAGGCCTGCACAGACAAGCCGCGTGAGCGCGCCCAGTCCTCGCTCGCGAGCAGCACGGCGGCCGAGCCATCGGTCATCGGCGTCGAGTTGCCGGCGGTCAGCGTTCCATCCTTCGCGAACGACGGCTTGAGCTTCGCGAGTTTTTCGAGGCTCGTGTCGGAACGCACGTTGTTGTCGGTCTTGAGCCCGAGGTAGGGCACGACCAGATCGGACATGAATCCTTCCGCCCAGGCTTTGCTCGCATTCAGGTGGCTCGCCAGCGCGAGCTCGTCCTGTGCCACGCGCGGGATCTCCCAGGTGCGAGCCATCTTTTCAGTGTGCTGTCCCATCGAGAGGCCGGTGCGTGGCTCGCCAGTGCCGGGATAGGACGGCTTGAAGTGACGCGGCCGCAGCCCGAAGAACGGCGCGATACGCGCGCCGAAGGATTTTGCGCGGAAGCTCCGGAGCATCAGCTGCTGATAGTCGCGGCCGAACACGATCGGCGGATCACTGACGGTGTCCACGCCCCCCGCGAGCCCGGCGTCGATCTGGCCCAGCGCAATCTTGTTTCCGACCAGGATCGCCGCCTCGATGCTCGTGCCGCAGGCGCGCTGCACGTCAAGCCCCGGCGTCTCGGGCGACAGGCCCGAATCGAGCAGCGCCTCGCGCGCCATGTTCCACTGGCTAGAATGCTTCATGACGGCGCCCGCGATCACGTCGCCGAGGCGCTCGCCCTTCAGGCCGAAGCGATCGACGACGGCTTTCAGCGCAGCCGTCAGCATGTCCTGATTGCCGACGCTCGCATAGGCGCCATGCGCCCGCGCGAACGGGATGCGTTGTCCGCCGATGACGGCGACGCGCCGGGGCTGTGATCCGACCAGCATGGGTGTTCTCCGGTGGAAACGGGGCTTCGATGCGTTGCGGTAGAATGCCAGCATCCACACGGGGCCGCCACGGCGCGCCGACCTCACCGCCATGAGCGAACCCGGCAGCTTCCGCAACGCTTTTCCGCGCGATTCGCGCGCAATACTGCGCCTCGCGGGGCCGCTCTGCGTCAACAACCTCGTGATTGCCGGCATGATGCTGACCAACACGCTGATGGCGGGGCGCCTGGGCGCGGCCCCGCTCGCGGGCGTCGCGGTCGGCGGCAGCTATTACCAGATGTTCTGGCTGTTCGGGCTCGGCGTGCTGATGTCCATCTCGCCGCTCGCTGCGCATGCCTATGGCGGGGGCCGCGACCTCGAGGTCGGCCGGCGCTTCCGCCAGGGCATCTGGCTTGCGCTGATGCTCGCGGTGCCGCTGGTCTCGGGCCTCGCCTGCGTCGTGCCGGTGCTGCGCTGGTTCGGCACCGATGCCGAGGCCATCCCGCACGCCGCGGGCTACGTCTATGCGATGTGCTTCGGCATGCCCGCGATGCTCGTCTATCTCGCGCATCGCTACACGAGCGAGGGCATCGGCTGGACGCGCCCGGTCATGTACACGGCGGCCGTAGGGCTCGCGACCAACGTCGCCGGCAACTGGATCTTCACGCGCGGCAGCTTCGGGATGCCGTCGCTCGGCGCAACCGGCTGCGGCATCGCGACGGCGCTCGCGTCCTGGGCGATGCTGACGACGATGCACGTCTACCAGCGCCGCCACGCGATCTACCGGCGTTTTGCGCTGTTCACGCGCCTCGACCGCCCGGACTCGCCGATGCTGCGCGAGATCCTCGGCCTGGGACTGCCGATCGCGGGTTCGGTGGTGTCGGAGGGGGCGCTGTTCGTGGTCGCGGCGCTCCTGATGAGCACGCTCGGCATGGCGATCGTCGCCGCGCACCAGATTGCGCTCAGCTACGCCTCGCTGATGTTCATGATCCCGCTGTCGCTGCATTCCGCGACGACGATCCACGTCGGCCACCAGCTCGGCCGCGGCGACCGTCTGGCCGGGCGCAACGCCGGCTGGAGCGGCATCGCGATGTGCGGCGTCGTCATGGCCGTGTCGTCGGTCGGCGTGCTGCTGGCGCGCGAGGGCATCGTCACGGCCTTTACGTCCGATCCGGACGTGCACGCGCTCGCGATGTGGCTGCTGCTGTTCGTCGCGTTGTTTCAGATACCGGACGGGCTGCAGGTCGGCGCCGCGGGCGCGCTGCGCGGCTTCAAGGACGCCAGGGTGCCGATGGCGCTCAATTTCACCGCGTACTGGCTGATCGGCTTTCCGGCCGCGTGGTGGTTCGGCATCCATCTCGGCATCGGACCGTCCGGCATCTGGTCCGGGTTGATCGTCGGTTTGACGGTCTGCGCGGCGCTCCTGATCTGGCGCTATGCGCGCATCTCGCGGTCGCCGCCGGCGGCGCCGCTATAATCGCCGCCCGCGGCCACCGGAGAACGGAATGCGTGCAGCGTCGGGATTGGCGGTCATCGCGGCCGCGCTTGCGCTTGCGTCATGCGCGGCGCTCCGGCCCTCGCCGCCGGAGGCCAAGCTCGAACGCCTGGTCCAGGCTTACTTCGACGAGTGGCTCGCCCTCAATCCGACGACCGCAACCGACATCGGCGATCATCGCTTCGACGACCAGCGCGAATTGTCCCCGGCACTGGCCCATGAGACGGCTAGCGTCGCGCTCGAGACCCGCTACCGCACGGCAGTGGATGCGATCGATCCGGCGACGCTCGACGACGACGCGCGCCTGACGCGCGAGATGTTCCTGTACGGACGCGACATGGTGCTCGAGCGCCGCCGCCATCCGCGGCGACTGCTGCCGATCAGCCAGTTCGACGGCGGACTGGCGACCGACATCGCGCTCTACGGTTCCGGCGCCGGCGCCCAGCCCTTTGCGACCATTGCCGACTATGACCGCTGGCTGGTGCGCGCGGGCCGGTTTCCGCTGTGGGTGGACGCCGCGATCGCCGCGATGCGCGAGAGCATGGCCAGCGGCATCGTGCATCCGCGGGCGGTGATGGCAAAGACCGTGCCGCAACTGGAATCGCTCATTGCCGCCGACGTCGAAGCGAGCATCTTTTACGGCCCGGTCGGCCTGATGAGCGAGGACTGGCCGGCCGCGGAACGCGGCCGGCTCGAGGCCGCGATCCGCAACCTCATCGAGCAGCAGCTCAACCCGAGCTATCGCCGGCTGGCGGACTTCATCCGGGACGAATACCTGCCCGCCTGCCGCGAGACCGTCGGCTGGTCAGCGCTGCCGGGCGGCACCGACACGACGACCGCGCTCGCGCCCGCCGACATCCATGCGATCAGGCCGGCCGAGGTCGCGTGCTACATCGTCAATCCCGGACAGGCGCTCGGCTACAAGATCGGAGACCTGCGCATTCAGGCGCTGCGCCGGCGGGCTGAAGAGACCCTGGGTACGCGCTTCGATGTACGTGAATTCCACGCCGCCGTGCTGGCCGATGGAGCGCTGCCGCTGGAAGTGCTGGAGCGCAAGATAGCGCGCTGGATCGACAGCCGGCGCTGATCAGAGCTCGAGCAGGTAAAGCCGGTCGCAGGCCGTGTGGCCGGTCGCGCCGAGCGACTGGCAGATCGGCTTGAATCCCGTTCGCTGGTAGAGTTTCTGCGCGGCTTCCATGCCGGCGCGCGTTTCCAGGTAGCAGCGTTGGTAGCCGCGCTCGCGCGCGGCGGCGAGGCACTCCTGCAGCAGGCGCGCGCCGATGCCGCGGCCGCGCAGTTCCGGGAGGAAATACATCTTACGCAGTTCGCAGACGTGGGCCCCGGCGCCGGCCAGCGGCCCGATGCCGCCGCCGCCCAGCACGCGCCCGCCGTCCTCGACGACGAAATAGGCCGCGCGTGACTGCGAGTAGTTCGCGCACATGGCATCCACCTCGGCGTCGTGGAACGACGACCCGGCGCCGTCGGCGACAAAGCTCTTCATGACCCCGCGGATGATGGCGGCGAGCGCAGGATCGTCGGCGGGGCGGATCGGGCGGATCGCGGGTTCAGTCACTGGCCGACGAGTAATAGCCGTGGTTGAGCGTCTCGACGTCGACCAGCAGCCCGTCTTCGAACTTGAGGCGGCGCATCAGCTTGTTCGGGCCGAGGTTGTAGGTCCAGTATTCCACCGGAATCGGGATCGGCTCGTACGAGGTGTAGTACGGACGGCCGCGATACCAGCGCACCGGCCGCTGCAGGATCTCGCGACGCTGGATATCCGTCGGCGGGCCGCAGAGCGCCTCGACCTTGTCCGCGCTGTCGCCGTCGGTGACGAGCCGCGTCCCGCAGCGGAATGAATCTGCGCCCGCCGAGCCGGAAAAAAGCAGGGCGGCGAGGCAGCCGATCGTCGCGACGTGTTTCCGCTTCATGATCCGAGCATGCCTTGCTTCCGGTGAATGGCGGCTGAAGCCCGCCAGGCGTCAATTTACGCCTGCAGCGTCCCCTGACCAAGCGGTGGTTCCTTAAGTTTGCGGCGGGCCGCAGAATGGCGCCGCCCATGGCGAAACCCCGTCTCGATCGCCGCTTCGAACGCCGCCTCGCGGGCCTCATCAACGCCCGCGAGGCCGGCGTGCTGACCGGCGGCCTCAAGGGCGTCGAGCGGGAGGCGTTGCGCGTGTCGCCGGACGGCCGCATCTCGCAGAAGCCGCATCCGCGCGTGCTGGGATCGACGCTGACGCATCCGCACATCACGACGGATTACTCGGAGGCCCTGGTCGAGCTCGTCACACCGCCTTTCACCGAGACCTGGGAGCTGCAGCAATACCTCTGCGACATCCACCAGTTCGTCTACCGGCATCTCGGCGACGAACTGCTGTGGGTCATGAGCATGCCCTGCGTGCTCGGCGACGACGCGGAGATCCCGATCGCGCATTACGGCAGCTCGAACATCGGACGCATGAAGCATGTCTATCGCGTCGGCCTCGGGCTGCGCTACGGGCGCGTGATGCAGGCGATCTCCGGCGTGCATTTCAATTATTCGTTCCCGCCGCATTTCTGGCCGGTGTGGCACGCGGTCAACGAGATCGGCAAGGGCGGTCAGTCGCACATCGACGAAGCCTATTTCGCGCTGCTCAGGAATTATCGCCGTTACGGCTGGCTGATCCTGTACCTCTTCGGCGTGTCGCCGGCGGTGTGCCGCTCGTTTTTCGCCGGACGCGACGTGCCGGTCGAGCTCAAGCCCGTGGGAACCGGAACGCTGATCGCGCCTTATGCTACATCGCTTCGCATGAGCGATCTCGGCTACCGCAACAAGAGCCAGGCCGGCGTGCACGTCTCGGTCAATTCGCTGCCGGAGTACGTTCGCGACCTGTCGCGCCTGGTGACGACGCCGCATCCTGAATACCAGTCGTACGGCGTCGAGGTGGACGGTGAATGGCGGCAACTGAACGCCAACCTGCTGCAGATCGAGAACGAGTACTACAGTTTCATCCGGCCGAAGCGTGTCGCATTCTCGGGCGAGCGCCCGACGCAGGCGCTGCTGCGCTCCGGCGTCCAGTATGTCGAGATGCGATCGCTCGACGTCGGCGCCTACGATCCGGTCGGCGTCAACCATCGCAAGCTGTGTTTTCTCGAGGCTTTCGCAGCGCTCTGCCTGTTGCGGGACAGTCCGCCGCTGGCGCCGGAGGAATCCGAATGCTTCGAGGCCAATCATGAATTGGTCGCGAGCCGCGGGCGCGAGCCGGGACTCTGGCTGTGGAACGGCCGCGGAACCCTGCCGCTGGCCGACTGGGCGGCGGAGCTGCTGGATCAGATGCAGGGCATCTGCGAACTGCTGGACGCGGGCGACGGCTCGAAACCGTACGGCGCGGCGCTCGCCTTCCAGCGCGCGAAGCTGGCCGACAGCGCCGAACTGCCGTCGGCGCGGCTGCTCGAGGAGCTCCGGCGCCAGGGAACCTCGTTCTTCGAACTCGCGCGCTGGATGTCCGAGATGCACCGAGATTACTTCCGCGACCTGTACCCGCCGAATCGCGGCCGCCTCGCGGAGCTGCGCGCGGAAGCCGATCATTCGCTTGAAGAGCAGGCGCGGGTCGAGGCGGCGGACACGCTGCCATTCCGGGAATTCGTCGCCCGGTACTTCGCCGGAACCCTCAATTGACCAGGCAGGAATACATGCAACCCGATCACGCGTCCACGCTGTCCCGGCAGCTGAAGCAGGGCTTTCACTGGCTGCGCTTCGAGCCCGAGCTCGAGGCCGCATACCGCGCGAACCAGTTCCGCGCCAACTTGCGCTACCTGCGCTTCAACATCGCGATACTCGCGACTCTCGTCTTCGCGGTTATCCAAATTGACCGGATCGTGATGCCGGACATCCGGGCGGCCATGCCGGATGCGGCCCGGCTCGGCGTGATGCTGCCGTTGCTCGGCGTCGCCTTTGCGATGACGTTCCTGCGCGGCGCCGGTATCTGGTATCCGCGGGTGATGGCGGTACTGATGGCGATCGCGCTGATGGGCATCGCCTGGGTCGGGCTCTGGGCTTGGGGCCTCGGCGAGGCGCGGCTGTTCACGCGGCTGATCGTCGCGACGATCGCCGTATACTTCGTGCTCGGCCTGCCGTTCCGCCCGGCGCTCGCCGTCAACCTGATCGCGATCGCGTTCTATGCGGCGGCTGCATACAGCCGGTCGTTGCCGCCGACCGAGTTCATCCACAACCTGTCGTTGCTGGTGCTGGCAAGCGCGATCTGCGCCACGGGCGCGTACAACCTGGAGCGCGCGCGGCGCAGGGCCTGGGTCGATTCGAGCCTGCTCGGCGAAACCGCGCTGCAGGACGGACTGACCGGTATCCATAACCGGCGGCGCTTCGACGAGCACCTGCATCGCGTCTGGCACCAGGGCATGCGGGAGCACAAGCCGCTGGCGCTTTTGTTCGCCGACATCGATCACTTCAAGAAGTACAATGACCGTTACGGCCATCAGGCGGGTGACGAGGCCATGAAGGTTGTCGCGGGCGCGCTCGCGCGCTTCGCACGCCGTCCGCTCGATCTCGCGGCCCGCTACGGTGGCGAGGAATTCGCGATCATCCTGTTCGATACCTCGCGCGACCACGCCGGACGGATCGGCGACGAGATCCTGCAGGCCGTGCGCGACCTCGGCATTCCGCACGAGGATGCGGGCGGCGCGGGGGTGCTGACGATCAGCATCGGCGTCGCCTGCGTCGTGCCGGTCGCCCGGCGCAGTTCCGCCGGATTCGTGCAGCTCGCTGACCAGGCCTTGTACGCGGCCAAGGACGCCGGACGCAACCGCGCGAATGTACTGGAAGAGGAATACGAACACATGAAGACGGGCTACTTCCGCCGTCACATGACGAAGGGCGCCGGCCTCGCCGGTCAGTAAATCGAGATCTCGCGCCGGCCGCGTGAGTCGCGCGCCGCCCTGAACATGCCCTCGGTGTTGAATTCGAGCGACAGCTCGCCCCGGCTGTCCACGACGATCACGCCGCCATCGCCGCCGATCTCCTTGAGCCGGCCGTGGACCACGTCGCGGGCGGCGGCGGCAGCCGTAACGCTGGACAGACGCACGCGCGCGCAGATTTCGTGCGCGACCACCGCGCGGATGAAGAACTCGCCGCTGCCGGTCGCGGAAACGGCGCAGGTTGCATTGTCGGCATAGGTGCCGGCGCCGATGATCGGGGAGTCGCCGATGCGACCCCAGCGCTTGTTGGTCATGCCGCCGGTCGATGTCGCCGCGGCCAGGTTGCCGTGGCTGTCGCGCGCGACCGCGCCGACCGTGCCGAAATAGCCGATGTCCTCTTCGGTCGATGCGACGCGATCGCTGCGTTGCGCTTCCTCGAGCTGCTTCCAGCGCCGCTCCGTGTAGAAATAGCTGCCCGGCACCAGCGCGACGCCCTGTTCGAGCGCGAACTCTTCGGCGCCTTCGCCCGTCAGCAGCACATGCGCGGTGCGGTCCATGACCATGCGCGCCAGGTCGATCGGGTTGCGCACGTGGCGCACGCCGGCGACCGCGCCGGCCTTCTGCGTCGCGCCGTCCATGATCGCGGCGTCGAGCTCGTTGACGCCCGCGTGGCTGAACACCGAGCCGTGGCCCGCGTTGAAATAGGGCGAGTCCTCGAGGATGCGCACGGCGGCGATGGTCGCATCGAGGCTGCTGCCGCCCGATTCGAGCACGGCATAGCCGGCATCGAGCGCGCGGCCGAGATCCGCGCGGTACGCGCGCTCTGCTTCCTCCGACATCGACGCGCGGTTGATCACGCCGGCGCCGCCGTGTATCGCAATCGAGATCATCGGCTCGTCTCCATCGGCGGCGCGGACCGGCGTCGCCAGTGCCAGGCAGGCCCACAGTGCCAGCAGGTAGGTTGCACGCATCCCGGCTATTATCCGCGAAACCCGGTTCGGGGGAGAGTCCGGATGATCCGGCGATGGCGTGCGCTGGGAGTGGTGGTGTCCGCGGGACTGGCTGCATGCGGCGGCAACGGAGACGTGCTGCTCGGCACGCTCGAGCGCGACCGCGTCGAGCTCGTCGCCGAGGCCCGCGAACCGATCGTCGGGATCGCGGTGCGCGAAGGCGAGGCCGTCGCTGCAGGCCGGCCGCTGGTGACGCTCGATGGCGCGGCAGTCGAGGCGCGGCTCGCGCAGGCCCGCGCGGCGGCGCGGCAGGCCGAGCGGCGCCACGCCGAACTTGTCGCCGGCACGCGCCAGGAAACGCTGCGCGAGGCGCGCGCGGTCGCCGCCGGCGTCAGGGCGCGCGCAACGGTGGAGTCCCGCGAATACGAACGCATCGAGAAGCTGGTCGCGGATGGCATGCTGCCCGCGAACGTACTCGACCGCCAGCGAGCGCTGAAAGACAGTGCGGCAGCCGACGAGCGCGCGGCCGCCGAGCGGCTGTCGGAACTCGCTCACGGCAACCGGCCGGAAGTCGTCGAGCAGGCGGCTGCGGCGCTGGCGGCGGCCGAGGCGGAAGTCACGTGGCTCGAGCTCAGCCTCGCGCGGCACACGGTCATCGCGCCGGTCGCCGGCATCGTCGATGCGCTGCCCTACGAACTCGGCGAGCGTCCGCCGCAGGGCGCGCCGGTCGTCGTGCTGCTCGCCGGCGGTCAGCCGTACGCGCGCGTGTTCATTCCGGAAGGCCGGCGCAGCACGGTCGGGGCGGGCACGCCGGCGACCGTGCGTATCGACGGCAGCGACCGCGACTGGCAGGCGGAGGTCCGCTACATCTCGTCGGAGGCGGCCTTCACGCCGTATTACGCGCTGAACGAGCGCGAGCGCGGCCGGCTGTCCTATCTAGCCGAAGTCGTGCTGACCGAGTCCGAAGCGGCGGCGCTTCCGACCGGCATGCCCGTCGAGGTGCGCCTGGCGGACGCCCGGAACGGGCCGTGAGCCACGCGATCTCCGCGCGCGGACTCGCGCGGCACTTCGGTCACGTGATCGCCGTGGCGGGGATCGATCTCGACGTGCCGCGGGCGGAGATCTACGGCTTTCTCGGGCCGAACGGCTCCGGCAAATCCACGACGATCCGTATGCTCTGCGGGCTGCTGGTGCCGACGCGCGGCACCGTCACGGTGCTCGGGCACTCCGTGCCGCGCGATGCCGAGATCGTACGCCGCAAGCTCGGCTACATGACCCAACGCTTCTCGTTGTGGGACGACCTGACCGTCGGCGAGAACTTCGATTTCATGTGTCGCGTGTACGGGCTCGACCGTGCGACGCGGCGCGAGCGCATCGCCAGCCGGCTGCGCGACTACGACCTCGCGCCGCTCGTGAAACAGCGCGCCGGCACGCTCTCCGGCGGGCAGCGCCAGCGTCTCGCGCTCGGCGCGGCAACACTGCACGAGCCGGCGCTGCTGCTGCTCGATGAGCCAACGAGCGCGGTGGATCCGCAGAGCCGGCGCGATTTCTGGGAGAACCTGTTCACTCTGGTTGCGCGCGGCACGACGATTCTCGTGTCCACGCACTACATGGACGAAGCCGAGCGCTGCCACCGGCTGGCGATCCTGGACCGTGGCCGCATCGCGGCGGAAGGGGAGCCGAAACAGCTCGCGCGCGACATCGACGCGACCGTGATCGAGATCGGGAACACCGATTTCGTCAGCGCGCGCCGCGCGCTCGCTGCGGTCGCCGAAGTCAGGAGCATCGCGCAGCTCGGCAATCGCCTGCGGGTGCTGATGCCGAGGAGCGCTGCGGAGCCGGAACGACGCCTGCGCGATGCGCTGGCTCCGGACAACGCGGGGGCGAGCGTGGAACGTGTGGGCGCTTCGCTCGAGGACGTCTTCGTCGCGGTGACGCGGCTCAGAAACGGCGCCAACGCCGCGCCGGAGCGCGCCGCATGAGCGGGCTCTGGCGCCTGCTCGCGGTCGCGGCCAAGGAAGTGCGCCAGCTCGCGTGCGACCGCATCACGATCGGGTTGATTGTCGGCATCCCCACGATCCAGCTGCTGTTATTCGGGTACGCGATCAACTTCGACGTGCGCGGCGTCAGCGCGGCCGTGCTCGACCAGTCGCAGACTTCGCTGTCGCGTCGCCTGCTCGGGGATCTCGCTGCGACGCAGGTGCTTGGCACGCTGCGCCCGGCGGTCAGCGAGCGCGAGCTGCGTGAGCTGATGCAGCAGGGCGCGGCCCACGTCGGCATCGTGATCGCACCCGATATCGAGCGTCGGCTGGCCGACGGCAACCGCGCCGTGATGCAGATCCTGGTGGACGGCAGCCAGCCCGCACTCGAAAACGTCGCGCAGGGACTGGGCGCGATGCCGCTGCTGCAGCGTCGCGGCACCCGGGCCGCGGCGCGCCCGGTCGAAATCCTGGTCGCCTACAATCCGGAGAAGCGCACGGCCGTGCAGATCGTGCCCGCGCTCTGCGGCGTGATCCTGACCATGACCATGGTGATCTTCACCGCGAGCGCGATCGTGCGCGAACGCGAGCGCGGCAACCTGGAGCTCCTGATCACGACGCCGGTGTCGCCGGCCGAGCTGATGGCGGGCAAACTCCTGCCATACGTCGTGATCGGGCTGATCCAGACCACGCTGATCCTGGTGCTCGGCTACTGGCTCTTCGACGTGCCGGTCGCCGGCAGCCTGGTCGATCTCTATTTCGGCGCGCTGCTGTTCATCGCCGCGTCGCTGTCGCTCGGCCTCCTGATCTCGACGATCGCCCGGACACAGTTCCAGGCGATGCAGATGGCGATCGTGATCATGCTGCCGTCGATCCTGATGTCGGGTTTCATGTTCCCGTTCGAGGGCATGCCGGCGGTCGCCCAGGGAATCGCCCAGGTGCTGCCGCTGACCCATTTCAACGAGATCATCCGGGGCATCGTGCTGCGGGGCGCGGCGCTGGCGGACATGCGCCCGGAGCTCGCCAAGCTCGCGGTTTTCCTGCTGGTGATGCTGAGCCTCGCCATGGCCCGGTTCCGCAAGCGCCTCGACTAGGGATTGTCTCCTTTGCACGAGGCGCCGGGCGCCCCCTGCAAAGGCAGACTGTCCCTTCTCGTCTCTACTTGTCGCAGTTTTGCTGGGGAAATGGTGCCGCCCCGGGGAGCGTGTTATCCTGCTGCCCGGTCGTCGTCGTTAGCCCTGCATTATCAAGCGCTTGTCAGCGCTTCCTGCCGGGCCTCGCTGCCGATCAAGGTGACAGGACCCGCTGTTCGATGATTCGCCCTAGCAGAGCTTTTGCCCGCCAGACGATTCCGACCGTGTTTCCTGCCGTGTAAAGAATGGCCGCAACCGACCATCGCAAGATGGCCGCGCACGGCCTTGTCCTAATGAAAGTGAGAGATTCGAGTCATGAAGATCTATGTTGGAAACCTGCCTTTCTCGGCGACCGAAGCCCAGGTGCGCGACCTGTTCGCGCAGCATGGCGCGGTCGAGTCCGTCGCGCTGCCGGCTGATCGCGAGACCGGCCGCCCGCGCGGATTCGGCTTCGTCGAAATGCCGCAGGCCGAGGCAACCAAGGCCATCGAAGCGCTGAACGGCTTCTCGATGGGCGGACGTCAGCTGCGGGTCAACGAAGCGCAGGATCGTCCGCGCGGCGCTGGCGGCGGCGGTGGCCGTCCTGGTGGCGGCGGTCGTCCGGGCGGCGGCGGTGGCTTCCGTTCGGGTGGCGGCGGCGGTGGTGGTGGCGGTGGCGGCGGTCGCTGGTAAGCGTTTGCTCTTCAGCTACTGCTGATGAAAGGCCCGCTTCGGCGGGCCTTTCTTTTTGGCCACACCGCAATTAAAAGGGGACGAATTAAAAGGGGACGCATCCCTTTGGAAAGGGGGTCGCATAGGAAAAGGGGTCGCATCCCTTTGGGAATTATCTTTGCTATGGCAACGCACCAGCGGACCAAAGGGATGCGACCCCTTTTAAAGATTCAGGGATTTCCGCCGATAGCGCGCCCGCGCGCTCGGCTGCTCGTACTCGGGAGCATGCCGGGGGTCGCTTCGCTCGCAGCCGGCGAGTACTACGCGCATCCGCGCAATCTTTTCTGGCCCATCATGGGCGAACTGCTGGGCTTCGACCCGGCGGCGAGCTATGCGAAACGAACCGCCGCGCTCGCCGCCGCCGACGTCGCGCTATGGGATGTCGTCGGAAGCTGCGTCCGCCCGGGCAGTCTCGATGCGGCGATTGACGATGACTCCATCGTCGCAAATGATTTCGCTGCATTCCTCGCGCAACACCGGCGCATCGCGCGCGTCTGCTTCAACGGCCGCAAGGCGGAGTCCGCCTGGCGCAGGCACGTCGAGCCGGAATTGCCGCAGACTCGCAAACTCGAATACCACTTGCTGCCTTCGACCAGCCCGGCGCACGCCGGGATGAGTTATCGTCGCAAGCTGCAGGTCTGGCGGAGCGCCATCGCGTGTTGAATCGCAGGGAGTTGCTGCAGGGTATTGGAGCAGGCGCCCTGCTCGGCGGACTTCGCACCGCCGGCGCCGCCACACCCGCTGCGCCGGACGTGCTGGTGATCGGCGCGGGCGGCGCCGGACTCACGGCCGCAAAGGAACTGATCCGCTCCGGCATCTCCGTGCTCGTTGTCGAGGCGCGCGGGCGCATCGGCGGGCGCGCGCACACCGATACGAGCCTCGGCGTTCCCTGGGACCGCGGCTGCTCGTGGCTGCATTCGCCGAACGTGAATCCATTGACCGCGTACGCCCGCAGCAACGATTTCGAACTCGTCCCCGACCGCTTCATCCGCCATGTCTATGACGGCTCGCGCCGCATGGGTGGCGCCGAGACAGCGGCCTATCGCGCCGTCGAAGAACGCATGCAGCGAGAGATGAACGCTGCCGCGCGCCGCGGGCTCGACATCCCCGCGGCGGCGTCCTTCGCCCAGGCGACGCTCGCGGATCCCTGGTACCCGATGGCCGAAACGGCCCTGACCGGCTGGGAAGGCATCGAGCCCGCCAACTTCTCGGTGCTCGATTCCGGCCAGTACGTCGAGGACGGCGACGACCTGATGATCCCGCGTGGCTACGGGGCGCTGCTCGCGCACTATGCGAAGGATGTGGACGTGCGCACCGGCACGCCCGTCTCGCGCATCCGCTGGAATGCGCGCGGCGTCCAGGCGGAGACCCGCGCGGGCGAGATCGGCGCGCGCATCGCCATTGTCGCGCTACCGTCGGCCGTCATCGCGGACGGCGCGGTCATCTTCTCGCCGCAGCTGCCGGTCGAAGTGCTGCAGGCGCATCACGACCTGCCGCTCGGCCTGCTCGACAAGGTCGCCCTGAAGTTCAAGCGCAACGTGTTTCCATCGGAGCGCACGGAGTTCCTGCAGCTGCGCCGCAACGACGGGCGCGGCATGAATTACCTGACGCGGCACTGGGACAGCCACGTCTGCGTCGGCTTCTTCGGCGGCCGCTTCGCGCACGACATGGAGGCGGCGGGCGAGGCGGCGATGATCGACCACGCGCTCGGCGAGCTCACGACGATGCTCGGCGGCGAGGTGCGCAAGCACTTCGACCGCGGCATCGCGACCGCCTGGGCGTCGGATCGCTATGCGCGCGGCGCGTATTCGCATTGCCTGCCGGGCCGTTATGGCGCGCGCGCGGTGCTGACGCGGCCGGTCGGCGACCGGCTGGTGTTTGCCGGAGAACACACGGAGCAATCGGCCTACGGCACGCTGCACGGCGCCCACTTGTCGGGCATTCGCGTGGCGGCCGAGGCCGCGCGTCTGCTAAGGAAGGCTGCTTGAGATTCGTGCTCTACGACTATCTGCCATCGGGCAATGGCTACAAATGCCGGCTGGTGCTGAAAGCGCTCGGCATGCCGTACGACCTCGTGCAGCTCGACATCGTCAACGGCGCATCGCGCACACCCGAGTTCCTGGCGATCAATCCGAACGGCAAGATCCCGGTGCTGATCGTGCATGGCCGCGGACCGATCGCCGAGAGCCATGCGTTCATCGCCTACCTTGCGGAGGGCTCGGCGTTGATCCCGACGGATCCCTACGAGCGCGCGCTGATGTGGCAATGGATGTGCTTCGAGCAGTACCAGCTCGAGCCCGGCGTCGCGACGCTGAGATTCTGGCTGAAGTCGCTGAAGCAGACGCCGCAGGAATTGGGCGAACGCCACACCGAGCGCTACAAGCGCGGTGCGGATGCGCTGGCCGTGCTCGAGCGAGGGCTCGCGCACCGGCAGTGGATCGCCTCGGGCGCGCCGTCGCTCGCGGACATCGCGCTCTTCGCTTATACGCACGTCGCGGACGAGGCGGGCTACCGCCTGTCCAATTATCCCGCGATCACCGCATGGATCACGCGCTTCAAGGCACTTCGCTGGTACGCGTCGATCACCGAGCCCTGAAGGAGCCGATGCAATGAACCCGGACGACACCGCGCGCACGCTCGCGCTGCTGGAGCAGATTCGCGACAACCAGGCGGCGGCGCTCGCGATGCAAAAGGAGCAGTTCGAGCTCTTTAGCCGCCAGGTCGAGCGCAGCGAGCTCCTCCAGGACCGCGCCGAAGAACTGCAGGCGCGCGGTGCGGGCATCATGAACACGGCGCGGCGCTCGCTCGCATTTGTGCTGCCGGTCGTGATCCTGCTGATCGCCTACCTGACCTGGCTGATCTTCCGGTAGCCGCGTGGCCCCCTCGCGTCGCGAGGCATTCCGCTTCTGGCTGAAGCTGGGGTTCATCTCGTTCGGCGGCCCGGCCGGACAGATCGCGATCATGCATCGGGAAGTCGTCGAACGGCGCCGCTGGATCGCCGACGGGCCATTCATGCACGCGCTCAACTTCTGCATGCTGCTGCCGGGGCCAGAGGCGCTGCAGCTCGCGATCTGGCTCGGTTGGCGGCTGCACGGCGTGGCCGGCGGCATCGTCGCGGGGCTCTGCTTCATCCTGCCGGCGATGGCGATCCTGCTGGCGCTGTCATTCGTCTATGCGCTGCATGGCGCGGTGCCGGCGGTCGCCGCCGTGCTCATGGGGCTGCAGGCGACCGTGATCGCGCTGATCGCGCAGGCGCTCGTGCGCCTGGCGCGCCGCGCGCTGATCCATCCGCTGCACTGGCTGCTCGCGGTCGCGGCACTCGTGCTGATGGTCGGGCGCATCGCGCCGTTCCCGTTGCTCCTCGCGTTCGCGGCGCTCGCCGGGATGCTCGTGCCCCGGGACGGAAACGTTGCAGTGCCCCGCGAGCCCGTGAAATTTCCGTGGCGGAGCCTCGGCGCGGGCCTCGCACTCTGGGCGCTGCCGGCGGTGCTGGTGGTCGCGCTGGCCGGACCCGATTCGCTGTTCGCCGACATCTACCGGTTCTTCACGACGGCGGCGCTCGTCACCTTTGGCGGCGCCTATGCGGTGCTTGCCTGGGTCACGCAGCAGGCCGTGGAAGTCCATGGCTGGCTGACGCAGGCTCAGGCCGTCGCGGGACTCGCGCTCGCCGAAACGACGCCGGGACCGCTGATCATCGTGCTGCAGTTCATCGGCTTCATGGCGGGGTGGAATGGCGCGGCCGGAGTCGATGCGGCGGCGACCGCGACGACCGCGGCGGCGCTCACATCCTGGGCGACTTTCCTGCCGTCATTCATATTCATCCTGGTGGGCGCACCGTATGTCGAGCGACTCTCGTCGAACCGGCGCCTCGCCGGCGCGCTCGCGGGCGTCACCGCGGCAGTCGTCGGCGTTATCGGCAGTCTCGCGATCGTTTTCGGGCGCGGCGTGCTGTTTCCGGAAGGCCTCGAAGACCCTGCCTGGCGCGCGATCGCGATCGCGGTGCTGGCATTCGTCGTGCTCGAGCGGACCCGGGTGGATGTTCTATGGGTGATCGCGGGCGGCGCGTTCGCCGGGCTGGTCTTCGGAATGGCCTGAGGCTGCGGGGCCGTGCTAGTTTTCGCGGCATGAGATACCTGCACACGATGGTGCGCGTGACCGACCTCGAGGAGTCGCTGCGTTTCTACCGGGACCTGCTGGGGCTGACGGAGCTGCGGCGGATGGACAACGAGCGCGGCCGCTTCACGCTGGTCTTCCTCGGCGCGCCGGGCAACCCGGAAGCGCAGGTGGAATTGACCTACAACTGGGATCCGGAGCCGAACACGATGGGCCGCGCCTTCGGGCATCTCGCCTACGAAGTGGACGATATCTACGCGTTCTGCGCGAAGCTCGCGGCCGCGGGCGTCACGATCAACCGCCCGCCGCGCGACGGCCACATGGCCTTCGTGCGCTCGCCCGACAACGTCTCGATCGAGCTCCTGCAGAAAGGCGCATCGCTGCCGCCGGCCGAACCCTGGGCATCGATGCCGAACACCGGCGCCTGGTAGAAGGGGATGCGACCCCTTTTAACCGGCGATATAGCGGCGCAGGTCTTCGATTTCGTGCCGCTGCTCGTCGATGACGGCTTTCACGCAGTCGCCGATCGAGATCACGCCGATCAGTTCGCCGTCCTCGACCACGGGCAGGTGCCGGATGCGCTTGTCGGTCATCAGCATCATGCAGTCGTTGACGGTGTGATGCGGACCGACGGAGATGACCGGCGCGCTCATGATGGTGCGCACGTCGGTCTCGGTGGACTTGCGGCCCATCAGCACGACTTTGCGCGCGTAATCGCGCTCGGAGACGATCCCCACCAGTTTTCCGTCGCTCAGCACGGGTAATGCGCCGATGTAGTGCTTGGCCATGCATTCGATCGCGCTGCGCACGGGGTCTCCCGCGTCAACCGTCACGGCCCCGGGGGACTTGCCATCCAGCAACTGGCGAACGGTGCGCATCGCGGGCTCTCCGGAACGGCTGTTTCCCGCATCTTACGCCCGCGGGCACGGATGACAACGGCGCCGGGTTCAGGCTCCCGGGCGGTCGCGCCAGGCCGCGAGAATTTCGGCCTCGCGTTCCGGCGTGAAGCCCGAGCGCAGCGCGGCCTTGCGTTCGTCGGGGCGCGTCTCGTGCCAGGCGAGCGTGTCGCGCACAATGTCCTCGAGCGGGCGTGATTTCAGGCCCTCGGCGAGGGAGCGCTCGATACCCGTCAGCGATCCGCCGGTTTCCTCGCCGCGCACCGGCCCCCAGGGCGCCAAGTTCATCTCCTCCGGCTTCATGTCCGCGGCAAGGAAATCCTCGTCGATCCAGGTGATCTTCGTGTCGGCGCCGGTGACCTTCAGGCTTGCGTCGATGAGCCGACCCATCGTGATTGCGCCGGGTGGCGTCACCGCGTTGAAGTCGCCGCTGACGCGGCGCTCCACGAGATCGAGCATGAAGTGCACGAGGTCGCGAACGTCCACGACCTGGATCGGGTCGTCGGGCGTGCCGGGCACCGCCATGTCGCCGCCGCGCGCGACACGCACCGGCCAGTAAGTGAAACGGTCGGTCGGATCGAGCGGGCCGACGATGTAGCCGGGCCGTACGATCGAACAGCGCTCGCCGTAGGCATTGCGCACGTACTGCTCGCACAGCGCCTTCATCGGTCCGTAAGTCTCGTTCGTGATTTCTTCCTGGTCCCTGTTCTCGAGCACGCCGGTCGGCGAACTCTCGTCGTTCGGCTTCGCGAAGCTCGCATAGGCCGAGATGCTGGAGATGAACAGGCAGTAGCCCGTATTGGGCGCCAGCAGGTCCGCCGACATCTTGCAGTACTTCGGGATGTAGCCCGTGTTGTCGACGACGGCATCCCATTGGCGGCCCTTCAGGGAGTCGAGCTGGCCCTTGCGGTCGCCATTCAGCGTTTCGACGTTCGGGACGCCGTCCGGGTCGCGCTTGCCGCGGTTGAAATGCGTGACCTTCCAGCCGCGCGCAAGCGCCTGCTCGGTCAGGTGCGGTCCGATGAAGCTGGTGCCGCCCAGGATCAGCAGGCTGCGTCCGTGCCCGGCCTGCGCGCCGATGCGTCCGGCGGCGAGCGCGAGCGCGGTGCCTGCGGCGGCCTTGATGACACTGCGTCGGGTCATGTTCATGTACTGCTCCGTTGCTTCAGCGCGCGCCGGCAGGTACGTACCGCGCGAGCCATTCCTGTACTTCGCGATACCAGAACAGCGAATTCTGGCGCTTCAATACCCAGTGATTCTCGTCCGGAAAGTAGACCAGGCGGCTTGCGACGCCCTTGTTCTGCAGCGTCTGGAACAGCTCCATGCCGTGGTTGAATGGCACGCGCTGGTCGAGCTGGCCGTGGACGACGAGCGTCGGCGTCTTGAAGTTCGCCGCGCTCCTGTGCGGCGAATAGCGCGCGAACTCGTCGGGTCGCTCCCAGGCCTCGAAGAACCGCCGCTTGCCCGCGCCGTAGTCCGCGCCGTACTGCGTCTGCAGGTTGTAGACGGCCGCGTGCGCGACGAGCGTCTTGAACGGATGCTCGCGGCCGAGCAGGGTCGCCGCGAGGAATCCCCCGTAACTGCCGCCGCCGGCCGCCATGCGCGACGGGTCGATCCACGGTTTCTCCGCGAACCATTGCGCGGCGCGGATCGTGTCTTCGTAAGGCTTCGTGATCTGGTCCGGATTGATCGAGTCCGTGAACGCCTGGCCGAAGCCGTTCGAGCCGTGGAAGTTGTGCCAGGCGGCGACATAGCCCCAGGCCGCGAACACCTGCGCATTCCAGCGGAAGGTCCAGGCGTCGGTCACGCCGTTGTGCGGCCCGCCGTGCAGGATGAGGTACAGCGGGTACTTCTTCGACGGGTCGAAATCCGGCGGATAGATCACCCACATCTGGATCGGGGCGCCGCCGGCGCCCGCATACGTCACGCTCTCGACATTGCCGAACTTCGTCGCGGCGAGTTGCGCGTCATTGTGATTCGATAGCCGGGTCGCCGCGCCGTCCTTCAGTGCGACTCGCACGAGCGTCGGCGGCTCGCTGAACGACTGCCGGATGGCGACGAGCGTCGCCGGCTTGCCGGCGATCGCGAGGCCGGAGTAACTCGACGCGGCGGTGAGCGGCGCGTGAGTCCCTTTCGCGACGTCGATGCGGTGGATACGCACGGTGCCCGCATCGTCGATGGACGCGTAGAGCGCTTTCGAGTCGGGCGACCACGACAGGTTGCGGATCGAGCGGTCCCAGTCGGCCGCCAGCCGGCGGCGTGCGTCGTTCTGCCGGTCGATGAGCCAGGCCTGCGACGAATCGCCGTAGAACCCCTTGATCTGCTGGCGCGTGTAGAGCAGGTAGCGCCCGTCGGGGCTGTACCTCGGCTCGTCGTCGTCCGCCGTATTGTTGGTCGTCAGGTTTCGCGCCTGCCCGCCCATGGCCGGCACCGTGAAGATATCCGTGTTGCCGTCGACGCCGGTCTGGTCGATGTCGGCGACGAAGGCGATCTCCTGGCCGTCCGGCGAGATGTCGTAGGAATCGCTGCCGGTTTCCCGCCGCGACAGCTCGAAGCCCGTGCCCAGCGTGATCGCCACGGGCGCGCCGCCTTTACGTGCGATCGAGAATACGTGCGCCTGGCGATCGTCGATGAAGCGGTCCCACCAGGTGACGGGCGTGCGGTCCCAGGTCATCGCCTTCAACTTCGATTCATCGCGCGAATCGAGGCGCTCGCGCGTCTTCTGCCAGTCGGTCAGGTCCGGCCACACGCGCGAGATGAAGGCGATGCGCGTCGAATCCGGAAACCACTTCGGCGTCGCGACACCGGTCGGCACGTCGCTGATGCGGATCGCCTCGCCGCCGTCGGCGGCGATGACGTAGAGCTGCGATTGCTTGTCCGTGCCGCGCTTGGCGACGAATGTGATCCACCGGCCGTCGGGGCTCCATGCCGGATCCGACTCATTGCCCGTCATGCTGGTCAGCCGCCGCGGCTCGCCGCCCGCGGTGGCGACGACGTAGAGGTCCGCGTCGCCCTTGTCGTTGTCCTCGTCGTAGGCCGTGACACCGTAGACGGCGTGGCGGCCATCCGGCGAGAGCGCTGGATTGCCGATGCGCTTGAGCTGCCACATGGTTTCGGCGGTCAGCGGCGATGGCGTATCAGCCGTCGCGATGACGGACGAAAGGGCGACGGCGGCTGCGATCCAACGTGCGGCTTGCGACATCTGATGTTCCCCGGTGCCGCTTCATGCGGCCTGCCTGGTGGCCCGTGATTCTGCCGGTCGAGGCCGCGCGCTGGCAAACCCGTTTCGGCTCAGGAATCGCTCGTTGCGCCGCAAGCGCGATTGGCGGACAGTGGCGCCATGCGCGATCTGGCGGAATTGAAGGAGCGGCTGCGCGTTTTTGTCGCCGAGCGCGACTGGGGGCAGTTCCACAGCCCGAAAAATCTTGCGATGGCGCTGTCCGTCGAGGCGTCGGAGCTGGCCGAGCTGTTCCAGTGGTTGACGGAAGAGCAGAGCGCCGCGGCCGATGAAAAACTCCGCCGCCGTGCCGCCGAGGAGCTCGCGGACGTGCTGTGGTTTCTCGTGCGCATCGCGGATGTGCTCGACATCGACCTGCTGCAGGCCGCGGAGTCGAAGCTCGGCCGCAATGCCGAGAAGTACCCGGCCGACCGCGTGCGCGGTCAGGCGCTCAAGTACGATCAGTATTGAGCCGCGCTCGGTCGCGTGTGCCGCCGTCGTGGATCACGGGTACGGCGGCGCTGCGGGCGGATTCGTCGGCGGCGCGGCGGGCGCCGGTGCGGCAGGTGCGGCGGCATCAGCAGCCTGGCGCTCAAGGAACCAGTGCGTCGCGCCCTGTTCCTTCGGCCCGATGTAGTGAAACCAGCGATGCTCGATGCGATCCGGCGCGATGAACCGGATTTCGCCCTTGTGCACATGGCCGTCGTGCTTCGGATCGAAGCCGGTGCCGCCGTCGAAGTCGAGCTTCAGCAGGTCGGCCGTCGAATCCCGGCCGAGCTTGTACGCGGGCTGGTTGCCGGCGCCGCAGTAATGCGTCGCGCGCAGCTTGCCGTCGGCGAGGTAGTACACGGTCACCATTTCAAAACTCCGGCCCGGGTTCTGGTACTCGATGACCGCCTTGCCGCCGCTCACGACTTCGTAGCGCACGTACACGGGCGGCCCGGCCAGCGGATCTTCCATCCGGCCGCTCCAGTCTCCGGCCAGCGACTTGATGCGCTCGTACACTGCCGGATCGGCAGGCGCATCCGCCTGCGTCGGCGCCCAGACGCCAAGGATCAGGGCGAACGTCAGGTATGTGCGCGGATACTTGGGCATGACCGGCTCCTTGGTGCACCATGATATAGCGGCGGCCAGCCGGGGGGCAGGTATGACGAAGTCGAAACGGCGCGCACCGGCGGCAACGGCAGGGCTCAGGCGCATGTACATTGATTGCCGTTCCGGCCAGATGCACCTGACGACTGCCTATCCGCCGAGCGGCGGTTTCGATGAGCGCACGCCGCTCGTGCTGCTGCATGCCGACGGCGGTACCGGCGCGGACTTCAGCCGCCTTGCCGCCTTGCTCGGCATCGATCGCTCCGTCTACGCGCCCGACCTGCCGGGCAGCGGCGCTTCCGATCTGCGTGAAAGCCGCGCGACCATCGCCGGGCACGCGGGCGCGATCGCCGACCTGATCGACCAGTTACGATTGAAACAGGTGGACCTCCTCGGCCTGGCGCGCGGCGCGGCGATTGCCTATGAGCTGGCGGCGGCCCGTCCCGAGGTCGTGCGCCGGCTGGTCGTCGCTGCCGAACCGGATGTCGCTACCGCGAGGCCGGTACTGCAGCTCGATGCCGACATCGCCGCGCTCGAGGCCGGGGCCGTGGACGCAGTCGTCGGGTCGATCCGCGGCTTCCTCGATCGCGCCTAGGCGGCGAGCGGGCGGCGCTGCCGGCTGGTGACGGCCAGGGCGATCAGCACGGCGGTGATCAGCGGCAGCGTCGCGATGTTGAGCTGGCGCCAGCCAATCGTCGCCAGCGCGAATCCCGCCATCAGCGAGGCGACGGCCTGCGCGCCGAACACGAGGAAGTCGTTCAGCGTCTGCGCCTGGATCCTTTCCGCCGGACGATAAGTACGGGTCAGCAGCGTCGTGGCCGCGATGAACATGAAGTTCCAGCCGATCCCGAGCAGCGTCAGCGCCCACAGATAATGGAGCACGGCGTGGCCGGCGAAGATCGCGATGGCTATGCAGGCGCCCATGATGAGCGTGCCAGCCGCGATGATCGGACGTTCGCCGACGCGCGCGATCAGCATTCCCGTCACGAGCGAGGGCAGATACATCCCGAGCAGGTGAAACTGGATGACGCGGGCCGCCGCCACTTCGCTATGTCCGTCGACCACGTGCATGCTGATCGGCGTCGCCGTCATGATGAAGCTCATCACGGCGTAGGAAACGAGTGCCGCGAGCACGGCGACGCGAAACGCCGGCTGCGACGCGATCTCGGCCAGCCGGCGCGGCGGTCCCGGGTCGGACTGCGCGGCCGGCACCGAGTCCGCGATCCGCGCCAGTATCAGTGCCGCCGCCAGGTACAGCACGCTGCCGGCGAAAAACGACCCGGCATAGCGCACCGCACCGACCAGGTCCGCCGTGCGCACCGCGAATTCCGGCCCGAGCCAGGCGGCGACGAGCGCGCCGCTCATGACGATCGCAATCGCCCGGCTCGCGTGCGCGGGCTCGACATACTCGACGGAGGCAAACCGGTACTGCATGACGACGGCGCTGTTGGCGCCGAGCAGGATGGCGGCCGCGCAGAATCCGGTGAAGCTGCCGGCCAGGATGGCGACGCCGGCGGCGATGCAGCCGATAGCCGCGAGCAACGCGCTGCCGGCGAACACCGGGCGGCGGCCAAAGCGGCGGATGAGCCGACCCGCCGGCAGCACGCTGGCGGCGAGCCCGACGATCAGCACCGAGACCGGCAGGGTTGCAAGCGCCGGCACGGGCGCCAGGCCCGCGCCGATAATCCCGCCCAGCAGGAAGAAGAGGAAGTTGCCGGACATGCAGAGCGCCTGGGTCGCGGCCAGCATCCAGACCGGTTGCATGGGCCACATGGTACGACATAATCAAGAACTTACGCGTACATCTGGCATCCGCGTCGAGGTCGGCGCAATAATAGCGCCATGGGGAACCACGATCGCGATAAGGAAAGCAGCGACAGGATAGTCGCTGACGATCTCACCCTGCTCGTCGAGCGTATCGAACTGCCGGTCCCGAACCGGCTGATGGATGCGCCCGAGTGGGAGATGGCGAAGCCCGCCTTCGATCACGACGATGCGGCAGAGCTGATCGAGGAAGGGGACGAGGACATTCCGGAACTCGACTCGCTGTCCGATCCCGAGCCGATGGGCGTGGTTGAGGACATCGAGTTGTTCACCGACACGCAGTTCGACATCGGCCGTCACTTGTCGTCCGGTGCGCTGCTGCCGCAGAACCCGACCGAACTTGCCGCCGAGCGGGCGCGCTGGCAGCACCGCGTGGAGCGGCTGCTGATGGGCCTCAAGGAACGCGACCGGCAGATCGCCGAGCGCGATCGCCGGATCGAAGAACTGTCTGCGCAGCTTGCCGCCCGTACGGTCGAACCCGAACAACTCGATGCCGGACTCGCCGATATCGGCGACGCGATCGATGCCGCGCTGGCAGAGACGCCGCGCGTAGATGCGCCGCGCGCTGAAGTACCGGCCACAGCGTCCGACCTGACCGGCGAGTTTCCGCAGCTCGACATGCGCGCGACCGTGGCGCCGGCGGCGGATGCCGTCCCGAGCGTGCGCCGCTACCTGATCGGCGTCGATAACGTCGGCCAGGTGCACGAGGTGGCGCGCTATCGCGTCAACATTGGTCGCACCCAGGACAACGATCTGCGCATCGTCGACCCGACCGTCAGCCGCCTGCACGCGATGCTGACGCTGCGCGGCGGCGACGCGATGCTGGTGGATGCGAACAGCCGCAATGGCGTGTTCGTGAACGGAATCCAGGTGCGCTATGCGAAGCTCGAGGACGGCGATCTCGTGACCTTCGGCACCGTGCGGTACCGTTACCGCGTCGGCAGCACGGCCACGGCCGCGGCTTACTCCGGCTGAGGCTGCAACCGGCCGATCTGCCGGAGCGCGACCAGCGCGGCCAGGCACAGCACCAATAGCACCATCGACAGCGGCACCGGCGAATGCCCGGTGAAGGCTGCGACGACCTGCGTCGCCGCCGCCGCCGTCACGAGCTGCAGGAATCCGAGCAGTCCGGAGGCCGCACCGGCAATCGCCGGAACGCAGGCGATCGCGCCGATCGTGGAAGAGGGCGCGGCGATCGCGTTCGCAAAGCCGAGCAGCATGCCGGGTACGAACAGCGCCAGGGGATGCCAGATGCCGGCGACCGCGAAGGCGGCCATCGCGGCCGCGCCGGCGAATGCGAGCACGGCGCCGCTTCGCATCATGCGCGGGCGGCCGATGCGGTTGGAGAAGTGGGCGGCGACGAAGAATCCCGCGAAGGATGCCAGCGCAGGGAAGAAGAGCAGCAGGCCGAACCGCGTCGGCGACACGCCGAGCACGTCAATCGCGACATACGGCGCGCCGGTGACGAAGGTATAGATCATGCTGACCATGCACGATCCGAACACGAGATAGGCGAGGTACTCGCGCGAGCCGAGCAGCCGCCGGTAGCTCGACCAGAAGCGCAGCGAAGGCCCCGCCGACGGATCCGCCTGCCGGGTCTCGCGCAGGTTTCGCGTTGCGAACAGCAGCACGACGCAGCCGAGCAGCCCGGAAAGCGCGAACACGGCGCGCCAGTCCAGCCATTCGATCGCGAGGCCGCCGAGCGTCGGCGCGAGCATCGGCGCGAGCAGGATGGCGGTCGCCGTCGCAGCGAGTGCCCCTGCGGCTTTGGCCGGGCCGAAGTGATCGAGTATCGTCGCCCGCATCACCGACATGGCGGCGCCGCCGCCGAAAGCCTGCACGATGCGGGCCACGACCAGCCATTCGAGCGTCGGCGCGACGATCCCGGCCAGGCTGCCCGCGATGAAGAGTCCGAGCGATGCGAGCACGATCGGGCGGCGGCCGAAGCGGTCGGACAGCGGGGCAATGGCGAGGTTGCCGCCGGCGATCGCGAGAAGTGACAGGCTGATCAGGAGCTGCGCGGCCGCGGCCGGCACGCGCATCGCGTCGGCGATCGCGGGCAGGGCCGGCAGCAGCACGTGCAGCCCGAAAGTGCCGATGGAGCCGATGACCGCAGAGCCAGCGATCAGCCGGCGGGAAGCGTCGCGTTTCTGCAAGCAGGGATTCCGGTCGTTGCGGGCATCTTGGGGCGTCGTCCGGGGGCCCGCAACCGGATGGATCACATTCCGCTTGACAAACAATTAAACATTTATTGAAATATTTAACAATGAACCGGGACCGGGCAGTGAAATCGCTGGCAGCGCTCGCGCAGGACACGCGGCTCGAGGCCTTCCGCCAGCTCGTGCAGGCGGGCCCCGACGGACTCGCCGCCGGCGATCTGGCGGAGCGTCTCGGCATCTCGCCGCCGGCGCTGTCGTTCCACCTGCGCGGGCTCGCGCAGGCGGGCCTCGTGCGGCCGCGCCAGCAGGGCCGGTTCATCTACTACTCCGCGGCCTTCGACGCGATGCAGTCGCTGGTCGATTTCCTCACCGAGAACTGCTGCAGCGGCTTATCGTGCGCACCGGCGCGCGTGCTGCGCAGGAATCCCACCAGGAGAACCGCATGAAGTGCTTTCACGTTCACGTCGCCGTCGACGATCTCGCCGGCAGCAAGGCTTTCTATACCCGCCTGTTCGGCGCCGAGCCGGCGGTCGTCAAGCACGACTATGCCAAGTGGATGATCGAGGATCCACGCATCAACTTCGCGATCTCGACCGGCCAAGATCGCCGGGGCATCGAGCATCTCGGGCTGCAGGCCGACAACGCCGAAGAGCTGGCGGAGATCCGCGAGCGCCTGGTCTCGGCCGGCAGCGTGGTCGCCGACGAGCCCGGCGCGAATTGCTGCTATGCGCATTCCGACAAGCACTGGACCGTGGATCCGCAGGGCATCGCCTGGGAGTCTTTCCACACGCTCGGTGAGGTCGCGCACTACGGCGATGACCACGCACCCGCCGCGCAGAAAGTCGAAAGCGCCTGCGGCACCGGCAGCGGCTGCTGCGCGAACTAGCCGATGGAGCGTCCCTACAACGTGCTTTTCCTGTGCACCGGCAATTCGGCGCGGAGCATTCTCGCCGAGTCGCTGCTGAATCACTGGGGCAAGGACCGCTTCCGGGCTTACAGCGGCGGCAGCTTTCCGGCCGGCCGCATCAATCCGCTAGCGCTCGAGCTGCTCGCGCACATGAAGATTCCGGCGGACGGCGCGCGCAGCAAGAGCTGGGATGAGTTCGCCGGGGCCGGCGCCGTGGAATTCGATTTCATCATCAC
>DATKBY010000092.1:0-4041 GCA_035513555.1 Steroidobacteraceae bacterium | reverse complement strand
TCGTCCGAGGTCAGCCGGATCTCCTGCGAGAAGTTTTCGACGTCATTGAACGTGAAGTTGTCTGCGACCACGTTCGGCGAGGCGTCGATGTCCTGGCTTTGACGCTTGGAGAAATCCGCGTAACCGCTGATGGAGGTCAGCGTGGCGCTGCCGAGATTCCAGTTCATCGTCAGCGTCACGTCGTCGGAGCGCAGGAACAGCTCCGGATCGACATTCGCATCGCCCGTGTAGATGTCGCCGTCGTCGTCGAAATAGCCGAGCAGATCGACGCAGGCCCCTTCATCCACCCGCCCGGCGATCACCGGCGCGCAGAGGGCTCCCGGATTGCCGGGGTCCCGCGTGCCGACATGCTGCAGCAAAGGCATTTCCGACTCGGAATCGCCATAGTTGTATGTCAGGCGCAGCGAGAAATCTTCGCTGGGCAGCCATTCGATCTGTCCGCGCACGGCGAGCGACTCGATCTTGCCGAGTTCGTTGTCGGTGAAGCGGTTGTAGGCGTACCCGTCGCTGCTGGAGGCATTGATGGCGCTCACCGACAGGCGGCCGCGCAGCGTGTCGGACAGCGGGCCGCTCAGGGCACCCCCTACCGTGAAGGTGTCGTAGCTGCCGTATCCGGCCCGCGCGAAACCCTCGAATTCCTCGGTTGGCCGGGCGGTGATGAAGTTGATCGCGCCGCCCGTGCTGTTGCGCCCGTAGAGCGTTCCCTGCGGGCCGCGCAGCACCTCGACCCGCGCAATGTCGTGCACGGCAAAGTTGAGCATGTCGGGCGTCGGCTGGAACACCTCATCCACGTACACGCCGACCGAGGGGTCGACCGTGCCGGTGAAGTCGTTGATGCCGACGCCGCGCACGTAGAAGCCGACCGTTGCCAGGCCATTGGGGCCGTACTTGGCGAGCAGCCCCGGTGTCTGCTCGGCGAGGTCCAGGGGCTGAAGCACGCGCAGCGCCCGAAGGTCCTCCCCCGAGAAAACGCTCGCGGAACTCGCCACTTCCTGCAGCCGCTCCGTGCGCCGCGTCGCCGTGACAGTGACTTCCTCGAGCGCCGATTGCTGCGCAACGACCGGGCCGGGCAATCCCGACATCGCGGCCAGGCTCAGGGCCGGAACGATCTTCAATCTCATGACACGCACTCCCCTCACTGCGACTGGTTGACTGGAAAAAATCTCGCTGCACCCGTCGCGGGTGGCAGCCTGAGGATGATGGATCCGGATTCGTGAACTTCGGCCGTGCACTGCGGCGGCACGACCGTCGTCGAATCGACCTGCAGGATGATGGCAGGGCCTGGAATCGGCTCCCGCACGGGCAGCTTGCCGCGGTCGTAGAAGGTTGTCGCGAATGACGCGAGCTCCACGCCAACCCGAAACACGGCATCGGCGGTGCGCAACCGCGCGGCCGCGAGCGAACCGCCCTCCGGCCGCGGTGGAACGCGGATCTTCGGCACCTGCGCGACGGCTGTCACTCGCAGGTTGACGAGCTCGATCGGCGACTGCTCAAAGTGATGGCCGTATTCGCGCTCGTGCAGCGCATGGAACCTGGCGAGCGCCGAGCCGAGCTCCGTGGTCCCGATGCGCGCTTGCGGCAGCTCGAGCCTGAGTTCGTAGCCCTGGCCCACGTAGCGGACATCGGCCGAACGCTGGAAGCTTGCAGCCGCCGCATCCAGACCATCCGCCGCCAGCTGCGTCCGGAGGACCTCTTCCATCGCCGCGAGATCTGTGTTCAATCGCGCGAGGTCGACGCTGGTAGAAACCAGGAACGCCGTGCGGACCACCTCGTACTTGAGGTCGGTCGTGAGCAGTCCGATCGCGGAGTTGATTCCCGGATACGGCGGCACGACGACCTCCGGGATATCGAGCATCTGCGCGACCTCCGCGCCATGCAGCGGGCCCGCTCCGCCGAAGGCGACCAGCGCATAGCTGCGCGGGTCGATACCCTTCTGCACGGTGCGCGCGCGGATGGCGTTCGCCATGTTCGAGTTCAGCACCGCAACGATTCCCTCGGCGGCCTCGAGCAACGGCAGGCCGAGCTTGTCCGCCAGCGCCTGCACAGCCGCAAATGCTGCAGCGCGATCGAGACGCATGGCGCCACCGAGGAAGTTCTGCACATCGATGCGGCCCAGCACGATATTGGCGTCCGTGACGGTCGCATCCGTGCCGCCCTGCCCGTAAGCAGCCGGTCCCGGCACCGCGCCGGCACTCTGCGGACCGACTCGGAAGGCGCCGGCTGCGTCGATGTGGGCGATCGAGCCACCGCCTGCGCCGATCGTGTGCAGATCGATCATCGGCACGAGGATCGGGTATCCCGCGACGAAAGTGTCGCGGGCCGAGGCTTCCTCAAAGCGCCCGTCGGTCACGACGCCGATGTCGGCACTCGTGCCGCCGATGTCGAGCGTCACGACGTTGCGCCGGCCCGCGAGTTCGGCAACCCAGGCGCCACCGAGCACGCCCGCGGCCAGGCCGGACATCAGCGTGTGCACCGGCAGACCGGAAACAGCGCGTGCCGGCGCCACGCCGCCGTTCGACTGCATGATGTGGACTTCGCCGCGGAATCCGGCCGTGGTGAGCTCGCCGGAGAGCCGCGCAATGTAATCGCGAACGAGCGGACCGATGAAAGCGTTCATCGCCGTGGTCGTGAATCGCTCGAACTCACGGAATTGTGGCGATACCTCGTGCGAGCAGGTCACGAACACGCCGGGACAAAGCCGCTGGACGATTTCCTTCGCCCGCTTTTCGTTCTCCGGGTTGATATAGGAGAAAAGAAAGCAGATCGCGATCGACGCAACCCCCGCTTCCTTGAGCTCGAGCGCCGCCGGCCCGACTTCCGCCTCGGCAAGTGGAACGACGATTTCGCCCCGCGGCGGTGCGAGCCGCTCGGTTACGACCTTGCGGTGCCGGCGCTGGACCAGCGGCCGGTCCTGCCAGGGGATGCCCTGCTGAATCGAATAGTGATGCGGGCGCTGGTGGCGGCCGATGTGCACGATATCGCGGAAGCCGCGGGTCGTGATCATGCCGGCGCGGGCGCCGCGATGCTGCAGGGCCGCGTTGGTAGCGACGGTGGTGCCATGGAATATATGGTCGAGTGCCGCCAGGCCGACCCCGGCGTCGGCACAGATCTCATTCACTCCCCGCATAAATGCCCGCGACGGGTCTTCGGGCGTGCTGGCGACCTTGTGCGTCAAGGTCCGGTTGGCATCCGTGTCGGTGAACACGATGTCCGTGAAAGTGCCGCCTACGTCCACGCCGATCAGCAACATGCTTTGCTGTGTACAGGGAAGTGAATCTGGCGTCAACTTCATTTGCCCATTGCCGCCTTCCCCCGGCTGCAGTAGCCTGTTTCCTGCCGCGACTGCCCAGTACGCGAGGTGAGCCAGCATGAGCGCGCGCAAACCAGTGATCGACACGAGGGCGCCCCAGCAGCGGGTGGACCCCGTCACCGCGAGCATCATCCAGGGCGCGCTCGAGAACATCGCCATCGAGATGGGCTACAAGCTGATGCGGATGTCGTATTCGAGCATCATTCGCGAGTCCGAGGACTTCGGCGCCGCGATCTGCGATGCCCGCGGGCGGCAGCTCTGCGAATGCTCCAAGAGCACGCCGCTGCAGTCCGGGCCGATCCCCGGCTATGTCCGCGGCATCATCCGTGAGTTCGAGGCCCGCGGCGACACTTTCCGGCCAGGCGATGTGATCATCCACAACGATCCGTACAACGGCGCATCGCACGCCCCGGACATCGGCTTCTGCGTGCCGATCTTTCACCAGAACGAATTGATCGGCTTCTCGATGACGACGGCGCACCACCTGGACATCGGCTCGAGCCAGCCGGGTAGCGTCGGCGTCGTCAAGTGCGCCGATTCCTATGCCGAGGGTCTGCGCTTCCGCGCGCTCAAAGTCTACGACCAGGGCCGGCGCAACGAAGCGCTATGGCGCATGATCGGCGACAACGTCCGAGTCTCGGATCTCGTGATCGGCGACATGGATGCGCAGGTCGCCGCCTGCCACGTCGGCGCCCGGCGGCTGCTCGACCTGGTCGAGCGCTACGGACTCG
>DATKBY010000091.1:0-55311 GCA_035513555.1 Steroidobacteraceae bacterium | reverse complement strand
GCGATGCAGAAGCTGATTCTCGACATCAAGGTATCCGTCGAAGGCGGCAGCTCCCTTCACGAATCGCTGGCCAAGCACCCGCTCTATTTCGACGACCTGTACATCAACCTGGTCGAGGCCGGCGAACAGGCGGGCGCGCTCGAATCGCTGCTGGACAAGGTCGCGACTTACAAGGAAAAGACCGAGGCCCTCAAGAAGAAGATCAAGAAGGCCCTGTTCTATCCGAGCGCGGTGCTCGCGGTCGCCGTTATCGTGACGCTGATCCTGCTGCTGTTCGTCATCCCGCAGTTCGAATCCCTGTTCCAGGGCTTTGGAGCGGACCTGCCGGCGTTCACGCGCATGGTCATCGATTTATCCAAGTTCGTGCAGACGCAAGGTTGGTGGCTGGGCCTGCTGACTGGCGGCGCGTTCTTCATATTCTTCTATTTCAAGAAGCGTTCGCGCGCGCTGCGCCAGTTCCTGGATCGCCTGTCGCTCAGGATCCCGGTGATCGGGCCGATCCTGACGAAGGCCGCGATCGCGCGCTTTGCCCGCACGCTCTCGACCATGTTCGCCGCCGGCGTGCCGCTGGTCGAGGCGATGGAATCGGTCGCCGGTGCAACCGGCAACATCGTTTACGAGAACGCCGTCATGCGCATGCGCGATGAAGTCGCGACCGGCCAGCGCCTGCAGCGCGCGATGGAAAACACCGCCCTCTTCCCGAACATGGTTGTGCAGATGATCGCAGTCGGCGAGGAATCCGGTTCGCTCGACTCGATGTCCGCGAAAGTCGCGGAATTCTATGAGCTCGAAGTGGATTCCGCGGTGGACGGCCTCTCGTCGCTGCTCGAACCGTTGATCATGGCGATCCTCGGCGTGCTGGTCGGCGGCCTCGTCATCGCCATGTACCTGCCGATCTTCAAGCTGGGCGCCGTGATCTGATCGAGACCGCGCCCGTGTCGCTGCTCGCGGCCCATCCGGGGGTCTTCGCGGCCGTGGCCGCGCTCTTCGGCCTCCTCGTCGGCAGCTTTCTGAATGTCGTGATCCACCGCCTGCCGCTCATGCTGGATCGGCAATGGCGCCAGCAGGCGGCCGAAACCGAGGGCCGCCCCGCCCCGGCGCCCGGGGAGCCATACAACCTCGTCAAGCCGCGTTCGCGCTGCCCGGCCTGCAATGCGCCGATCCGCGCGATACACAACGTGCCGCTGTTCTCCTGGCTCATGCTGCGCGGACGCTGCGCCGCCTGCCGCGCGCCGATCGCGGCGCGCTATCCCCTGGTCGAGCTCGCAACCGGCGTCGCCTTTGCCGTGGTCGCCTGGCATTTCGGCTTCGGCCTGCAGGCGGGCCTCGGGCTCCTATTTACGGCCTACCTGATCGCGCTCACCGGCATCGATGTGGACCGACAGCTCCTGCCGGACGTGCTGACGCTGCCGCTCCTGTGGATCGGACTGCTGGCGAGCCTGTGGTCCGCATCGCACTCGGGCGTCGCCCCACCCGTCGGGCCCGTGGATGCGATCGCGGGCGCGGCGGCCGGGTATGTGTTCTTGTGGCTGGTGTTCCAGCTCTTCCGGCTCATCACCGGCAAGGAGGGCATGGGCTACGGGGACTTCAAGCTGTTCGGCGCGATCGGCGCCTGGCTCGGCTGGCAGATGCTTCCGCTGGTCCTGCTGCTCTCCGCCGTCGTCGGCGCGGTGGTGGGCGTGCTGCTGATCGCGCTGCGGCGCCACGGGCGCGGCGTGCCGATTCCCTTCGGCCCGTATCTCGCCGGCGCTGGCTGGGTCGCAATGCTCTGGGGACCGCAGATCGTCGATCGCTATCTCGTAATTGCGGGCCTGCGTTGATCCGATGCTGCGCATCGGCCTTACCGGCGGCGTCGCGAGCGGCAAGACGACCGTAGCGAAGCTGTTCGCGGACGCGGGCGTGGTCGTGCTCGATACCGACGTCATCGCACGCGAAGTCGTCGAGCCGGGGGAGCCCGCGCTCGCCGCGCTCGTCGAGGCGCTCGGCGATGAGATCCTCGGCACGGACGGCCGCCTCGATCGCGCGCTGCTTCGTCGGCGCCTATTCGGCGACGAGGCGCTGCGCCGGACCGTGGAATCGATCCTGCACCCGGCAATACTCGCGGAACTTGGCCGTCAATCCGCAGACGCGGGTGGGTCCTACCAGCTGCTCGTGATACCGCTGCTCGTCGAGAGCGATCTCGCCGGCATCGTCGATCGCGTGCTCGTCGTCGATTGCCCGGTCGAGCGGCAGATCGAGCGCCTGATGCAGCGCGACGGCGAGACGCGGGAAGGCGCCGAGGCCATGCTGGCTGCGCAGGTTTCGCGCAAAATACGCTTGGCCGCCGCGGATGACGTCATCGTCAACGACGGCACGATTGCGGACCTCGCGGCCCGGGTTGCCGGTCTCGACTGCAAATACCGCGATCTGGCCGGGAAACACTGATGTTTTGTCGTGACTCCGTGGCCGTCGTCACAACCCGCCGGGTTTACGGGGCCGGAAGCCGTGCCGCAGAATAGGGGCATGTTCGAGCCCGCACAGGAACCCCGGATCGAAGCCGAGCTGATTGTCTACGAGCAGCCGCTCAATGAGCGGATGCGCGGCTTCATGCGCCTCGAATTCCTGTGGCAGCAGCTCTCGTACCACGCCGGATTGCCGAATCCCTGGTCGAGCCGCTCGGCAGTCGGCTGCCTGCTCGAGATCCTCGCTATCACCGCGCGCGGCGACGCCCGCGGCGACGTGCTGAAGGAACTCGAGCGCCAGATGACGACGCTGCGCGATTACCAGAACCGGCCGGGCGTCGACGGCGCGCGGCTGCGCAACGTGCTGTCCGCGCTGATGCGCCGGCGCGAGGAGCTGAACGCGGCGGGTGCGAACTTCCTGCAGAAGCTGCGCGAGTCCGAGTTCCTGAACGCGATCAAGCACCGGAGCGCGATCCCGGGCGGCACCTGCGAGTTCGACCTGCCGGACTTTTTCCACTGGCTCAACCTCGATTCGGACGCGCGCGAAGCCGATCTCGCGTCCTGGCTCGCGACCATCCGCCCGCTTTGCGAGTCGGTCTCGGAACTGCTGTGGATCACGCGGGAGAATGCGCGGCCGCGCGAAGAGACCGCGCCGGGCGGTGTGTTCCAGATCGTGTTCGAGCGCGATCGTCCGGTGCAGCTGCTGCGCATCTCGCTCGCGGGATCGACCAGGCTTTATCCGGAAGTCAGCGGCAGCCACCACCGCTGTTCATTGCGCTTCCTGCGCTGGAACAGCGTGCACAGCCGGCCGGTTCAGGCGACCGAGGACGTATCGTTCGTGCTCGCCACCTGCGCCTGAATCCAATGGCGCAGGAAGTCGCCTGTCCCCATTGCCGCCGCCTGCACGCATGGCACGGCAACCCCTTCCGCCCGTTCTGCAGCGAACGCTGCAAATTGATCGATCTGGGAGCCTGGCTCGAGGAAAAGCACGCCATCCCGGGCGATGACGTCGAGCTGCCGGACGCCGAAGACCCGAAGCACTGAAAGGGGTCGCATCCCCTTGGGCGCGCCCCCGGACGGGTGGCGAGCGAGCGAATTTTCCGATTCTTCTCCGCTGAGCGAGCGAGCCAGCCAGCCCGGCAGGGGGCGCGCCCAAGGGGATGCGACCCCTTTCAGTGCTTCCGCTACTTCCCGCCCGGCATTTCGAGGTGCTTGGCGAGGAAGGCCCAGTGGTTGGCCCAGTCCTCGATCAGCATCCACTGCGGCTTCCCGGCGCCATGCCCCGCGCGGGTCTCGATACGCACGATCACCGCATTCGCGCAGGCCTGCGCATGCTGCAGCGCGGCCGCGAACTTGAAGCTGTGCCAGGGCACGACCCGGTCGTCGTGGTCCGCGGTCGTCACGAAAGTCGGCGGATAGCAGCGCCCCGGCTTCAGGTTGTGCACCGGAGAGTACGCCGCGAGCGCGCGGAACTGATCCGCGTCCTCGACGGTGCCGTAGTCGCTCGACCAGGCGTAGGCATTTGCGCTCGCCAGGTGATAGCGCAGCATGTCCATGACACCCACCCCGGGTAGCGCGGCGCCGAAGAGTTCCGGCCGCTGCGACATCACGGCGCCCACCAGCAGGCCGCCATTGCTCCGGCCATGGATCGCGAGCTTTGCGGGCGACGTGTAGCGCTTTGCGATCAGCCATTCGGCGGCCGCGATGAAATCGTCGAACACGTTCTGCTTGAGCGTCTTCGTGCCCGCGTCGTGCCATTCGGCGCCGTACTCGCCGCCGCCACGCAGGTTGGGGACTGCATAAATGCCGCCCCGCTCGAGCCAGGCCGCGACCGGCGCGCTGAACGACGGCGTCAGCGAAACGTCGAAGCCACCATAGCCGTAGAGAAGCGTCGGATTAGTGCCGTCGAGTGCTGCGTCGCGGCGCCGGGTGATGAACATCGGCACGCGCGTGCCGTCCTTGCTCTCGTAGAACACCTGCTCGGTGACGTAAGGGGCGGGATCGAAGCTGACGGTCGGCTTGCGGTAGGGCTGCACCTCGTCCTTCAGGACGTCATAGCGATACAGCGCGAGCGGCGTCAGGTAATCGGTGTACGCGAAGAAAGTCTCGTTCTGCTTCACCGAATCCGGAAAGCCGATCACCGTGCCGCTGCCCGGCAGGCGGATGTCGCCGCGGCGGCTGCCATCCCGGCGATGCACGACGACCCGCGAGCGCGCATCCTCGAGATAGCTCGCGATCACGTGGCCGCCGACCAGGCTCGCCTGGTACAGCGTGGCCGTCGCTTCCGGCACGATTTCGGCCGGCTCCGGCGACGCCGGATCGATCGCGATGACGCGTCCGCGCGAAGCGCCCTGCGTCGTCTTGAAATACAGGCGATCGTCCATGGCACCCAGGAAGTCGTACAGGCCGTCCCATTGGTCGAGCAGCCGCACAATCGGGGCATCGGGCTTCGACAGGTCGCGCAGGTGAATCGCGTTCTTGTCGAACCCGTGAAAAATCCCGAACACCAGCCAGCGGCCGTCTTCGGAAACGGTCGCGTACGGGTTGTGCCGGTCGTTGTCGGTGATCGAATAGACGTGCTCGTCGGCCGACTGGGGCGTGCCGACCCGATGGCGGTAGACGCTGACCTGCTGCTGGTCGTCCGCGTTGCCGTCCGCGCCCTTCGGGTAACGCGAGTAATAGAATGCGCTCGAGTCCGGAAGCCATGAAACGCCGGTGAACTTCGTGTCGCCAATCACCTCCGGCAGGTCCTTGCCGATGTCGACCTCGCGCACGCGCCAGGTATCCCAGTCGGTGCCGCCGTCGGAGACGGCGTAGGCAACATAGCGCCCGTCCAGGCTGATCGAATAATCGGCAAGCGAAGCCGTGCCGTCCGCGGACATCGCGTTCGGATCGACCAGCACGCGCGGCGCGCCGCCGTCCGGGCCGGTCCAGTACAAAATCCCCTGATTCTGCTTGCCGCTTTTCTCGACGAAGAAAATGCGTTCGCCGCGCTTGATTGGCATGCGCGACTTATCACCCATCCAGCTGTAGCCGTATTGCTCGTAATCCCAGAGCGCGGTCAGTCGCTCGCGGATCGTCTCGCGGGCCGGAATCGCATCGAGATAGGGCTGCGCCAGTTCGTTCTGCGCCGCTATCCACTTGCCGAGTTCAGGGGAAGCGGTTTCCATCCAGCGATACGGATCGGCGACCTCGGTGCCGTGCACCGTATCAACGACCGAACCGCGTTCGGTTGCCGGATAACGCAGGACCGCGGATCCGGTGGAATCGTCGGCGCAGCTCACGCCGGGTCCCGCGAAAAACGCGAGCATTGCAAAGCGGTGAATGACATGACTGTACACCGTGCTTACACTCCGGATGGATTCTGGCTCAAAGTTTAGCAAACCGCGCCGCGCGGACCGGTGTCCCCTGCGACAGGACGGAGTAAAGATGCGTTCATTCGTGATCGGCTTCACGGCCAGCCTGGCCCTCGGGCCCGCCTCGGCAAAAGACCTGACGATCGAACGGCTGTTCGATGCGCCGGACCTGCAGGGTCCGTCGCTGCGCCAGACGCGGTTCTCGCCGGACGGCCGGCTCGTGAGTTATCTGCGCGCGCGCGACGACGCGCCCACCGAGTTCAATCTGTGGGCTTATGACATCGCGGCGAAGACGCACCGGCTGCTGGTCGATTCGCGGCTGCTGTCGCCGGCGGAGGAAACGCTCTCGGCCGAGGAGGAAGCGCGCCGCGAGCGGCAGCGCATCGCGGCGTTGCGCGGCATCGTCGAGTACGAGTGGGCGCCCGATTCGCGGTCGCTGCTCGTTCCGCTCAGCGGCGATCTGTATTACTACGACCTCTCGAAACCGGCACGGGATGCGGTTCGGCGCCTGACGGCGACCGAGGCGTACGAGACCGACTCGCAATTCTCGCCACAGGGGCGGTTTGTCAGCTTCATCCGGGACCAGGACCTGTATGCCGTCGAGGTTGCGACCGGCGTCGAGCGGCGCCTGACGACCGGCGGCGGCGGGCTCGTGAGCCATGGCATGGCCGAGTTCATCGCCCAGGAGGAGATGAACCGCGACACCGGTTACTGGTGGTCGCCCGACGAGCGCCACATCGCGTACACGCGCGTGGACGAATCACCGGTCGCCGAGGTCGAGCGCTTCGAGATCGGCGCCGAGGGCGTGCGTGTCTTCAAGCAGCGCTATCCGGCGACGGGGCAGGCGAACGCCGAGGTGAAGCTCGCGATACTGGCGCTCGAGACAGGCGCGGTCGCCTGGGCGGATCTTGGCAGAAAGGATTATTACCTCGCGCGCGTCGACTGGTTCCCGGAGAGCAACCGCCTGCTGGTGCAGCGCCAGTCGCGCGACCAGAAGCGCCTCGACGTGCTGTCTTATCCCGTCACCGGCGGCGAGGGCCGGCAGATGTTCTCCGAGCGCAGCGACACCTGGGTGGCGCTGCACGACGACCTGTATTTCCTGCCGGAGCGGCGCGAGCTGCTCTGGACTTCGGAGCGCAGCGGCCACAATCACATCTATCGCTACGATTACAGCGGCCTGCTGATCGGGCCGGTCACCGCGGGCGACTGGGACGTGATCGGCGAACTGCAGGCGCCGGCCGTGCGCGGCATCGACGAGCGGCGCGGCCGCGTTTACTTCATGGCGACGCTCAAATCGCCGCTCGAGAGGCAGCTCTACGTCGCCGACCTCGATGACGGCCCGGAAACCCCGCCGGCCGCGCTGACGAGCGGCGACGGCTGGAACAACGTCACGATGACGCGCGACGCGCGGCGTTTCCTGCTCGGCTACAGCGATCCCGCGCAGCCGCCGCGGGTCTCCCTGCACGATGCGGGCGGCAAACGTCTCGCCTGGCTCGTCGAGAACCGGATGGACGGGACGCATCCGTATGCGCCCTATCTCGACCGGCACGTGCTGCCCGAATACGGCATCCTGCCGGCCGCCGACGGTACGCCGCTCCACTGGCAGCTCCACAAGCCGGCCGGATACGAGCCCGGCAAGCGCTATCCGGCCGTACTGCTCGTGTACGGCGGTCCGACGGTCCAGACGGTCATGCGGCGCTGGGGCGAGCGCCGCGGCAGCCAGACGGTCCAGCTGCTGACGCAGCGCGGTTATGTCGTATTCGCGATCGACAACCGCGGTTCGGGTGGGCGCGGCCAGAAATTCACCGAGGCGCTGTATCGCCGGCTGGGCGGCGTCGAAGTCGAGGATCAATTGCGGGGCGTGGCCTGGCTCAAGGAACAACCGTTCGTGGACCCGGCACGCGTCGGTGTGTACGGCTGGAGCTACGGCGGCTACATGACGCTGATGCTGCTCGGACAATCGCCGGGCACCTTCAAGGCAGGCATCGCCGGTGCGCCGGTGACCGACTATCGCCTCTATGACACGCATTACACCGAGCGTTATCTCGGGACGCCGCAGGAAAATCCCGAGGGCTACCGCCTCTCGAATGTGCTGACCTACGCCGGCGAGATCCGCGACCGGCTGCTGATCATGCACGGCATGGCGGACGACAACGTACTGTTCACGAATACGACGCTATTGATCCCGGCGCTGGTCGCCAGCGGGCAACCGTTCGAGGTCGTCCCCTATCCCGGCAGCCGGCACGGCGCGCTGACCTTCCGCGACACCGGCATACACGGCTGGAAAACCATCCTCGACTTCTTCGACCGGCATCTTTGATCGGTGCCGGGTCGTAGTTTCGTAATCGAGAAAAGGGGTCGCATCCCTTTTCGAGATTACGAAACTACGACCCGGCACCAGGTTTGCGCCAGAGGACACACCCGTGGGCGCCCGCGTGGTGCAGGCTTTCGAGGCAGCGTGCATCGGGATACCAGCCGGCAAAAACCGGCAGTCCGATGTATTCGCAGAGCGCTTCCAGTTCGTTCGGCGGCATCGGGCCGGTCTCCGGCGCGACGATCAGGAAGTGCGCTCCTTCGGCGCGTGCTTCGCGCGCGGACTCGGCGTCGCCGCAAAGCACGCCGATCAGGAAGGAACCTTCACGGTCGATGTGAAGGCTCTGCCCCAGCTCCGGCAGCACGGCGCCGTCGCAGCCTGACTGCGCCGCGGCAAGCACGGAATCGACATCGGTGCCGAGCAGAAAGATGCGGTGCCCGCCGGAGCGCGCGTTGATCACGGTGTCCAGATCGATCGTCGGCTCGCCGGCCGGCGGCTCGCGCCAGAAGACCGTCTGCGGAGCGCTGCCACGCAGCAGCCGGAACTGGGCCAGCGTAGTCACGACCCGGGCCAGCCGCGGGAGACGCAACGCCGTCACGATGGCCCGGTCCGCCTCGAGCAGGTCATGCGCCGGCAGTTCGTCCGGACGGGCCCAGGCGAGCGCCTGGGAGTCCAGCGCCTTCGGCACGCCTTCGTAGGACGTGACCTGCCAGGCCTCCAGCATCACGCGACGGTCCGGGTATTCATATCGCAACCGGATCAGCGGGCGCGCCTCGCGCACTGCGATCCCGAGTTCCTCGGCGAGTTCGCGCTTGAGGCCGGTAAATGAATCCTCGCCGGTATCGAGCTTGCCGCCCGGGAATTCCCAGCGTCCGGCCATGTGCCGGCCGCGTGGGCGCTGGGCGATCAGTACGCGTCCGTGGCTGTCGCGCACGGCGCCCGCGATGACATGGATTTCCGTTGGACTCGCCATCCCTGGTTCGCCCTCACCGGTCAGATTGTGGTCATCCGCCTGTCCGCTGCAATGCTCCGTGGCAATGCTTGAACTTGCGGCCCGAGCCGCAGGGACAGGGTTCGTTGCGCCCGATCTTACGCTCACCCCGCACGAATGGCAGCGTGGCAGGCTCGGAGCCCCCCGCCGCCAGTGCGCGGGGCGTTTCCTCCGGCAGGGACGGTACCTGTTCGGCGAGTTCCGGGGGCGGCGCGTGCTGGAGCTGCATGCGCGCCTGCAGCTTGCGGCGGCGCTCGGCCTCTTCGCGCTCGATCTCTTCTTCCGTCCGGACCTGCAGCCGCTGCAGCAGCATGACGGTATCGCTGCGGATCCGGTCGAGCATCGCGGTGAACAGCGCAAAAGCCTCGCGCTTGTATTCCTGTTTCGGGTTCTTCTGCGCGTACGCGCGCAGATAGATGCCCTGGCGCAGGTAATCCATGCCGGCCAGGTGCTCGCGCCAGTGCATGTCGAGCTGCTGCAACATGACCGCGCGCTCGAGGTGGCGCATGACCGGTGCGCCGACCTGCTCGACTTTCTCGTTGTAAGCGGCCTCGATCGCTTCCAGCAGGCGCGTCGCGGCCTCCTCGTGATGCCGTGACGGATCCTCGGTGAGCCACCCGGCGAGGCCGGTCTTGACGCCGAAATCGCGCTCGAACGCTTCCTCGAGCCCGGCAACGTCCCATTGTTCCTCGACGCTCTCCGGCGGGATGAACTGCGCAACCGTGGCGCGCACGACCTCCGCGCGCACGTCCTTGATCACGCCCTCGATATCGTCGGTCGACATGATCTCGGTGCGCTGGCGGTAAATCACCTTGCGCTGGTCGTTCGCAACGTCGTCGTATTCGAGCAGATTCTTGCGCGCGTCGAAGTTGTGCGACTCGACCTTGCGTTGCGCCTTCTCGATCTGGCGCGTCAGCATGCCGCTTTCGATGGCCTCGCCTGTGCGCATGCCGACGGTGCGCAGCAGCGACTTGGTGCGCGCCGGATCGCCGAAGATGCGCATCAGGTTGTCTTCGAGCGACAGGAAGAAGCGGCTCGAGCCCGGGTCGCCCTGGCGGCCCGACCGGCCGCGGAGCTGGTTGTCGATGCGGCGGGATTCGTGGCGCTCGGTGCCGACGATGTGCAAGCCGCCCGCCGCGATCACCTGCTCGTGCAGGCTCTGCCACTCGTTCTCGAGCTCATGGGCGCGCCCGACGAGCTGCTCGTCGCTCATCACGCCGTCCTTGCGCAGCTGATCGATCTGCTTCTGCACGTTGCCGCCGAGCACGATGTCGGTGCCGCGGCCGGCCATGTTGGTCGCGATCGTGACGGTGGCCGGCCGTCCGGCCTGGGCGATGATCATCGCCTCGCGCTCGTGCTGCTTCGCGTTCAGCACCGCATGCGGGATGTCCGACTCCTTCAGCAGACTCGACAGCTTCTCCGACGTGTCGATCGAGGTCGTGCCGACCAGCACCGGCTGGCCGCGCTTTACGCATTCGCGGATGTCCTCGATGATGCCCTCGAACTTGTCCTTCTGGTTCAGGTAGACGAGGTCCGGCATGTCCTTGCGGACCATCGGCATGTGCGTCGGCACGACGACGACCTCGAGCCCGTAGATCTGCTGGAACTCGAAAGCCTCGGTGTCGGCGGTGCCCGTCATGCCGGCGAGCTTGCCGTAGAGCCGGAAGTAGTTCTGGAACGTGATCGACGCGATGGTCTGGTTTTCCTCGCGGATGCGCACGCCTTCCTTGGCCTCGACGGCCTGGTGCAGGCCGTCCGACCAGCGCCGTCCGGGCATCGTGCGGCCGGTGAACTCGTCGACGATGATCACTTCGCCGTTCCGGACGATGTACTCGACGTCCTTGTGGTAGAGCACATGGGCGCGCAATGCCGCATTCAGGTGGTGCATCAGCTTGATGCTGCCCGGGTCATAGAGGCTCTCGCCCGGACGCAGCAGGCCCGCCTGCTGCATCAGTTCCTCGGCCTTCTCGAAGCCGGTTTCCGACAGGTGCACCTGGCGCGACTTCTCGTCCGCGAAGTACTCGCCTTCGCCGTCCTCCGCCGTCTGGCGCCGGAAGCGCGGCACGAGCTCGTTGATCTTCGCGTAGAGCTCGGTGCTCTCCTCGGCCGGCCCCGAAATGATGAGCGGCGTGCGCGCCTCGTCGATCAGGATCGAATCGACCTCGTCGACGATCGCGTAGTGCTGGCCGCGCTGCACGCGGTCCTCGAGGCGCTGCGCGAGGTTGTCGCGCAGGTAGTCGAAGCCGAACTCGTTGTTGGTGCCGTAGGTGACGTCGCAGGCATAGGCTGCGCGCTTGTCAGCCTGGGGCTGGCCGCTCGTGATCACGCCGACGGTGAGGCCGAGCGCGCGGTAGATCGGGCCCATCCACTCCGCGTCGCGCTGCGCGAGATATTCGTTGACGGTCACGACGTGCACGCCGTTGCCGGTCAATGCATTCAGGTACACCGGCAGCGTCGCGACCAGCGTCTTGCCTTCGCCGGTTCGCATCTCGGCGATATTGCCGCCGTGCAGCACCATGCCGCCCATGAGCTGGACGTCGAATGGCCGCAAGCCGGTGCTGCGCTTCGCGGCTTCGCGGGCGGTCGCAAAGGCTTCCGGCAGCAGGCTGTCGAGCGCCTCGCCCGACGCAAGCCGGGAGCGGAATTTTTCCGTCTGGGCGCAATGCGCCTGATCGCTCATCGCGGCGAGCGCGTCGGTGAAACCGTTCGCGGCGGTTACGCGCTGCGCGTACTCGCGCAGCAGCCGCTGGTTACGGCTGCCGAAGATCCGGGTAACGAAATTCCACACGCGAAGGCGACCTCAAACCGGAGGGACCGGCCAAAAACCGGGAGTTTACTACGACCTGACCCTGCCTATTTCGTTCGGAGGCGCAGTCAGCGGCGCACGAACGACAACGGATTGACCGAGCGGCCGTCGCGCAGCACCTCGAAATGCAGGTGCGTGCCGGTCGAACGGCCCGTCGACCCCATCAGCGCGATCGCGTCGCCGCGCTTCACGGTCTGGCCGGGATCGACCAGCAGCTTGGCGTTGTGCGCATAGCGCGTCACGTAGCCATTGCCGTGCGTGACCTCGATCAGGCGCCCGTAGCCGCCGTCAGGGCCCGCGTGGCTCACGATGCCGTCCGCGACCGCGAGCACGCGCGTGCCCGGCGCCCCGGCGAAGTCGAGTCCGCTATGCATCGCCCGGTTGCCGTCGAACGGATCGGTGCGCTGGCCGTACAGAGACGAGATGTAGCCCGATTCGACCGGCCGGCCGCCCGGCACGATCTGCCGCGCCAGTTCGCGCGTCAGGATCAGGTTCGAAAGCGCCGTCAGCTGGCGGCGACGATCGTCGATCTGCGCGTCCATCGATCCGATCATCGAATCGAGTGCGGGGACGACCGGACCCTCGCCCTGGCCGGTCTCCGGTCCGCCGACCGCCGGCGGGTTGTCGAAGTCGAATTCCCCTCGATTCAGCTTCGCGACTTCGGTCAGGTGCTTGCCGAGCGCGTCGAGGCGCAGCAGCTGCGCCTGCATCTGGCCGACGCGTTTTGCGAGGATCGCGATCTGGTCGTTGGCGTCGCGCTGGATGCGCGCGAGCTGTGCGTCCTGAACCGACAGGTCCTCGCCCCAGCGGGCCAGCGTGAATTCACCGAGCGGGTTGGCGGCGCCCCATTGTCCGCCTGCCAGGTAAGCGGCAGCCATCAGCGAACTGACGGCAATCCCGCCGGCGGCGTATATGAGGACGCGCTTCAAGCTCATAATGATCGCTGACCCCGGACCCCGCGGGGTCGCGCTAATCTGACGCAATTTGCCAAAAAACCCCTTAAAACTCAAGTACTTTCCAAACCGCCCAGGAGCATAATCTGCCCATCAGACCGAAAAAACCGACGCCCGTCAGTCACTTGCTGGCCGAAGGAACCGGAATGCTCCGGCGGCTGCGCGAAGGCGCGGTCGAGGCGGATCGCACGCTGGCCGTATTAAGACAAGTACTGCCGCCGGAAGTCGCGGCCCGGGTCTGGGGCGCGGTTCTCAAGGACGGGACCCTGACGGTGCTGGTGCGTTCTGCCGCCTGGGGCACGCGCGTGCGCTATCTGGCGCCAGCATTCGCCGACAAGGTGGCGGCCGGGCTCGGTGTAAGTATCGACCGGGTCAAGGTCAAGGTGCGCGCCGGGCACGGCTGATCAGGCGGTCGCGCTCGCCGCGGTATAGGAAATCGGGGCAGCGCCCTCGTCGCGGAAGGTCACTTCCTCCCAGGCGGTGGCATCGGCCAGCATGGCCCGCAACAGCCGGTTGTTCAGGCCATGCCCTGATTTGAAGCCGGTGAACTCGCCGATCAGCGAATGGCCGAGCAGGTACAGGTCGCCGATCGCATCCAGGATCTTGTGGCGCACGAATTCGTCTTCGTAGCGCAGGCCATCCTCGTTCAGGATGCGATAATCGTCTAGCACGATCGCATTGTCGAGCGTGCCGCCGAGCGCCAGATTGCGGCCGCGCAGCGTCTCGAGGTCGCGCATGAAACCAAAAGTGCGCGCGCGGCTGACTTCGCGCAGGAATGTCGTCGTCGAAAAATCCATCGTCGCGCGCTGCGAGTGCCGATGAAACACCGGATGGTCGAACTCGATCTCGAAGTTGACCCGGAAGCCTTCGTGCGGATCGAGCCGCGCCCATTTGTCGCCGTCCTGGACTTCGACGCGCTTGCATACGCGAACGAAGCGCTTGGCGGCGGTCTGGTCCTCGATGCCCGCGGACTGCAGCAGGAACACGAAAGGCGCCGCGCTGCCGTCCATGATCGGCACTTCGCCGGCGGTCAGCTCGACAAAGCAGTTGTCAATGCCGAGACCGGCCAGTGCCGAGAGCAGGTGCTCCACGGTCGAGATACCGGTCTCGCCGAACGCAAGCGTGGTGCCGAGCGTCGTCTCGGTGACATTGGTTGCGCGCGCCGGCACATCGACCGGCGGTTCGAGATCGACCCGGCGAAAGATGATGCCGGTGTTCACCGGCGCGGGGCGGAGAACCATCAGCACCTTGCGGCCCGTGTGCAGTCCGATGCCGGTCGCCCTGATCGATGATTTGAGTGTCCGTTGCTGGGCCATCAGTTTTCGGACCCCGGATAATTAACGGAACAGGTTAACACTTCGCCGGGTCGCCCGGCCGCTGGCCAGCGGAGGAAGGCCAGCGGCCGTTGTCCCGGATTCAAGGCACCGCTCCGCCCGCATGCCGTCCTCGCATGCGTTCGGCACGGCGGCCTGCCGCGTTTCGACGCGCCCGGAGGCGCAGCCGGGCAACGCGCAGTCCATCGCGGTCCGCGTGGTACCGGACCATCGAGCGCCTCAGTCGGCCTGGCGCCGCAGGAATGCCGGAATGTCCAGCACGTCCTCGGAGCCGAAGTCGGCGCGCAATCCGTCGCCGACCGCACGCTGCGCGTTGCGGCGCACCGCGGGCCTGTCGAGATGGCTGTAATCCGGCGCCGCGGCCCGCTGCTTCCCGGGGACGAGCTTGACGTCCGCGCCCCGGCGCGCCGTGATCGCAGGCGTCGCGACTGCCGGTGCCGCCGCTTTCGCGTGGCTGCGGCCGAGACCGGTCGCGACCACCGTGACGCGCAACTCGCCCTGCATGTCCGGCTCGATGACCGTGCCGACCACGACGGTCGCATCCTCGGCCGCGAACTGCTTGACCGTATTGCCGACCTCTTCGAATTCGCCGATCGACAAGTCGAGGCCGGCCGTGACATTCACCAGGATGCCGTGTGCGCCCGCCAGGTTGATGTCCTCGAGCAGCGGCGACGACACCGCCATCTCGGCCGCGACGCGCGCGCGATGCTCGCCGGTGCCGATGCCGGAGCCCATCATCGCCAGTCCCGTTTCCGACATCACGGTGCGCACGTCGGCGAAGTCCACGTTGATAAGGCCCGGCCGCGTGATCAGCTCGGCGATGCCCTGCACCGCACCCTGCAGCACCTCGTTCGCTTTCTTGAAGGCGTCGAGCAGGGTGGTCTGGCCGCCGAGCACCGCCAGCAACTTCTGGTTTGGAATCGTGATCAGCGAGTCCACGTGCCGCGACAGTTCGGAAATGCCGGCTTCGGCGACCGATGCGCGCTTGTTGCCCTCCATCGTGAACGGGCGCGTCACCACGGCGACCGTCAGGATACCGAGCTCGCGCGCGACCTGCGCGACGACGGGCGCTGCGCCCGTGCCGGTGCCGCCGCCCATGCCGGCGGTGATGAACAGCATGTCGCAGCCCTCGATCAGCTCGATGACGCGATCACGGTCCTCCATCGCCGCCTGCCTGCCGACCTCCGGGTTGGCGCCGGCGCCCAGGCCCTTGGTGATGTTGCAGCCGATCTGCAGCGAGGCCTTGACCGCCGAATGCTTGAGCGCCTGCGCGTCGGTGTTCACGCAAATGAACTCGACGCCTTCGATGCCGCTCTTCGCCATGTGGGACACGGCGTTTCCGCCGCCGCCGCCCACGCCGATCACCTTGATCACAGCCGTCTGGCTGTATGAATCCATCAGTTCAAACATAGCCGCTCCTCCGCTAAAAATATCCCTGGAACCACGATTTCATCCTTTCGACCACCGTCTTCATCCCGTCGCCGACAAGCTTCGGCGCCGTCTGGCCGAGATTCGCCCGGCCGTAAAGCAGGAGACCCACTCCGGTCGCATGGATCGGGTTGCGCACGACATCACTGAGGCCGGTGACGCCGGCCGGGCTGCCGAGCCGTACCGGCACGTGGAAGATCTCTTCCGCCAGCTCGACCGCGCCTTCCATCTTCGAACTGCCGCCGGTCAGCACGACGCCGGCCGCGATCGCTTCCTCGAATCCGGAGCGGCGCAGCTCGTCGCGGATCAGCGTGAACAGCTCCTCGTAGCGCGGCTCGACGATCTCGGCGAGCGTCTGGCGCGCGAGCCGGCGCGGCGGACGTTCGCCGACCGAAGGTACCTCGATGGTCTCGTCCGGGTTCGCGAGCTGCGACAGCGCGCAGGCGTAGCGGATCTTGATTTCCTCCGCGTACGGCGTCGGCGTGCGCATCGACACCGCGATGTCGTTCGTGACCTGGTCGCCGGCGACGGGAATCACCGCCGTGTGGCGGATCGCGCCATGCGAGAACACCGCGATGTCGGTGGTGCCGCCGCCGATGTCCACGAGGCAGACGCCGAGGTCTTTCTCGTCGTCGGTCAGCACCGCGAACGACGAGGCGAGCTGCTCGAGCACGATGTCCTCGACCTCGAGCCCGCAGCGCTGCACGCACTTGACGATGTTCTGGGCCGCGCTCTCGGCACCCGTCACGATGTGCACGCGCGCCTCGAGGCGCACGCCCGACATGCCGATCGGCTCGCGGATGCCTTCCTGGCCGTCGATGATGAATTCCTGCGGCAGCACGTGCAGGATCTTCTGGTCGGCCGGGATCGGCACCGCCTGCGCCGCGTCCATCACGCGCGAGACATCGCCGCCGACGACTTCCTTGTCCTTGATCGCGACGATGCCGTGCGAGTTGAGGCTGCGCACGTGGCTGCCGGCGATGCCGGTGAAGACCGACCGGATCTCGACACCGGCCATCAGCTCGGCTTCCTCGACCGCGCGCTGGATCGACTGCACGGTCGAGTCAATATTGACCACGACGCCCTTCTTCAAGCCGCGCGACGGGTGCGAGCCGAGCGCGATGACCTCGAGGCTGCCATCGCCATGGATCTCGCCGACCATGGCGACGACTTTCGACGTGCCGATGTCGAGACCCACGATCAGATTGCGGTCGGAACGCTTAGCCATCGAACTGTGAATCTCCGGTGACGCGGTTGGCGAGCGCCGCGGGCGCGGTGCGCGGCGGCTTGCGGTTCTTGCGCCAGCCGACCGAGAAGCCGTTGGAATAGCGCATGTCCACGTACTCGATGTCGGCGGCGCGGCCGGCGATGACCTTCGCGCCGACCAGCATGAAACGCTCGATGCGCTCGTCCACCTGGCGACGACCGAGCCGCACCTCGACGCCGTTCGAGAGGCCGAATTCCCAGGCGCCGCGCGGGTCGAGCCTGAGCGCCGAGATGCGCAGGCCCTCCTCGTCGAGGCGCTGCTGGATCGCGAGGAAGCGCTGCGCGACCTGCCACTCGGTGCCGTCCGGCCCGTCCAGCCGCGGAAGTTCCGGCGGCACGTGCCGCACGCCCGTCGCGAAAAGGTCGCCGCGCGTGTTAAGCAATCCGTCCTCGCCCCAGCGTGCCGCGGCCTGTTGCTCGACCACCTCGATGCGGATGCGGTCCGGCCAGAGCCGCTGCACGCGCGCGCGATCGACCCAGGCGAGCCCCTCGACGGCGGTGCGCAGCGCCTCGAGATCGGCGCTCACGAACCCGCCGGCCAGCACGCCGCGTGCCGCCTGCTCGACTTCGACCATCGAGACGCGCTGGAAGGATCCGTCGATGACGATGCTGCGCACCGGCTGGTCGAGCCCGAACTTCAGCAGGACCACGACCGCGGCGACCGCCAGCACGGCGCCGGCCGCGCGTCCCGCGCGCGACCATTCGAGCTGCGGCAGCTCGAAGCGCGGCCCCGAGGGCTTGCGGCGGTTGTGCCTGCGCAGAATTGCCATGCTCAGTTCCGCTCCCGCGCAAAACTGGTTTCGAGGATCCGCCACACGAGTTCCTGGAAGTCGATGCCCCTGGCGGCAGCGGCCATCGGCACCAGGCTGTGGCCCGTCATACCAGGCACGGTGTTGATCTCCAGCAGGAGCGGCACGCCGTCCTCTCCAGCGACGAAATCGACGCGCCCCCAGCCCGCGGCGCCGGTCGCGGCGAAGGTCGCGAGCGCCGCCTGCTGAAGCCCGGATTCCGCCGCGGCGGCGAGACCGCTGGGGATCAGATAACGCGTGTCTTCTGCGAAATATTTCGCCTGGTAGTCGTAGAAAGTGCGCGGCGTCTCGATGCGGATGGCCGGCAGCGCCTCGCCCTGCAGGATGCCGACGGTGTACTCGGCGCCGGTTATCCACTGCTCGGCGATCACGACCGGGTCAAGCGACGATGCGGCGCGCCAGGCCGTCGGCAGCTCGGCGGCGTTCTCGACGCGGCTCATGCCGACACTCGAGCCCTGGCTTGCCGGCTTCACGGCAATCGGCAGTCCGAGTTCGCGCACGGCGCGCTCGAAGTCCGGGGCGCCGCCCAGCAGGATCCACGCCGGCGTCGCGACGCCGGCCGCCTGTGCGAGCTGCTTGGTGCGCAGCTTGTCCATGCCGACGGCGGAACCGAGCACGCCGCTGCCGGTGTACGGCACGCCGAGCCACTCGAGCGCGCCCTGCACCGCGCCGTCCTCGCCGCCGGGTCCGTGCAGCGCGATGAATACGCGGTCGCAGCCGGTTGCCACCAGTTCCGTGAGCGGAAGCTCCCTGGGATCGAAAGCCGCCGCCTGCACGCCGCGCGCGACCAGCGCCTCGAGCACGGCATTGCCGGTCAGCAGCGAGATCTCGCGTTCGGCGGACGAACCGCCCATCAGCACGGCGACCCGCCCGAAATCGGCGGCATTCTTGACGCGGCGGAATGGCGTGGCGGTCGTACGGAGGCGGCTCATCTTCCACCCCCGGACGCGTCTGCGAGGCGCGCGCGCTGGGCGTCCGGCAGACCTGCTCGCTCGCGCCGCCGGATCCCGTGCGCGCCGGCCGCGTGAGCGATGAGTGCAGCGCGGTTCACGCCGCTTCTCCGATGACGCGGACTTCCGGCACGAGGCGAACGCCATGCACACGCTCGACCATCGCCTGCACGTGGCGCACCAGCGCCTCGAGATCGGCAGCCGTCGCCTCGCCTTCATTCAGGATGAAATTTGCGTGCTTGTCGGACACGGCGGCGCCGCCGATGCGGTGGCCTTTCAGGCCGGCCGATTCGATCAGCTGCGCCGCATGGCCGCCCGACGGATTCGTGAACACCGAGCCGCAGCTCCACGCGCCGATCGGCTGGCTCGCATGACGCTTTTCAAGCAGCTTGCGGATCGAATCCGCGCTGGCATCGGGCCGCGGTTCGAACCGGAAGATGCCGGCGAGGAACCATTCGCCGGCGACCGGCGTCGTGACGCTGCGATAGCTGTAGCGGTACTCCGACGCCCGCCGGCGATGGCGCTCGCCCTGGCGGTCGATCGTCTCCGTTTCCGTGACGAAAGGCCACGTTTCAGCACCCCAGGCGCCGGCGTTCATCGCCAGCGCGCCGCCGACGGTGCCGGGAATGCCGGCGAAGAAATCCGCCGGGCCGAGTTGCCACTTCGCGCACTGGCGGCCGAGCCGCGCGCAGGCGACACCCGCTTCCGCGCGCACGCGGTCTTGCCCGACGCGCTCGAGCGCATTCAGGATGCCGTGGACGGAAATGACGGCGCCGCGGATGCCGCCGTCGCGCACCAGCAGATTGCTGCCGAGGCCGACCCAGCTCACGGGAACGCCGGATGGCAGCGCGCGCAGGAACGCGGACAGGTCTTCGACGTCCTTCGGCGTGAACCACAGATCGGCCGGCCCGCCGACGTGCCAGGACGTGTGCCGGGACATCGGCTCGTCGCGGCGCACGCGGTCCTCGAAGCCGGCAGGCACGGCGACGGCGCTCATGGCCCCGCTCCGCGGCCGAGCGTGGCCGGCAGATCGTGCGCAACCGCGCCGATGCTGCCGGCGCCCATCGTCAGCACGACGTCGCCGTCGGCAAGCAGGCCGCTGAGCGCGCCCGGGAGCGCGTGCACGTCCTCGACGAACACCGGCTCGAGGACGCCACGGCCGCGCACTGCGCGGCAGATCGCGCGCCCATCCGCGTTCGCGATCGGCTCTTCGCCGGCTGCGTAGACTTCGGTGACGAACAGCGCGTCGGCTTCGGACAATACGCGCCCGAAGTCGTCGATCAGGTCGCGCGTGCGCGTGTAGCGATGCGGCTGGAATGCCAGCACGAGCCGGCGCCCCGGCCAGGCCTGGCGCGCGGCCTCGAGCGTCGCCGCAATCTCGGTCGGGTGATGGCCATAGTCGTCCACGACCGTGACGCGTCCCGCGGCGATCGCAACGTCGCCTAGCGACTCCAGCCGGCGGCCGATGCCCTCGAACGTCGCCAGCGCGCGCTGAATGGCCGCGTCCCCGACTTCGAGCTCGGTCGCGACCGCGATGGCCGCCAGGGCGTTGCGCACGTTGTGCAGTCCCGGCAGGTTCAGCGTGACCGCGAGCGGGCCGCGGCCTTCCCGCGCGACCGCAAAGCGCGTCTGGCCGCCCCGGCGCTCGAGCGCGGTCGCGCGCAGGCCGGCGTCCTCGCCGAGTCCGTAGCGAACGGTGGGGCGGCCGACCTGCGGCAGCAGCTCATGCACGACCGGGTCGTCGCTGCACAGAACGGCCAGCCCGTAGAAAGGCAGGTTGTGCAGAAACTCGATGAAGCTCTGTTTCAGCTTCTCGAAATCGCCGCCATGGGTGGCGAGGTGATCGTTGTCGATATTCGTGACGATCGCGATCACCGGCTGCAGGTGCAGGAACGACGCATCGCTTTCGTCCGCTTCGGCAACGAGATACCGGCCGGTGCCGAGCTTCGCGTTGCTGCCGGCGCTCTTCAGCCGCCCGCCGATCACGAAGGTCGGGTCGAGCCCGCCTTCGGCAAGGACCGAGGCGACGAGGCTGGTGGTGGTCGTCTTGCCGTGCGTGCCGGCGACCGCGATGCCCTGCCGGAATCGCATCAGTTCGGCCAGCATTTCGGCACGGCGCACGACCGGAATGAGTGCCGCCTGAGCGGCGGCAAGTTCCGGGTTGTCCGCCGCGACCGCGGTCGAGACGACGACGACGTCCGCGCCCTTGACCTGTCCGGCCACGTGTCCGAGAAAGACGCGCACGCCCATATTCGCGAGCCGAGACGTCACCGCGTTCGCGCGCAGGTCGGAGCCCTGCACCCGGTAACCGAGATTGACGAGCACCTCGGCGATGCCGCCCATGCCGGCTCCGCCGATGCCGATCAGGTGGATGAGGCCGATGCGGCGCATGCGTTCGGTCATGCGCGCATTCCTTCCGCCTCGAGACAGAGCGCCGCGACGCGCTCGGCGGAATCCGTCACCCTACGCGAGCGCGCCGCTTCCGCCATCGCGAGCAGCTTCGCGCGACCACCCGAGAACAATGTCGCGAGGCGGTTCGCCAGTTCGCCGGCCGTCAGGCCGGATTCGGACACGACCTGCGCCGCGCTCACCTGCCCGAGCCATGCCGCGTTCTTGGTCTGATGATCGTCCACGGCTGCCGGGAATGGCACGAGAATAGACGCCACGCCGGCGGCCGCGAGTTCCGCAACCGTCGAAGCCCCGGCACGCGACACGACGAGGTCCGCGTCGGCGTAGGCCGCAGCCATGTCATCGATGTAGGCGCGCACGTCCGCCTGGACACCGGCGGCACGATAGCTCGCCTCCGTCGCATCCCGGTCGCGCGTGCCGGTCTGGTGCAGCACCACCGGACGGTGCGCGAGCGGGAGCATCGCGACCGCTTCCGGCACCAGCCGGTTGAGCGCCGCTGCGCCCTGGCTGCCGCCGAACACGAAGAGCCGGAACGGGCCTTCGCGCGTTCCCATGCGCACGCGCGGCGACGGCAGTGCCGCGATCGCCGTGCGCACGGGATTACCGACGTACACGGCGCCCCGGCGCCTGGGGAAGCTGCCGGGAAAACCTTCCGCGATGCGCGAGGCGAAGCGCGCGAGCCAGCGATTGGTCAGGCCGGCCACCGCATTCTGTTCGTGGATCACGAGCGGCGCGCCGGTCAGCCAGGCGGCGATGCCGCCGGGCCCGGACGCGAAGCCGCCGCAGCCAAGGACGACGCCGGGACGCCGGCGCTCGAGGGCTTTTCGCGCCTGGCCGACCGCGCGGGCCAACGAGAATGGCGCTTTCAGCCAACGCGCGATGCCCTTGCCGCGCAGTCCCTCGACCTGGATCCATTCGACCGGATAGCCGGCCGCGGGCACGAGGCGCGCTTCGATGCCGCGCTCGGTGCCGAGCCAGACGACGTCGCGCCGGCCGCGCAGCGCGCCCGCCACCGCGAGCGCCGGGATCACGTGCCCGCCGGTGCCGCCCGCCATGATCATGACCGGCGCCGTCATGGCTTACGCCCTTCCGGAGGCAGCGCGCTCTTGCCGGATGCCGCGACCTCGTGGTGCACGCGCAGCAGGACGCCAATCCAGGCGAGCGTCACGAGCATGCTTGAGCGGCCGTAGGAAAGGAGCGGCAGCGTGAGCCCTTTCGTTGGCAGCAGGCCCATGTTCACGCCGATGTTGATGAACGCCTGCAGGCCGAGCCAGATGCCGAATCCCGCCGCGATGCAGGCATGCAGCGGCATTCCCGCATCGGCGGCTATGCGCGAGAGCCGCAGGCTCCGCAGCACCAGCACCAGGAATGCGGCGATCACGAGCGTGACGCCGAACAGGCCGAACTCCTCCGCCATCACCGCGAACACGAAATCGGTGTGCGCTTCCGGCAAGTAGAAAAGCTTCTGGATGCTGGAACCGAGCCCGACGCCGAACCATTCGCCGCGGCCGATCGCGATCAGCGACTGCGTGAGCTGGAAGCCGCTGTCGAAGGGATCCGCCCAGGGATCGAGGAATGCCAGCAGCCGTTTCAGGCGGTAGCCGCTCGAAAACGCGAGGAGCGCGATGCCGGCGGCGCCGATCGCGCAGACCAGCAGGAAATCGCGGAGCCGCGCGCCTGCGACGAACAGCACCGCCGTCCCCGTCACGCAGAGGACGACGGCGGCGCCGAAATCCGGCTCGAGCAGCAGCAGCACGGCGGCCGCGAGCAGCACCGCAAGCGGCTTGAAGAAACCCTGCGCGCTGCTGCGCAGTTCGGTCTGGTGGCGCACCGCGTAGATCGCGATGTAGATCAGGAGCAGCCAGCGCGCGACTTCCGACGGCTGGAAGTTCAGGAGGCCGATACGGATCCAGCGGCGGCTGCCATTCACCTCGTGGCCGATGCCCGGGATCAGCACGAGCAGCAGCAGCGCGAAGCTTCCGAGCAGCAGCACCGGCGCAAACCGCTGCCAGATCGAAATCGGCACGAACACCAGCGCGCCGGCGAACGTGGCGCCGAGCAGCACCGACAGGATCTGACGCTCGAAATGGAAGAATGGATCGCCGGCCAGGCGCTCGGCGACATTGAGCGAAGCCGAAGTGACCATCACGAGCCCGGCCAGCAGCAGGCACGCCACGGTCGTCACGATCACCGGATCGATGACCAGCCGTTGCTGGCGGCCGGCGGAACGCGAGAACTGCAATGCGATGCCGGTATTCATTCCGGCAGCCTCCGCACCGATTCGGCGAAAACATCGCCGCGATGCGCGTAATCGCGGAACATGTCGAAACTCGCGCAGGCCGGCGACAACAGCACGGTGTCGCCCGGCTCGGCGATCGAGGCGGCGCCCGCGACCGCGGTTTCCATCGAGTCCGCGATCGACACGACGCAGCTCTGCGCGAGCGCGGACGCGAGCAGCGGCGCGTCGCGCCCGATCAGCACCGCGTGGCGCACCTTGCCGCGGCAGGCTTCGGCGAGCGGCGCAAAATCCTGTCCCTTGCCCTCTCCACCCGCGATCAGCACGAGCGGTGCGGCAAGCCCCGCGATCGCCGCTTCGGTGGCGCCGACGTTGGTGCCCTTCGAGTCGTCGATCCAGCGGATGCCGCGCCAGCGCGCGACGAGCTGCGACCGGTGCGGCAGGCCCTGGAAGGCGCGCAGCACGCCGGTCATCGCCTGTCGCGGCATGCCGCAGACGCTGCCGAGCGCGAGTGCAGCGAGCGCATTCGCGGCGTTGTGCAGGCCGGGCAGCGCCAGCTCCGCGAGTGGCATCAGGAGCTCGGATCCATCCGCCAGCCATTCCTGGCCGTCGCGGGCGATCAGCCTGAACTGCGCTTCCTGGCGGCGCAGGCTGAATGCCACCTGGCGTTGCGCCGGGCGCGGCATCCGCACGACGATCTCGTCGTCGAGATTCACGACCGCGGTCGCGGCGCGCTCGTAGATGCGCGCCTTGGCGGCCGCGTAGCCGGCAAAGTCGGGATAGCGATCGAGGTGGTCGGGCGTCACGTTCAGCACGGTCGCGGCCTCGAGCTGCAGCGAGTGCGTGGTTTCGAGCTGGTACGACGAGATCTCCAGCACGTACATTGCCGCCGGCGGGCCCTCGAGCAGGTCGAGCGCGGGTTCGCCGAGATTCCCGCCGACCCGAACCTCGATGCCGGCCGTTTTCGCGAACTCGCCGACCAGCGTCGTCACCGTGCTCTTGCCATTCGTGCCGGTGATGCCGACGATGCGTCCGCCCGCCTCGCGCGCGAAGAGTTCGATGTCGCCGACCAGATCCAGGCCGCGTGCGGCAGCCTGCTTCAGGAACGGCTCCGAAAGCGGCACGCCGGGCGACACGACGACCTGATCCGCGCCGTCCAGCACGGCCGTGTCGAATCCACCGAGCGCGATCGCTGCATCCGGCACCAGCCGGCGCAGGTCCGCGAGTCCGGGCGGCGCGGCGCGCGAGTCGGTCACCACCAGCCGGTGTCCGCGCGCGGCGAGGTGCCGTGCGCAGGAAACCCCGGTGCGGCCGAGACCCACGATCACGCTGTGCGGAATCGAGTGTGCCTGCATCAGCGCAGCTTCAACGTGGCGAGCCCGATCAGGACCAGCATGAAAGAGATGATCCAGAAGCGGACGATGACCTTGGGCTCGGCCCAGCCCTTCAGTTCGTAATGATGGTGGATCGGCGCCATCCGGAAGATGCGCTTGCCGCGCAGCCGGAATGAAGCGACCTGGAGGATGACCGAGACCGTCTCGAGCACGAAGATGCCGCCCATGATCGCGAGCACGATCTCCTGGCGGACGATCACGGCGACGACGCCGAGCGCGGCGCCGAGCGCCAGCGCCCCGATGTCCCCCATGAATACCTGCGCCGGATAGGTGTTGAACCACAGGAAGCCGAGCCCCGCGCCGACGATGGTCGCGACGAAGATCAGGATCTCGCCCGCGCCATTCACGTACGGAATCTGCAGGTAGGTGGCGAAATTGACGTTGCCGGTCGCGTAGGCGAACACGCCGAGCCCGCCCGCGACCATCACGCAGGGCATGATCGCGAGCCCGTCGAGCCCGTCGGTGAGATTGACGGCGTTGCTCGAGCCGACGATCACGAAATAGGTGAACGCGACGAACGCGCCGGCGCTCATCGGCAGCACGACGTCCTTGAAGAACGGCACGTAGAGCGAAGTTTCGGCGGGGCCATCGGCCGTCTGCCACAGCGCGAGCGCGGCGGCGAGGCCCGCGACCGACTGCCACATATACTTCCAGCGCGCCGCGAGCCCGCGCGGGTTCCTGACGATCAGCTTGAGGTAATCGTCGTAGAAACCGACCAGGCCGAACGCGAGCGTCACGCTGAGCACGATCCAGACGAAGCGATTCGACAGGTCGGCCCACAACAGCGTGCCGGCCGCGACCGCGACCAGTATCAGCGCCCCGCCCATCGTCGGCGTGCCGCGCTTGCCGAGATGCGTGTCCGGGCCGTCGTCGCGCACGACCTGACCGATCTGCCTGCGGGCGAGCATGCGGATCATCCACGGCCCCACCAGCAGCGCGATCAACAGCGCCGTCAGAGCCGCGAAAATGGCGCGCAGCGTCAGGTAGCCGAAGACCCGGAAGCCGCCGTAGTAGTTCGTGAGCCATTCGAACAGGTCGAGCAGCATTCGGGTCCCTCAGTTGCCGTTGCCGGCGGCCGGCAGCGGCTGCAACAGCCGCTCGACGACCCGCTCGAGCCGGTTGACGCGCGATCCCTTGATCAGAACGGTCACGCCCGTTTCGATGTCGGCGGCGACTGCATCCGCGAGCGCCGCCGCATCGCTGAACCAGAGCGCGCGCGTGCCGTAGGCGGCGACCGCGTGACGCGCGCCGTCGCCCATTGCGAACACGCGCGTGATGCCGGCGCGGCGTGCGTAATCACCGACCGAGATGTGGCTCGACTCCGCCCGCGGGCCGAGTTCCGCCATCTCGCCGAGCACGAGCCAGTGCTCCCCGGGCAGGCTGCAGAGCACATCGATGCCGGCGCGCACCGAGCTCGGATTCGCATTGTAGGAATCGTCGATCAGCCACGAGCCGCGCGGACCCAGCTTCAGCTGCAGCCGGCCCGAGACCGCCTGCATGCGCTCCAGCCCCGAGACGATCTGCGGCAGCGCGATGCCCGCGGCATGCGCGGCCGCGGCGGCGCCGAGCGCATTCAGCACGTTGTGCCGGCCGGCGAGGCCGAGCCGCACGCGCGCCTGCTCGCCCGCGAGCGTCAGCGTGAAGACGGTCTGGAAGACGCCCTTGTCGACGCGGCCATGGATGGCGGTCGCGCGCGCATCGGCGGGCGAGTCGATGCCGAACCGCAGCGCCGATCCGCCGCGCGACAGCGTGCGCCAGAGGTCGTGAAACGGGTCGTCCGCATTGATGACCGCCGTGCCATCCGCTGGCAGAGCCGCGAACAGCTCGCCCTCCGCGTGCGCGACGCCCGCCAGATCGCCGAAGCCTTCCAGGTGCTCGTCTCCCGCGTTGGTCACGAGCGCAATCGCGGGCCGCGCGAGAGCAGCGAGCGCCGCGATCTCGCCGGGGTGGTTCGCGCCCATTTCGATGACCGCATACCGGTGCGATGGCGCGAGGCCGAGCAGCGTGAGCGGCACGCCGATGTGATTGTTCAGATTGCCGCGGGTTGCGAGCGTCGGTCCCGCCTCCGCCATGATGCCGGCGAGCAGTTCCTTGGTCGTCGTCTTGCCATTGCTGCCGCCGACCCCGATCACGAGCGCGCGGCTCGCGTCACGCCAGGCGCGGGCGAGTGCGGTCAGCGCCGCGCCGCTGTCCGTGACGACGACCTGGGGAATGGCGCTGTCGACGGCGTGCTCGACGACCGCCGCCGCCGCGCCGCGCGCCGCCGCTGCGGCGATGAACGCGTGCCCGTCGAAGCGCTCGCCTCTCAGGGCGAAGAACACCTGGCCGCGCTCCAGCGTGCGCGAGTCGAGCGACACGCCGACAAAGCCGTGATCCGCGCCCGCGAGTCGCCCACCGGTCGCCGCCACGATGTCGGACAGACGGCCCTTCACGACCGCGCCGCCGCATGCCGGCGCAGGCATTCGCGATCACTGAACGGCCGTCGTTCGTTGCCCACCAGCTGGAATTCCTCGTGCCCTTTGCCGGCAACCAGCACGACGTCGCCGGGACGCGCCTCGTCGAGCGCCGCGCCGATCGCGAGCCTGCGATCGCGCTCGACCTGCGCCCGCGCCGGCCGGCTCATGCCTTCGAGGATCATCGCGACGATGCGATCCGCATCCTCGCCGCGCGGATTGTCGTCGGTGACGAACACGCGGTCCGCGAACCGCTCGGCCGCCTCGCCCATCAACGGACGCTTGCCCGGATCGCGTTCGCCGCCGCAGCCGAAAACGACGAGCACGCGTCCGCGCGCATGCGCACGGAGCGCCTCCAGCGCCTTGGCGAGGGCGTCGGGCGTGTGCGCGTAGTCGACCACCGCGAGCACGCCGTTCGCGAGGCGGTGGCTTTCCATCCGGCCCGGCGGCGCATCGCAGGCAGCGAGCGCCGCCAGCGCTGCGTCGACGCCGAAGTCCCAGGCGAGCAGCACGCCGAGCGTGACCGCCAGGTTCTCCGCATTGAATCCGCCGATCAGCCGCGAATGCAGGCGGCGCCGGCCGAAATTCCCGGCGATCTCGAGCACGAGCCCGTCCTCGCCCAGAGTCACCCGCGCTACGTGGACGAAACGGGGAGCCGCAGGAACCGGGCCGCCGACCGCGACCGCGGTCAGCGCGACGCCGGCGCCGAGGCCTGCCGCGAATTCGGCGCCGACCGGATCGCCGGTGTTGATCACGGCGTGCTCGAGGCCCGGCAGCCGGAACAAGCGTTGCTTGGCGCCGGCGTAACGCGCCATCGTGCCGTGATAATCGAGATGGTCGCGCGTCAGGTTGCAGAATGCGGCCACCCGCATGCGCACGCCGTCGACGCGGCGCTGATCCAGTGCGTGGGATGAGACTTCCATCGCGACGTGCGTCGCGCCGGCATCCAGCAGCACGCGCAGCTGGCGATGCAGCGTCACGACGTCCGGCGTCGTCAGGGCGCCGCCTTCGACCTGCGGCGGAAAGCCGGCGCCGAGCGTGCCGAGGTAAGCGCCGCGCCGCGCGAGGCGTTCGACCGCGCCGGCGAGCAGCCACGCGCAGGTCGTCTTGCCGTTGGTGCCGGTCACGCCGGCGACGGTCAGGCGCGACGAGGGAGCGCCGTAGAACCGGTCCGCGATGACGCCCAGCCGGTCCCGCAATTGACGCACGGCGACGCAGGGAATGCCGGCCGGCGCGGGCGTGCGGCCCTCCTCCGGATCCCACAACACCGCGCGCGCGCCGCGCGTGACGGCCTGCGGCAGGTGCTCGAGTCCATGGCGGCTGCCGCCTTTCAGCGCAACGAAGGCGTCGCCATCCGCGATATCGCGCGAATCGAGCGCGAGACCGGTGACGGTGACCGCCGGCGCTTCCGCCACATTCGCGAGCAGCACGTCGAGCCGCAGCGGATAGCTCATGGCTCGTACTCCGCGAGCGCAACCTGCCGCAGGTGCGCGAGGTCGTCCGGCGCGACTGCCATCAGGCGCAGCGCGCCCGATGCGACGGCCGAGAACACCGGCGCCGACACGTCGCCGCCGTAGTAGAGCGACCCGCTCGGTTCGTCGATCATCACGACGATCGCGAGCCGTGGTTGCGACGCCGGCACCACGCCCGCGAACACGGCGAGATAGCGGTCCCTCGAGTAGCCGCCCTCGACTGCCTTCCAGGCGGTGCCGGTCTTACCGGCCACGCGATAACCCGGCACGGCGGCCTTCGAGCCGGTACCGGCGGGCGTCACGGCCTGTTCCAGCAGCCCGATCAGGTCGCGCGACACCTTCTCGGACATCACGCGCTCGCCCGGAACCGGCTGCAGCACGTGGCGGAAAGTGATCGGACGCCGGACGCCCTCGGCGCCGATGGTCGCGTAGGCCTGCGCGAGCTGCAGCGGTGTCACCGACAGCCCGTAGCCATACGACATCGTCGCGATGTTGATCGGGCGCCAGGTCGCGACCGGCGGCAACCGGCCCGCGGATTCGCCCGGGAAACCGCTGGCGCTCACTTCGCCGAAGCCGAGCGCGCGCAGCGTTCCGTACAGCTGCTCGGCATCGAGCGACAACGCGAGCTTCGACATGCCCACGTTGCTCGAGCGCGCCAGAACCTCACCCAGGCTGATCGTGCCGAGGTCGTGCTTGTCCCTGATCATCAACGGTCCGACGCGAAACGGAGTCGTGTCGATCAGCGAATCAGGCCGGTAGCGGTTCGACGACAGCGCCGCCGCGACCACGAACGGCTTGATGCTCGAGCCCGGCTCGAAGATGTCGGTCGCGACGCGATTCTTGTAGCGCGCCACTTCGTACTGCGCACGGTCATTCGGATTGAACGCCGGCTGGTTGACCATCGCGAGCACTTCGCCCGTGGTCACGTCGATGACCGTCACCGAGCCCGCGCGGGCGCGGTGCGTGCGCACCGTCGATTTGAGTTCGCGGTACGCGAGGTACTGGATGCGCAGGTCGATGCTCGTGTGCAGGTCCTCGCCGGGCCGCGGCTGCCTGGCGATCTCGACGTTCTTGACGATGCGGCCCTGGCCATCCTTGATGACGGTTTTCAGGCCGTGCTGTCCCGCCAGCGACTGGTTGAACGCGAGCTCGAGACCTTCCTGTCCGACATCGTCGAGATTCGTGAAGCCGAGCAGGTGGCCCGTCACTTCGCTGGTCGGGTAGTACCGGCGGTACTCGCGCACCAGGTGCACGCCGGGAATGCCGAGCGCCAGGATTTCCTGCGCACGGTCGGGATCCACATGGCGCGCGACATAGAGGAATTCGCGGTCCAGATTGCTGGTGACGCGCTGTTCGAGCCACTGGCGGTTGCGCTTGAGCGCGCGCGCGAGTATTTCGATGCCTTCGCTCGACTGGGCGATCTGCGGCGGATCCACCCAGACGGTGTCCACCGGCGTGCTCATGGCCAGCGGCTCGCCGAAGCGGTCGTACTCGGCGCCGCGATGCGCGAACATTTTCTCGACGCGCACGCTGCGCATGTCACCCTGCTCCGCGAGGAACTGCTGATCCAGCACCTGGAGCTGGAGGGAACGCACGAACAGCGCGAGCGCGAACAGGCCGAGCAGGCCGGTCAACAACCGTGCGCGCAGGCGGAACTGGCGGGCGTCGAACTCGACTTCCCCGTCGCGCCGCCTCATGGCCCGACGACCCGTATCTCGTCGGGCCGCGGCATCACCATCCGCGCCTGTTCCGCCGCGGCGCGCTCGACGCGCCCGTGATTCGACAGCGTGCTCTGTTCGATCTGCAACTTGCCCCACTGGATGTTGAGGTCGTCGCGACTCCTGGAGAGCTGTTCAAGCTGCACGAACAGCGTTCGCGCCTCGTGACGCGCGCGCACCACCGCGATCGCGGATGCGAGCACCGCGAGCCACAGCACCGGCATCAGGGCCAGCATCCAGCGGCGGCTCATGCGGCGAGCCTCTCGGCGACGCGCAGCACGGCGCTCCGCGCGCGCTGATTGCCTGCGATCTCGGCGTCGTCCGCGAACGTAGCGCGGCCGACGAGCCGCAGCCGGGGCTGCGCCTCGGGCGGAACCTGGGGCATGCCGGCCCAGGCCGGATCCTCGCGCGAAGCCGTGCGCAGATAACGCTTGACGATCCGGTCTTCCAGCGAATGGAAACTGATGACGACCAGCCGGCCGCGCGGTGCGAGCGCGTCGACCGCCTGCGGCAATGCGCGCTCGATCTCGCCGAGTTCGTCGTTGACGTGTATGCGAAGCGCCTGAAACGTGCGCGTCGCCGGATGACGGCCGGGCTCGCGGCCCGGCACGCAGGCCGCAATGATTCCGGCGAGACGGCTGGTGGTCGTGATCGGCGCGGACTCCCGTGCGGCGATGATCGCGCGCGCGATGCGCCGCGCGTGGCGTTCTTCGCCGAAGCGGGAAATCACGATCGCGATCTCCCGCTCCTCCGCGCGCGCGAGCCAGTCCGCTGCGGATTCGCCCGAGGCAGGATCCATGCGCATGTCGAGCGGCCCGTCGCGCAGGAAGCTGAAACCGCGCGCGGCGCGGTCGAGTTGCGGCGAGGAGACGCCAAGATCGAACAGGATGCCATCCGCGCTCGCGCGCGCGACGTGCTGCGAAAGTTCCGAGAATCGCGCGCCGACGAATTGCGCGCGTGGGTCGCCTTCAAAGAGCCGGGCCGCGGCTGCGCTCGCATCCGGATCGCGGTCGAATGCAATCAGTTTTCCCCCTTCGCCAAGCCGGCCAAGGATTTCCCCGGCATGCCCACCGCGACCAAATGTCGCGTCCACGTAGCAGCCGTCGCTGCGGACGGCGAGCGCATCCAGCGCCGCGTCCAGCAACACCGGCGCGTGTTCCGCGCCGCCCGGCTCCTGTCCGGGCGCGCCACTCACGGCGCGCCACTCACAATGACAACGAACCCAGTTCCGCCGGCAGCGACACGGCCGGGTCTTCGCCGTTCAGCCACTGCTCACGCCGTTCTTCCCAGCGCGCCTCGTCCCACAGTTCGAAGCGATTGCCCTGACCGATCAGCATCGCGTTGCGGTCGAGATGCGCGAACTCGCGCAATTTCGGCGGCAGCAGCAACCGGCCATGCCCATCGAGCTCGACGTCGGTCGCGTGACCGACCATCAGCCGCTGCAGCCGGCGCGCGTGCTCGTTGAGCGTCGGCAGCCGCATCAGCTTCCGTTCGATTTCTTCCCAGTCGCCGAGCGGGTAGATCAGCAGGCACTGATCGCGGTCGATCGTGATCACGAGCCCGGACGCGCCGCGCTCGGACAAGCGTTCGCGATACCGGGTCGGCATGACCATCCGGCCCTTCGCGTCGAGGGTGACCTTCGTTGCGCCACGGAACATGAATTAAAACGGGGCGTTGCCCCATTTCCTCCCACTTTCTCCCACTGGCTGCCACTATAGGCAGGCTCAGGGGGTGGGTCAACGGTGCAGACTAAAAAAATTTGTGACGTGTCAATCACTTAGCGACGATGGCGAAAGCCCATTCTGCGGCCCGCCCTGACACGGAAATCAGGAACTTACGACGCGCTCTTACAGCGGCTTATGAGGTAAACCTGTTTTTCGTTCTTTTTGATATCAAAAAAGGAGTCGGCCGATAAGCCGGGTTCTGTCGTGGGCAATCATTCCTCTGGGATGCACGTCGCCGTGCACCTCAAGCGGCCTACCCGGAAACGCGCGCGGGCCGCGCGCTGCGGCTTGCGCCGCGTGTTTCCCTATTTGGCCTTGCTCCCGGCGGGGTTTGCAGTGCCGTCGCCGTTACCGTCGACGCGGTGCGCTCTTACCGCACCTTTTCACCCTTGCCGTCGTGCTTGCGCACGCTTGGGCGGTGTATTTTCTGTTGCACTTTCCGTGGGCTCGCGCCCCCCAGGCGTTACCTGGCGCCGTGCCATGCGGAGCCCGGACTTTCCTCTGCTTTCTCGCGAAAACAGCGATTGCCTGGCCGACTCCCGCGACCAACATAGAGGGTCCCGGCCCAGGTCTCAAGCGGTGTTTTCAGGCGGATTTTTCGCGAGCGCAAGAGCCCGTGCGTAGACGTCGTTGCGTCTTGCCCCGGTCAGTTCCGCAGTCGCTGCCGCCGCCGCCGATGCCGGCAGGAATTTCAGCAGTACCGCAAGCGTTTCATCGAGACAGGCCGCATCCGGCGCGGCTTCCGCCGCGCCCGCGACGATGATCACGCACTCGCCGCGACGCATGTCGGCATCGACAGCTGCGCGCGCGGCGAGCTCGCCAAGTCCGCCGCGATAGAAAGTCTCGAAGTGCTTCGTCAGCTCGCGCGCGACGCAGGCGCTGCGCGATGCGCCGCAGGCGGCGGCGAGATCCTGCAGGCAATGCGCGATGCGATGCGGCGCCTCGTAGATCACGAGCGTGCGGGTTTCGGCCGCGAGCTCCGCCAGGCGGCGACGGCGCGCCATCGCGCGCGCAGGCAGGAAGCCTTCGAAGCAGAATCGATCGGCCGGCAGGCCGGCCGCTGACAGGGCGGCGACCGCTGCGCAGGGGCCCGGGACCGGCGACACGACGACGCCCGCATCGAGCGCAGCGCGCACGAACAGATACCCCGGATCGCTGACGAGCGGCGTGCCGGCGTCGCTGACGAGCGCGATGCTTTCTCCGGCCAGCAGGCGCGCGACGAGTTCGCCGGTGCGGGCACGCTCGTTGTGTTCATGCAGCGAGACCAGCGGCCGCTCGAGGCCCAGTTCGCGCATCAGGTGGCCGCTGTGGCGCGTGTCCTCGGCGGCAACGACGCTCACAGCGGCGAGAATCTCGCGGGTTCGCGCTGATATGTCGCCCATATTGCCGATCGGCGTTGCGACGACGTAAAGCACGCCCGCCTGCGCCACTATAATGTCCCTCCCCGACCGCACCGGGCGGCGGGGTGATCCTCGCCAAGGGCTGCCGCCGATGCAAGCGAATGTCCCGAATGCCCTCAGCAAAGCCGCGATCGGCCTCATCGCCGTACTCGCCGCGGCCTGCCAGCTCCCGGGACTCGACCGGGTGGGCGGCGCCGAAGGGGCGACCGATCGCGCCGCGCGCCAGTCGCGCCAGGGCGACTACGCAGCCGCCGCCCGGACTTACGAGTCCGCCGCCCGCGCCGCGCCGTCCGCGGAGGCCAACACGCTCTGGCTCGCCGCCGCCGGCGAATGGATCGCAGGCGGCGATCTCGCCGCTGCGCAGAATGCGATCAGCATGCTGGCGCCGCCCGTATCGACGGCCGAGGCCCGCGAAAAACTCCGGCTCGAGGCCGAGATGGCGCTCGCCCGCGGCGAAACCGAGCGCGCGCTCGCGATGCTCCGGGACATTCCGCCTGACGGCAATGCAAACGCTCTCGCGACGCGCGCGCGCATCCAGTTCGGCGCACTGCGCGTGGCGGAAGCCGTGCGCAGCCTGATCGAGCGCGAGCGTCTGCTGACGAATGCCAGGGACCGTGAAGCCAACCAGCGCATGATCGTCGAAGGCATCGGCATCGCGCTCGATCGCGGTGCGGATGCAAGGGCGCCCGCCGGCGTGGATGCCGTGCTGACGGGCTGGCTCGAACTCGGCCGCATCATTTCCGATGCGGGCGCAGGCGCCCTCGGCGCACCGCGGCGCCTCCAGGGCTGGCGCGAGCGCTTTCCGACGCATCCGGCGAACGAGTCGCTGTGGCGCGGCCTGGTCGAGCGGCCGGCGATCGCGGGCGACCTGCCGCGGCAGATCGCGCTGCTGCTGCCGTTATCGGGCCGGGCAGAAGCAGCCGGTGTCGCGGTCCGCGACGGTTTCGTGGCGGCGTACTACGACTACGGCAGCGCCGACCGGCCGCGGCTTCGCATCTATGACGTGGCGGCGCGCGACGCGCCTTCCAGCTACCTCCAGGCGCTCACTGATGGCTGCGACTTCGTGGTCGGCCCGCTGACCCGCGAAGAGGTAGCGGCGCTCGCCTCCGTCGCCGATGGCCGCGCGACGACGCTCGCCCTGAACTTCCTGCCGGATGGCGTGCAGGTTCCGGACCGCTTCTACCAGTACGCGCTGTCGCCGGAAGACGAAGCCCGCCTGGCTGCGCGGCGCATCGTCGCGGACGGCCGCACGAGCGGCGTGACGCTCTCCCCGCAGTCCGACTGGGGCCGGCGCGTGCAGGCGGCATTTGCCGACGAGTTCAGCGCGGCCGGCGGCCGGCTTGTCGACCATGCCGACTATGCGCCCTCCACGGCCGATTTCAACGACCTGCTCCGGCGCCTTTTGCTGACAACCGGCCAGCGCGGCAGCGCGCCGCGCTCCGACGCGCAATTCATCTTCGTCGCCGCGCAACCGGTGCACGGGAGGCTGATCCGTTCGCAGCTGCGGTTCAATTACGCGGGCGCGCTGCCGATGTATGCGACCTCGGACGTCTTCGATGGCGCGAGCCAGGGCAACTTCGATCTGGACGGCGTGATCTTTCCCGACATGCCGTGGGTGCTCGACCCGCACGGCCCGTCGGCGGCGGCCCGCGAAGCCGCGGAACGGGCCTGGCCCGGGCGCTCCAACGCGCTGGGGCGCCTGCATGCCTTCGGCTATGACGCATTCCGCCTGATCGGCGAGTTGCGGCGCCTGCGCGGAAACGGCAGCACGCCGCTGCCCGGCGTGACCGGCCGGCTCGCTGTCGATCGAGACGGCCGCGTGCGCCGTGAGCTCGACTGGGCGCAGGTCGTCCAGGGCAAGCCCGTACCGCAGCCCTGATCATGAGCCAGGCTGCGCATCTCGAGATCGGGCGCGCGGCGGAAATCGCCGCGGCCCGGATGCTGGAGCGCTCCGGCTACCGGATCCTGCAGAACAACTTCCGTACGAAAGGCGGCGAGCTCGATGTCGTCGCGCTGGACGGCGAGGCGCTGGCGATCGTCGAAGTACGCTATCGCGCGAGCGACCAGTACGGTGGCGGTGCGGCGAGCATCACGGTCGGCAAGCGCCGGCGTATCGTCAGCGCCGCGCGTGCCCTGCTCGCAACCCAGCCGCTGCTCGCCCGCCTGCCCGCTCGCTTCGATGTCGTCGAAGTCACGGGCCCGGCAGACGCTCTCGCCTGCCACCTGATCCGCGGGGCATTCAGCCTGTAACGCGGCGCGAGCGGGCTCGCGGCTTATTTGACGACGCGGAGCTTGGGACGGCTGTCGGCGTCGTCCGTGCCGGGGGCCGGCGGCGGCGGTTCGTTGTCGTCCTGGAACAGCATGCCCTGCCCCGTCTCCCGCGCGTAGATGCCAAGCACCGCCGCGACCGGCACGCGCACCTGTTGCGGCACCCCGCCGAAGCGGGCATTGAACTCGATCCAGTCGTTGCCGAGCTTGAGTCCCTGTGTCGCCTGCCAGCTCACGTTCAGGGTGATGCGCCCGTCCCGCACATAGGCTTTGGGGAGTTCGGCGCCGGCGATTCCGGCATCGACGACGAGATGCGGCGTCTGGTTGTTGGCGGTCATCCACTCGTGCATCGCACGGACCAGATAGGGCCGACGCGATGTCTGCTGCGCGGCCATGGACTAGGTCTTCATGCCCGGATCAGGCGCTTCACTTCACGTCCTTCCAGTATTCCTTCTTAAGAAGGTAGGTGAAGGCTGTGAACATCAGCAGGAACAGGATCACCCAGACACCGAGCGCCTTGCGCTCGGCCTTGGCGGGTTCGGCGACGTATTCGAGGAACGCGACCGTGTCGCGCACGAAACCGTCGAATTCCACCGCCGTCATGCTGCCCGCCGCCGCACGCTCGAGCGCGACCAGGTGCTGGACCTCGACGCCCTCCGGGCCCGTTCTCATCTCGAACTGCGGCCGCTGCGGCCCCTGCAGCGCCGCCAGCACGTTCGGCATCGCGGTCTGCGGCAGCACGGCATTGTTCGCGCCAACCGGCCGCGATTCATCCTCGTAGAAGGACTTCAGGAAAGTGTAGACGTAATCGACGCCTCGGCTGCGCGCAATCAGCGACAGGTCGGGCGGTGTGTTGCCGAACCATTCGCGCGCCTTGGCCTCCGGCATGGCCGACAGCATCGGGTCGTAGATGCGGGTGCCGGTGAACATGAGATTGGCGCGTAATTCGTCCTCCGTCAGCGCCAGATCCGTGGCCAGCTGGCTGTAGCGCATGTACTTCGCGCCGTGGCAGCCCAGGCAGTAATTAACGAAATTGCGCGCGCCGCGCTGGAGCGAATACAGGCTGGCGACGTCGGTGCGCGCATCCTGCAGCGGCCATGCGGTGGTCGCCGCCTGCCCGAGGGACGCGGCCGCGAGCGCGAGCGCCGCGAAGGCGAAGCGCAGCCGCCTCACGATGTCACCCGCGCCGGCTCGGGCTTGCGGCTGTCGATGCGCGTGTACCAGGGCATCAGCAGGAAAAACAGGAAGTAATAGATCGTGCCGAGCACCGACATGATCTTGAACGGCTGGACCGCGGGCATCAGGCCGCAGTAGCCGAGCATGATGAAGTTGGCGGCAAACAGCATGAGTGCCGTCTTGTAGATCGGCCCGCGATAGCGGATCGACCGGACCGGCGCGCGATCGAGCCAGGGCACGAAGAAGAGCACCAGGATCCCGCCGAACATGACGAGCACGCCCCAGACCTGCGTCCCCGCCAAGGCCGGCACGGCGCGGAGCATCGCGTAATACGGCGTGAAGTACCACACCGGCGCGATGTGCTCCGGCGTCAGCAACGGATTCGCCGGCTCGAAGTTCGGCGCCTCGAGGAACAGGCCGCCCATCTCGGGCGCGAAGAACACGACGGCGGCGAACAGCACCAGGAACAGGCTGAGGCCGTACAGGTCCTTGACCGTGTAATAGGGATGGAACGGAATTCCGTCCAGCGGGCGGCCATCGGAGCCTTTCGTCTTCTTGATTTCAACGCCGTCCGGGTTGTTGGAACCCACTTCGTGCAACGCGAGGATGTGCGCGACGACCAGGAAGATGAGCACCAGCGGCAGCGCGACCACGTGCAGCGCGAAAAACCGGTTCAGCGTGATGTCGGAGATGAAATAGTCGCCGCGGATCCATTCGACCAGCGCGTCGCCGATCAGCGGGAACGAGCCGAACAGCGAGACGATCACCTGCGCACCCCAGTAAGACATGTTGCCCCAGGGCAGCAGGTAGCCGAAGAACGCCTCGGCCATAAGCGCAAGATAGATCAGCACCCCGAAGATCCAGAGCAGTTCGCGCGGCTTGCGATGCGATCCGTACAGCAGCGCGCGGAACATGTGCAGGTAAACGACGATGAAGAATGCGGAAGCGCCGGTCGAATGCAGGTAGCGGATCAGCCAGCCCCACTCGACGTCCCGCATGATGTATTCGACCGAACCGAACGCCTGGGTCGCGTCCGGTTTGTAGCTCATCGTCAGGAAGATACCGGTGATGATCTGCAGCGCCAGCACGAACAGCGCGATCGAGCCGAAGTAGTACCAGAAATTGAAGTTCTTCGGCGCATAGTACTCCGCCACGTGCTCTTTCCAGAGCGACGTCATCGGGAAGCGCTCGTCGATCCACGCGCCGAGCGCGGCCAGTTTTCCGGGCGCGGCGGGCGCCGGTTCGCCGGTCATCAGGCGTCCCTCGACTGGTCGAGGCCGATCACGATGTGACCGCTGTCGACGAACGTGTACGGCGGCACCTCGAGGTTGGTCGGCGCCGGCACACCGCGGAACACGCGTCCCGACAGGTCGAATTTCGAGCCGTGGCAGGGGCAATAGAATCCGCCCGGCCAGTCGCCCGGAGCGGACGTCGTCAATTCCGCATCGCCCGGGTCGAACCGGCTCATCGGCGCGCAACCGAGGTGCGTGCAGACGCCGAGCACGACGAAATACTCGGGATTGACCGCGCGCGCATCGTTCTGCGCGTATTCGGGCTGCTTCGAGTTTTCCGAATCCGGGTCGGCCAGCAGCGCCTCGGTGGCGGCGAGCCGGTCGATCATCGCCGGCGTGCGTCGCACGACCCATACGGGCTTGCCGCGCCATTCAATCTTGAGCATCGCGCCCGGCTCGAGCTTGCTGATGTCGATTTCGACCGGGGCGCCCATCGCCTTGGCGCGCGCGCTTGGCTTCCAAGAGGCGAGGAACGGAACGGCCGCGAACGCGACGCCAACCGCGCCGGTCAGGGTGGTTGCCGCAGTCAGAAGCTGGCGCCGGCCCCGGTCAATTGGTTCGCCCATCGTCTGTTTTAGTTCGCTGCAGGAATTTGACGCATTATACACGCGGGCATTGCAACGCCGGTGAGGCGGGTCGCCGCATGACGAGGATTCCTGGATGGCTGCGCTGGGTTGCGTCGTGGGTGGCGCTCGGCCTTGCCGCGGCAATCGCCATCGTATGGCTGTGGCCCGCGCCCGGGGAATCGGACGCGGTTCCCGAGACTGCTGAACCCGCGCCAGTCGCGGCAGTGGATACGCCAGCGGCGGAGAAGCCGGAATCCGCGCCCGTTCCGCCGCCGGTCATGCTCAGTTTCGCGGATGCCGTCGATCAGGCGGCGCCCGCCGTCGTCAATATCTACACCGAGCGGCGCGTGGTGGTATCGAACGTCCCCGCCTTGCCGCCGCAGCTCGGCCAGCTTTTCGGCGAGGCCTGGCCCGATTACCGCGAACGCGTCGAGCGCAGCCTTGGCTCGGGCGTCATCTACGACGTCAAAGGCCATGTGGTCACGAACTTCCACGTGATCGAGCGGGCCGCGCAGATCAATGTGCAGCTCCGCGACGGACGCGAAGCTTCTGCGGCGCTGGTCGGCGTGGATCGCGACACCGATCTCGCCGTACTCCGGATCCAGCTCGGCAACCTGCCGGTCATGCCCATCGGCCGCTCTGACCGGCTGCGCGTCGGCGATCCCGTGCTCGCGATCGGCAATCCGCTCGGCCTTCAGCACACCGTCACGCAGGGCATCATCAGCGCGACCGGCCGCGGCAGGCTCGGCGTCGCGACCTTCGAGAATTTCATCCAGACCGATGCGGCGATCAATTTCGGCAATTCCGGCGGCGCGCTGGTCGACGGCACGGGCAGGCTCGTCGGGCTCAACAGCGTCATCGCGGGCCGCCAGGCGGGTATCGAGGGCATCGGGTTCGCGATACCGGTCGATCTGGTGCGCGGCGTGGTCGATGCGATCCTGCGCGACGGGCGCGTCGTGCGTGGCTGGATCGGCGTCGTGCCGGGTGACCTCAATCCGAGCGACGCGGCGCAGTTCGGCCTGCCGGAAGGCGCCGTGCTCGTGCGCGCGGTCTATCCGAACAGCCCGGCTGCGGCGCAAGGCGTCGCGCGCGGTGATTTCATCACCGAGGTCAACGGCACGGCGGTGCGCGGCGCGCAGGACCTGCTGGCGCGGGTCGCGATGCTGAAACCCGGTCAGGGCGTGAGGCTCGGGCTGTTGCGCGGTCCGCCGGTCGAAAACTCGGTGCAGGAACACAAGGTGCGCATTCAGGTCATCGAGCGCCCGCCGCAGGCGGCGGCTGCGCGCTCGTCCTAGGTGCGCGAGCCCGGCACGCGCCGGATCTCCGCGCCGAGCTGGCGCAGCTTCTCCTCGATGCACTCGTAGCCGCGGTCGATGTGGTAGATCCGCTGCACGTCGGTCGTGCCCTGCGCGACCAGGCCCGCGAGCACGAGGCTTGCCGAAGCGCGCAGGTCGGTCGCCATCACTGGCGCGCCGGAAAGCTGCCGCACGCCTTCGATGATTGCCGTATGGCCTTCGATGCGGATGTCCGCGCCGAGCCGGCGCAGCTCCAGCATGTGCATGTAGCGGTTCTCGAAGATCGTCTCGACGATGGTGGCGACGCCGTCCGCGACCGAGTCGAGCGCGGCGAACTGAGCCTGCATGTCGGTCGGAAAGCCGGGATGCGGCGCCGTGCGGATATCGACGGATCTCGGCCGCAGGCCCCGCATGTCCACCTGCACCCAGTCTTCGCCGCATTCGATCCCGGCACCGGCTTCCCGCAGCTTCAGCAGCACGGCGTCGAGATGCGCGGGCCGGGCTTTCTGTACGCGCACGCGTCCGCCGGTGATCGCGCCCGCGACCAGGAAGGTCCCCGTTTCGATCCGGTCCGGCAGCACGTCGTACTCGCATCCGCCGAGCCGGTCGCGGCCGACGACCTCGATCGTGCCGGTGCCCGCGCCGCTGACCCGGGCACCCATCGCGTTCAGGAACGCGGCGAGATCGACGACTTCGGGTTCGCGTGCCGCGTTCTCGAGGACGGTGCGCCCTTCCGCGAGCGTAGCGGCCATCATCAGGTTCTCGGTGCCGGTGACGGTGACCGTGTCGAATACGATCCGCGTGCCCTGCAGGCGGCTGGCCTTCGCGTGGATGTAGCCGCCCTCCATCGAGATTTCCGCACCCATCGCCGCCAGTCCCGCGATGTGCAGATTGACCGGGCGTACGCCGATCGCGCAGCCGCCCGGCAGCGAGACGCGCGCCTCGCCATGCCGCGCAACCAGCGGGCCGAGCACCAGGATTGACGCACGCATGGTCTTGACCCGTTCGTACGGCGCGACCGGCACGGACAGGCCGCGCGCATCGACTTCAACGCGCATGCGGTCGCCGACCGTCACGCCGACCCCCATGCTGCCGAGCAGCCCGATCATGGTCGTCACGTCATGCAGGTGAGGCACGTTGCCGATCGTGACCGGCGCATCCCCGAGGAGCCCCGCCGCCAGGATCGGCAGTGCCGCATTCTTCGCGCCGGATGCGCGAACGTCGCCGTCGAGGCGAGCGCCACCGGTGATCTGCAGCTTGTCCAGGATCGCGTTCCTTCAACCGGCTTTGCGCGCGGCCCATTCGCCGGGCGTCGGCGTATCGAGCGACAACGCATGGATCTCGCCGCCGACCGCGGCTCCTAGCGCGCGATAGACGAGCTGATGGCGTGCCAGCGTGCGCGCGCCCTCGAACTGCGGCGCAATCACGAGTGCTTCGAAGTGCACGTTATCCCCGGAGCGCACGTCGACCGTCGCGCCCGGCAGGGCGGCCTCGATCTGATGTCTGATCTGGTCCGACGTCATGTCTTCATTCTAGTGGTGCCGGGTCGTACTTTCGTAGTCTGGTCCGGCAGACTACGAAAGTACGACCCGGCACCAATTGGGGTGCGGTGTATGATGCCGGATTGACACTTCTCGCCGCATGAAAGCCGATGAATGACGCCGCCGACAAGTCGCGCCTGGTCGAGATGGGCCGCGAGGCGCTTCGGATCGAAGCGCATGCGGTGAGCTCGCTCGTGGACCGCCTCGGCGCCGAGTTCGCCGCCGCCTGCCGGGTACTGCTCGCCTGTAAGGGCCGCGTCGTCGTCTCCGGCATGGGCAAGTCCGGCCACGTCGCGGGCAAGATCGCGGCCACCTTCGCAAGCACCGGGACGCCCTCCTTCTTCCTGCATCCGGCCGAGGCCAGCCACGGCGACCTCGGCATGCTCGCCAAGGGTGACGTCGTGATCGCCATCTCGTATTCCGGCGAGACCGCCGAATTCCTGACGATCCTGCCGCTGATCAAGCGCATGGACGCGCCGCTCATCGCGATGACCGGCAACGCGCATTCGACGCTCGCGCGCGAAGCCAGCGTGCATCTCGACGTCAGCGTGCCGGCCGAGGCCTGTCCGCTCAATCTCGCGCCGACCGCGAGCACGACGGCGGCGCTGGCGATGGGCGATGCGCTCGCGGTCTCGCTGCTCGGCTACCGCGGCTTCACGGTCGCCGATTTCGCGCTGTCGCATCCGGGCGGCGCGCTCGGGCGCCGGCTCCTGCTCCGCGTTTCGGATGTCATGCGCCGCGGCGACGACCTGCCGGCGGTCCGCGAAGACACGCCATTGACGCAGGGCCTGCTCGAAATGTCACGCAAGCGCCTCGGAATGACCGCGATCGTCGACGGCGAGCGCCGGGTTGTCGGGATCTTCACGGACGGCGACCTGCGCCGCGCGCTCGACGGCGGCATCGACATCCAGAACAGCCGCATGGGCGATGTGATGACGCGCGGCTGCCGCTCGATCGGCCGGCAGGAGCTCGCGGCCGAAGCCGTACTGATGATGGAGAAACATGCCATCAACGGACTGCTGGTGCTGGATGACAAGGGCGTGCTGGTCGGCGCGCTGAACGTGCACGACCTGCTGCGCGCGGGAGTCATGTGACGCCGCCTGCCGACGTGACTCTGGTCGTGCTCGATGTCGACGGCGTGCTCACCGACGGCCGTCTCTGGTACGGACCGGACGGCGAAAGCATGAAAGTATTCGACGTCCGCGACGGCCACGGCATCAAGAACCTGATCGCGGCCGGCATCGGCGTCGCCGTGATTTCCGGCCGGCGCTCCGGCGCGGTATCCGCGCGCATGCGCGAACTGGGCGTCAGCGACGTCGCCCAGGGCGTAACTGACAAGGCCCGCGCGCTCGCGGAGCTGCTGAAGCGCAATGCCATCGACGCGAAGCGCGTCGCCTGCCTCGTGGACGACACGCCGGATCTCGGCCTGATGGCCGCCGTCGGGCTGCCGGCGGCGGTCGCCGATGCCCATCCCGAGGTGCTCTCCGCGGCGGGGCACGTGACGCGCGCCGCCGGCGGCCGCGGCGCGGTGCGCGAGTTCTGCGACTGGCTTATCGCGTCACGGGCCGGACGATGACGACGCGGCTCCTGCTCGTCGCGGCCCTGGTCGCCCTGATCGCGGTCCTCGTGCAATGGCGGGTGCTCGATCGCGAGCCTGTCGCCGCGCAGGCGGACGTAGAGCGGCCGGGCTATTTCCTGACCGGCGTCGAACTCGAGGAATTCGGCACGGACGGCAGGCTGCGCATCGGCCTCGAATCGGAATCGGCAACCGAGGATCCAGCCAATGGCGTCGTGCGGCTCGCGGACGTGAGCGTGGATTATCATGCGCCGACCGGACGGCTCTGGCAGCTGACGGCCGCGGAAGGACGAGTCCCGCCGGGCGGCCGTATCGTCGAGTTCGAAGGCGACGTGCGCCTGAACGGCGCTCCGGGCGACGGCGCTCAGCGCGCCGAACTGCGTACGGCGCGCCTGCAGCTCGATACCGAGGCTGAAACCGCACAGACGAAGAGCGCGGTCGAGCTCGCGTTCGGCGCGCACCGCATGCACGCCCTGGGCATGCGTGCCGACCTGCGCAAGGGCAATCTGCGACTGGAATCCGGCGTCAATGGCCTCTTCACTCCGTAAACTCGCCTGCGTCGTCCTGTTCTCCGCGGCGGTCGCCGCGGCGCAGGAGCCGGAGCGCAGCAAGCTTCCGATCAAGGTCGAGGCGCAATCGTCGGACTTCGACTACCAGAAGGGCGTGCTCGAGTTCGACGGCATCACGATCTCGCAGGGCGAGATCCGGATCACCGCGGAACGCGCGGTCGCGAGCGGGCTCGACTTCGAAGACAGCCGCTGGGAATTCGACGGCGCAGTCCGGATCTCGATGCCGGAGGCTGCGCTCGCGAGCGACACGGCCAGCGTGCGTTTTGCGAAGGGCGAGATCCAGAGCGCGACGGTAACCGGCGGTCCGGCGACCTTCGAGCAGCGCCGTGAAGATGAACTCGCGCAGGGCCGCGCGAATCGCATCGATTACGACCTCGGCCGCGGCGCGGTGGAGCTCGCAGGCGATGCCTGGCTCTCGAACGGGCGTACCGAGATCACCGGCGCAACCCTCGTCTACAGCACGATCAGCCAGCGCGTCGTTTCGCGCCAGCAGGTCGTGATCACGATCAATCCGAATGAGCCTGCAGCGCAAGCGCCGGACCCGACCCCATGAGTGTGTTGTCGGCCATCGGACTGGAAAAGAGCTACCGCAAGCGCAAGGTGGTGTCGTCGTTGTCGCTCTCGATCGAGAGCGGCGAGGTCGTCGGTCTGCTCGGCCCGAATGGCGCCGGCAAGACCACCGCTTTTTACATGATCGTCGGCCTCGTGCCGGCCGACGGCGGCCGCATCGAACTCAATGGCGAGGACATCACGCAACTCCCGATGCACGCGCGCGCGCGGCGCGGGCTCGGCTACCTGCCGCAGGAAGCCTCGGTGTTCCGGCGCATGACGGTTGCCGACAACATCATGGCGATCCTCGAGACCCGCCGCGGACTTGACGATGCCGCGCGCGATGAATCGCTGGAGCGCTTGCTCGAGGAACTGCATGTCTCGCACCTGCGCGACCATCTCGGCATGAGCCTGTCGGGAGGCGAACGGCGGCGCGTCGAGATCGCGCGCGCGCTCGCGGCGGACCCCGCCTTCATCCTGCTGGACGAGCCGTTTGCGGGCGTGGATCCGCTGTCGGTGCACGACATCCAGCGCATCGCCCGGCACCTCGCCGAGCGCGGCATCGGCGTGCTGATGACCGACCATAACGTCCGGGAAACATTGGGGATTTGCGGCCGCGCCTACATCGTCAATCAGGGCACGGTCCTCGCCTCGGGAACTGCCGACGAGATCCTTGCCAATCCCGAGGTGCGCAAGGTCTACTTGGGGCAGGATTTCCGGCTCTGATCGTGAGGCCTCCGCCCCCGCATGATGAAACCGAGCCTGCAGTTACGGATCGGCCAGCAGCTGACGATGACGCCGCAGCTGCAGCAGGCAATCCGGCTGCTGCAATTGCCGACCATCGAGCTGCAGGCGCAGGTGCAGCAGGCGCTCGAAACCAATGTCCTGCTCGAATCCGTGGAGGAAGCGGATGGGACCGCATCATTCGAGGAGCTGGTCGACGCCGAACAGAATGCGCGCGAAGACATTGACGGCGAACCGGACGACGCCGGGTCCGTGGTCGAGATCGGCGAGGAGTGGAACGAGCCGACCGCCGGCGAATCGGAAATGCCCTGGACGCGCTCCGGGGACGTCGAGCTCGAACTCGAGGACGAATCCGGCAATACGCTGCGGGATCATCTCGCCTGGCAGCTTGAACTCGCGCACCTGCCCCTGGAAGCCATCATCATCGGTCGCGCAGTCATCGACGCGATCAGCGACGACGGCTACCTGACCGAAACCACGCAGGCGATTGCGGACACGGTCGCGGGCGAGATGCCGGCGAACCTGGCGGCTGTCGAGGCCGTGCTCGCGATCGTGCAGCAGTTCGATCCCGCCGGCGTCGGCGCGCGCTCGGTCGCCGAATGCATCGAACTGCAGCTAGCACAGCTCGACCCCGCGACGCCCGGCCTGGAGACCGCCCGTTTGCTCGCGCACCGGCACCTCGAACTGGTCGCGAGCCAGCAGTTCACGCAGCTGCAGCGCCAGATGCACTGCAGCAGCGAAGAACTCGATCTCGCGCTTGCGCTGGTGCGAAGCTGTCATCCGCGTCCCGGCGCCGCCATGCAGGCGGTGCGCACCGAGTACGTCGTGCCCGATGTCTACGTCCGCCGGTCCCCGCAGGGCTGGGTGGTCGAACTGAATCCGTCGGCATTGCCCCGCGTCCGCCTGAACGAGGGCTATGCCGGTCTGATTACGCGTGCGCCCGACCACGCGGTGCTGCGCACGCAGCTCCAGGAGGCGCGCTGGCTGTTGCGCAGCCTCGAGATCCGCAACGACACAATGGTCCGCGTGGCCCGGACGATCGTCGAGCGGCAGCTCGCGTTCCTCGACAGCGGCGAGGAATCGATGGAGCCGTTGATCCTGCGGGACGTCGCGGAGACGGTCGGGATGCACGAATCCACCATTTCGCGCGTCACCACCGGCAAGTACATGCATACGCCACGCGGCGTATTCGAGTTCCGCTATTTTTTCTCGAGCCAGGTGCCGGGCGGCGACGGCGCCGGCATTTCTTCGACCGCGATCCGTGCGAAGATCCGTAAACTGATCGCGCAGGAACCGCCGTCGCGCCCGCTGAGCGACCAGCAGATCGCCGGGATGCTGTCCGGTGACGGCATCCAGGTGGCGCGCCGTACGGTCGCCAAGTATCGCGAGGCTCTTGGTATTCCGCCGTCGAGCGAACGGCGATCCAACAGGAGGAAGACCCAATGCAGTTGACCCTGACCGGCCACCATCTCGACGTCACTCCGGCGCTGCGCGGCTATGTCGAAAAGAAGATCGAGCGCGTTCTGCGCCATTACGAGCAGGTCATTGACGTCCACTGCGTGCTGACCGTCGAGAAACTCGAACACAAGGCCGAAGCCACGCTCGGCGTCACCGGCGCGGTCATCCATGCCGACGCTAAAGACGGCGACATGTACGCGGCCATCGACGCGCTGATCGACAAGCTCGACCGTCGCCTGCGCAAGCACAAGGAAAAGCAGTCGGACCATCACGCGGCCGACGTGGCGCGGGGACGTCCCGCCTGATCCTCATCGCTGCGGCGGCGGAAGAACAATGAACAGGCTCGTCGTCGTCAGCGGGCTCTCGGGATCGGGCAAGAGCGTCGCGCTCAACATGCTCGAAGATCTCGGCTGGTACTGTATCGACAACATTCCGGCCGGTCTGGTGCAGGCGCTGGTGTCGCATTCCGTGCGCACTGACGAGCCGATCTACCGCCGCCTCGCGGTCGGCCTCGATGCAAGAAACCGCCCCGACGATCTGGCCTTCATCCCGGAACTGCTCGACGACCTGAAACGCAAGGGTCTGCGCTGCGAGGTGCTCTATCTGCACGCAGAGGACGAGGTTCTGCTGCGGCGCTACGCCGAAACTCGCCGGCGGCACCCGCTGACGGGCTCGGGCATCAGCCTTGCCGATGCGATCGCGGAGGAGCGGCGGCTGCTGCATCCGCTGATCGACAGCGCCGACCTCGTCATCGATACGTCGCGAATGAGCGTGCACGAACTGCGCGCCATGATCGGGCAGCGCGTCGACCCCGGCCCTGGCCGGCTGTCGATCCTGTTCGAGTCGTTCGGTTACAAGCACGGCACGCCCGGCGACGCGGATTTCGTGTTCGATGCCCGCACGCTGCCGAATCCCTACTGGGAACCCGCGTTGCAGCAGCTCACCGGCAAGGACAGCCGCGTGGTCGAGTTCCTCGAGGCGAGCCCGCGCGTGCACGAGATGGCGGAAGACCTGACGCGGTTTCTCGAGCGCCGCCTGCCCGACTACGAAACCGCGAACCGGGGGTACCTGACGGTAGCGATCGGCTGCACCGGCGGGCAGCACCGCTCGGTGTATCTCGTCGAGCGGCTTGCTGCGCATTTCCGCGGGAAATACCCGCAGCTGCTCGTGCGCCACAACGCGTTGCCGCAGTGACCGACGCGACGCCGGCACGCGGGGATCGCGGTTCGCGGCTCGCGGCTATCCAGGCGGCGCTCGCCGCCGGCCGCCTGCGCGGCGCGGACCGGATGGTGGATGCCATGCATCCCGCCGAGGTCGCGTTGTTGCTGGAATCCCTGCCGCAGCCCCACCGCGCGCTGGTCTGGGAGCTGGTCGGCCGCGAAGTCCACGGCGACGTGCTGGTCGAGCTGGCGGACGAAGTCCGCAACGAACTGCTCGCCGGCATGCAGCCTGACGAACTCGTCGCCGCGACCGAAGGTCTGGCGGTGGACGACCTCGCCGACCTGCTCGCCGAACTGCCGGAAGCCGTCACGCGCCAGGTGCTGCGCTCGATGGACAAGCAGGACCGCGTGCGCCTCACGGCCGTGCTCGCCTACGCCGAAGACACCGCCGGCGGCCTGATGAACACCGACACCGTCACGGTGCGCCCGGACGTGACGCTCGACGTCGTGCTGCGCTATCTGCGCATGCGCGGCGAACTGCCCGAACCGACCGACTGCCTGTTCGTCGTCGACCGCAACGACCGGTATCTCGGCGCGCTGCCGGTCCTGCGGCTGCTGACCGCAGACCCGGAAACCATTGTCAGCGGGCAGATGGACCGCGAGGTCGAGCCGATACCGCTAACGATGCCGGCGGACGAAGTCGCGCAGCTCTTCGAGTCGCGTGATCTGGTGTCAGCCGCGGTCGTTTCGCAGGATGGCAAGTTGCTCGGACGAATCACCGTCGACGACGTGGTGGACGTCGTCCGCGAACAGGCGGAGCATGCCTCGCTCGCCGCGGCCGGCCTCGACGACGATGACGACGTCTTCGCCGGCGTGCGCAAGACCGCGCGCCGCCGGGCGCTGTGGCTCGGAATCAACCTGCTGACCGCGCTGCTCGCCGCCTGGGTCGTCGGTTTCTACGAGGCCACGATTGAAAAGGTCGTCGCGCTCGCCGTGCTGATGCCGGTCGTCGCGAGCATGGGCGGCATCGCCGGCACCCAGACAGTTACGCTGATCATCCGTGGAATCGCGGTCGGCAAGGTCCACGCATCGAATGCGCGCTGGCTGTTCTTCAAGGAACTGTCTGTCGGCGCGGTGAATGGACTCATCTGGGCGACCGTGGTCGCGATCGCCACCTGGCTGTGGTTCCGCACCTGGGACATTGCGGCCGTGATCTTCGTCGCGATCGTGATCAACCTGATCGCGGCCGGGATCGCGGGCGTCATGATCCCGCTCGCGCTCAAGCGCATGCGCATCGATCCCGCGCTCGCCGGCGGCGTGATCCTGACGACCGTGACCGACGTCGTCGGCTTCGCCGCGCTGCTCGGCCTCGGCGCAATCTTCCTCGTCTAGCTGCGCGGCCCGATGCCGAGGAATGCGCAGATCTCCGCGCGGCGGGCATCCGCGTCGTCCTCGCCCATATCGATCAGTTCACGCGTGTAGACCGATTCGAACATCAGGAACGATAGCAGGCGCCCGCCGCGCTCGCCGCTCGCGCCGAGCACCCGCAACAGCGCGCGCAGGCTCGAAGGAATCGCCTGCCGGTGCGCGAGCGCGATGGCGCTCGGATCGCGCTGCGGCAGCACCAGCATCGTCTCGACGTGGCGCAGGCCGAGCGGCGGCGGGCCCGGCCGCGCGTGCGCGAGCAGCGTGTTGACGCGCTCGAGCCGCTCGAGGTCCGACTGCAGACCTTCCATGAAGAGCGAGTCCAGCATGAACCCGAACTGCTCGGCCATGTTCGACTCCGGCGGCGCCGTCGTCGACCGGCGCAGGTGCGGACGCGCTCCGATCACGAGGATCCGGTCGGCGTCCAGGTGAATCGCCGGCGCGAGCGGCGTCGTCTGGCGCATCGCCCCGTCGCCGTAAAGCGAGCCCTGCACGACGACCGACGGGAACAGCAGCGGAATCGCGGAACTCGCCATCAGGTGGGCGACGTCTAGCCGCGCGGCGATCCCCTGGCGCGCCGCGCGATCCCAGCCTGCAACCGGGCGCGAGGACTCGACGAAACTGACCGAATCGCCGGTCGCGACATTCGTCGCGGTCACGGCGATCGAATCCGGCATGCCGCGCGCTATCGATTCGCGCACCCGCGCGAAGTCGATGCTTCGCGTCAGCAACTCGCGCAATGGCGACGGGTCGAACAGCGCGAGCGGCAGCGGCAGGAGCCAGCCTCCGGAAACGAGGGACAGCATCAGGTGCAGTCCGGATCGCAGCATGTCGAGCGTGCCCGCGCGCAACACCTGCGGCACGTGAAAATCGCCCCAGACCCGCGCGAGTTCAGTCGTCGCCTCGCGGGCGTCACCGGCCCTGGCGGCCAGCACGGCCGCGTTGATCGCGCCGGCGGAAGTGCCGCAGAGGATCGAGAACGGCAATGGCGCAGCCGGCGGCAGCCATCCGGCAATTGCCTTTAGCACGCCGACCTGGTACGCGGAGCGGGCGCCGCCGCCCGGCAGTACGAGTGCGATGCGCGATCTGTGGTTCGTCATCCCGTGGGAACCTCGGCCCGCAGCCGTGGTCTTCAGACGGCAGGCCGCGATACTATGCCAGCCTGCGGACTTACCTGAACGCTACGCCCGTCCGCCCTACTGGAGACACCGACATGACGCGTTTCCTGAACAGCGCCGCTGCTGCCCTCGCAACGGTGCTCCTGTTTTCGACGGCTGCCCTCGCCGATTCGCCCGCGGTGGGCGCGCTGGCCCCCGGATTCCGGCTGCAGGACCAGACCGGCAAATGGCACACGCTCGCCGACTACAAGGGCAAGTGGGTTGTGCTCTATTTCTATCCGAAAGACAGCACGCCCGGATGCACGACTCAGGCCTGCGAGTTCCGCGACAACATCTTCGCGTATCGCGAGCTCAACGCGGCGATCCTGGGCGTCAGCGTGGACGACGTGGAGTCGCACAAGGCGTTTTCCGAGGAGAACAGCCTTCCCTTCCCGATCCTCGCGGACGTCGACAAGAAGGTCGCCACCAGCTACGGCACGCTGACCAAGTACCTCGGCATCGCCGAGCTCGCCCGGCGCGACACGTTCATCATCGACCCGCAGGGCCGGGTTGCGAAGCACTACGTGAAGGTGCAGCCGAAGGGCCACTCCGAGGTCGTGCTCGGCGACCTGAAGCAGCTCGCGGCTAAATCCGTACCGGCAAAGGCCTCTTGAGCGAATACAAAGAGGGGACGCATCCCTTTTCCGCAAAGCCGGAAAAGGGAGTCGTCCCCTCGCGTTTCACCGGCTCCGACAGCTATGTCGCGACCGGCGAACTGACGCTCGCCGTCAATGCCGCGGTGACTCTCGGCCGCCCGCTGCTGATCAAGGGCGAGCCCGGCACCGGCAAGACCCAGCTCGCGCAGGAAGTGGCGCAGGCGCTCGGCAAGCCGCTCTTCGAGTGGCACGTCAAGTCCACCAGCAAGGCTCAGCAGGGACTCTACGAATATGACGCCGTTTCGCGGCTGCGTGATTCGCAGCTCGGCGACGCGCGCGTGAAGGACATCGCAAACTACATTATGCCCGGCATGCTGTGGCGCGCATTCGATTGCGACCGGCAGGCCGTGCTGCTGATCGACGAGATCGACAAGGCGGACATCGAGTTTCCGAACGATCTGCTGCGCGAACTCGACCGCATGGAGTTCTACGTCTACGAGACCCGGCAGCTCGTGTGCGCCCGGCACCGGCCGATCGTCGTCATTACCAGCAACAACGAGAAAGAACTGCCGGACGCCTTCCTGCGCCGCTGTTTCTTCCATTACATCCGCTTTCCGGACGCGGAGACGATGGAGCGCATCGTCGCCGTGCATCACCCGGGGCTCAAGCGGGAACTGCTCGCGGAAGCGCTCGGCGCCTTTTATCGGATCCGTGCCGTGCCCGGGCTCAGGAAAAAGCCTTCCACCTCCGAACTGCTCGACTGGATCAAGCTGCTGCTTGCCGAGGACATTCCCCCAGAGGCGCTGCGCGCCGACGACCCGAAGGCATCGATCCCGCCGCTGTACGGTGCGTTGCTGAAGAACGAGCAGGATGTGCACCTGTTCGAACAACTCGTCTTTCTGCATCGCCGCGCCGGTCGACCCGGCTGAACCGGGCCGCGGGTCCATGCTGATCCGTTTCTTCCGCATGCTGCGCGCCGCCGGCGTGCCGGTGACCATCACGGAGTTTCTCGCGCTGCTGGAAGCGCTCGATGCACGGCTGATCGACCTGTCGGTGGACGAGTTCTACTGGCTGGCGCGCACTGTACTGGTCAAGGAAGAGCGCCATTATGACCGCTATGACCGGGTGTTTGCGGCGCATTTCCGAGGCGTCGAACAGGCATTCGAGACACTGCTCGCGGCCGTGCCCGCCGACTGGCTGCAAAGCGCCGCCGGGCTGAATCTCACCGACGAGGAGAAAGCGCGCATCGCCGCGCTCGGCGGCTGGGAAGCGCTGATGGCAACGCTGCGCAGGCGGCTCGAAGAGCAGAAATCGCGGCACCAGGGCGGCAGCAAGTGGATCGGCACCGGCGGCACTTCGCCATTCGGCGCCGATGGCTACAACCCGGAGGGCGTGCGCATCGGGCAGGAGGGCTCGCGCAACCGCCGCGCCGTCAAGATCTGGGACAAGCGCGAATTCGCCAACCTCGACGATTCCGTCCAGCTCGGCACGCGCAACATCAAGCTCGCGCTCAGGCGCCTGCGCCGTTTCGCGCGCCAGGGCGCTGCGGAGCAGCTCGACCTCGATGCGACCGTCGATTCCACGGCCAGGCGCGCCGGACTCCTCGACATCCGCATGGTTCCCGAGCGTCACAATGCCGTAAAGGTACTGCTGTTCCTGGACATCGGCGGGTCGATGGACGACCACGTGCGCGTCTGCGAGGAATTATTCTCCGCCGCGCGCGGTGAGTTCAAGCACCTCGAATACTTCTATTTCCACAATTTCGTCTACGAATCGGTGTGGAAGGACAATCGCCGGCGTCAGAGCGAGCGCACGCCCACGACCGAGATCCTGCGCACCTATGGCCACGACTACCGTTTCGTCGTCGTCGGCGACGCGACCATGAGTCCGTACGAGATCGTGCAGCCGGGCGGCAGCATCGAGCACTGGAACGAGGAGTCCGGCGCGATCTGGATGAAGCGGCTGCTGGCGGCGTATCCGCACCACGCGTGGCTGAATCCGGAGCCGAAGGAGCGGTGGGAATACACGCCTTCGGTGCGCATGACGCGCGAGCTATTCGAGGACCGGATGTACCCGCTGACGCTTGCGGGACTCGACCGGGCTATGCGCGTGCTGCAGTAGCCGCGGGCCTGCGCGCGTAGCTTTCCGTCAGCATCTCCCAGACGTGGCCGTCAGGCTCACTCCAGTAGACGATGCGCCCCCGTGCGCCGTGTTGATCCGGAAATCCGCCGGCCCGTGCGGGTTGCTGCGGTAGGCGACGCCCGCCGCGACGATGCGAGCCAGGATCGCATCGAATTCAGCGTCGCTGACCCGGAAGCAGAAATGGAGTGTCGGAAACTCCCCTACCGCCTGGTCGAAGTTGAGCGTCAGGCCGTCGTTCACGTACACGGGTGAAAATGGACCCACGCCCGACGCCGCCCACGGCACGCCGAGCAGCCCGGCCAGGATTTCTGCCGCGGCCACGCGGTCTCGCGACGGAACCAGCAGGTGGTCGAGTTGAATAGCCATGGCGCGGGTTATCGAGCACACACGACCAGGACACGATGCGGGCTCACCTGGTTGTTCCGGCTCCAGTAGTTAATGCGGCGCCTGCCGTCGTGCAGGTACTCGGCATCATCCAACCTGAGCACGACCGGCGCATCGGTCGCGTGTGGCGGCGCCCGCGTGACGAGCTTCGGATGAATCAGCGGCCAGAGCTGCTCGATGCTTCGCGATTCAGCGCGGACCAAGAGAGATTCGCGCTGCACTCGAAACGCCTTGCCCAGTTTCCGGGCCACCGGATGCTTGGCCCGCAACCGGTTGATCGTGTCGACGCAGCCATGCCCGGGGCGGTAGTGCCATTTCAGGACCCTACACACCTCATCCCAAAGTTCGGAGCCATACACCGGCAAGGTCCATTTCGGCCGCATTGTCTCTTCACCGAGGCCCGCTATGCTTACGCCTTTGTCCGGGATTGCGCTTTACTGCAAGCGTCGGGTCACCGAGCGTTTGATTGAGTGCCACGGCTTCCCTGGTCAATCGACGCACAGTTGCGGGCTTGACGGAAACTCCTTCTTGCAATTCCAGCGCGGCCATCTCGTACTTCCCGCCCGCCTTCAGGCGCGGTTCGATTGCACCGAGGCGTTGTCCTCGCCAGAAGCCGAGCAACACCCGATCGTCCTCAGCGCGGATAAGCAGAACCGGTCCACCGGCCAGATAGACGAGGTTACCCCACTTGATGATTTCTTCCAGCGGCGAGGTGGCACGAATCGCCGTTCGCAGGGTTTCCACTGTCTTGCGACGCCAACCGTTGCATCGCAGAGCTACATCCGCGGCCAATCATCGTGAGTTTCCGCACCACTGTGACTCACAGGGCACGCCGTCACTGTTGCCATCCATCTCAACACCTGGACAGCTCGGCAGAAAATACTCCGCTTCTTCACAGGACGTCATCTGCGAACAATGCATGCGGCCGTCGCAGGAGAATTCCGCTCGAAAAGCGGAGGGATCGGATAATGCCTGTATTTTCTCGGGCGGAGTGCTGCCGCGGAAGAAGAGCTGCCAAGCGAGCACCGCCAAAAGAACCGCAATCAGAATGTTCTTCATTGTTTCCGTCAGCGAGTGCCCAAGGATCTAACGCTCGCGTTCAGCGGCGTGACGCTTGCGGCGCGTCCGCTGCAACGGGTTTCTGGGCGTCATAGAAGTCCCAGGCACGTGTCCATGTCACCGCGCCATACTTTTATCGATCGTCTCCGCAAATGCAATGTGATTCCCGTCGGGATCCACAATCATCAGTGTTTTCACCTTAGCGCCTGTGCTACTTTGGCTGGCGTCGATACCCAGCTTCTGGACATGTTCCACTAGTTCTTTGATATCGCTCACGGCGAGGGTGCAGGAACCACTTCCCGCTCGCTCCGGGAGCTGGTAGACCTGTAACCAGCCACCACGGGCGAACTTCCATTCCGCTACTTCCGGCATAGGTGTCGAGTCTGGAGCCCTTCCCAAGAGCGCTTCATACCACGCCACGGCGAACTTCAAGTCCTTTACAGCTACGCTGGCTATCGCATTCTCGATTGACATACCGTTCCTCAGTCCAAAGACGCCCAACGTGCGCGATCAGCGTTGCACTTCGAAGTTGATGTCACGCCGCCTACATGCCATGGGCATCGGCGAAGCGCATGAGCTCGACCTGTATCGCATCGGCGAGCACCTTCGACTCCGTGCGGAAGGACAAATCGGGTGCGTCGATGTCATCCATAAATACGCGATACTCCAGCCTGACCTGGGATCCACCAAATGAGACGGCAACGACCTGCGAAGTTTCGTCTTCGGGGGGCGTCGCCTGCGTCAAACTGACGAGTTCCTGGGCGGGCAGCCCGAGAAGGAGTGTGGAATCTAGTTGCGTCAAGAACGGCTGAACATTCTCTAAATCAAAGTTTATTGACGCCTCATGCATAGGCGCCTCCTGACTCGCACAAGCGGCTGTAACCATCAAGCCTGTAGTAA
>DATKBY010000090.1:0-3533 GCA_035513555.1 Steroidobacteraceae bacterium | reverse complement strand
AAGCAGGCGGAACGCGCGGACGACGCGGACAATCCCGTGCGGCTGATGGTCGGCGCGGCCGCGCCGCAGGACGAGTGGCAATCCTTCCAGAAGCGCTTCAACACCAAGCTGCTCGAAGTCTATGGCATGACCGAGTGCTATTGCTGCCTCGCAAGCCCGTACGACGCGCCGCGCGCGGGTTCCTGCGGTCAGGCCATTACCGGCTGGGACGTGCGCATCGTCGACGACGAGGACAACGATTGCCCGCCCGACGTGATCGGCGAATTCATCGCGCGATCGAACAAGATGTTCGTCGGCACCACCGGGTACTACAAGAAGGCGGAAGCGACGCTCGACCTGTTCCGGAACGGCTGGATCCACACGGGCGACATGGGCCGGCGCGATGCCGACGGATATTTCTATTTCGTCGACCGCAAGAAGCAGGCGATCCGGCGCCGCGGCGAGAACATTTCTTCGTTCGAGGTCGAATCCGTCATCGGCTCGCATCCGGCGGTGCTCGAATCCGGCGTGGTCGGCGTGCCGTCCGAAGTGGGTGAGGAGGAGGTCAAGGCCGTGGTCGTCCTCAAGGAAGGACAGAAGGTCACCGCCGAGGAGCTGGTTCGCTGGTGCGAGCCGCGTATGGCGTACTTCGCCATCCCGCGCTACATCGCCTTCCGCGAAAGCCTGCCGAAGACGCCCAGCGAGCGCGTCGAGAAGTTCAAGCTGAAGGACGAAGGAATCACCGCCGACTGCTGGGACCGGGAGAAGGCCGGCATCATCCTGCAGCGCTGACGTTCATGCGATCCAGGAGACGAGGATGAGCGACGGCCCGGACCAGGTCACGAGGAGGAAGCTGCTGATCGGGGCGGGCGCCGTCACGGCGTTCAGCACGATCGCGCTCAGCCCGTCCAAGGCGGCAGCGGCCGATACCTGGGATCGCGAGGCGGATATCGTCGTCGTCGGCAGCGGCGCAGGCGCAACGACGGCTGCGATCGTCGCGCATGAGGCCGGCAGCAGCGTCGTCATGCTCGAGAAGGCGCCGATTCCCGGCGGCACGTCCGCGCGCTCCGCGGGCGTCATGTGGATTCCGGACAACTTCACGCTGCGCGCAAAGGGAATCCGCGACGAGAAGGCCGACTGCCTGCGTTACATGGCGCGGTTTTCCTATCCGGAACGCTATGCCGCCAACCTGCCGATGTTCGGACTGAATCCGCGCGCGTACGCGCTGCTCGAGGCTTTTTACGACAATGCCTCGGCCATGATCGACAGGTTGCGCGAGAACGGTTCGCTGACCGTCGCCGAGTGGCGCATGTTCGCGCTCGACCGGCCGGCGACCGATTACCTCGACCAGGTTCCCGAGAACAAGGTGCCGGCGGGCCGTCCGCTGGGGCCGGTGCGGGACGACGGCCAGATGGGCCTCGGCGGCGACCTGATGGCACAACTGGGCAGGGCGCGCGACAAGCGGCAGATCCCGCTGCTGCTCGGCCACCGCGCGATGCGGCTGATCGTGGATTCCACCGGCCGCGTGATCGGCGTCGAAGCGGAATCCGCCGGAAAGACCGTCAGGCTCCGGGGCCGCAAGGGCGTGATCTTTGCGACGGGCGGCTACGTCCACAATACGGAACTCGTCGATACCTACCAGCGCAACCGTTTGTACGGATCCTGCGCCGCCTCCTGGGCCACGGGAGATTTCATTCCTATCGCCGGCGCTGCCGGCGCGAGCATGGGCAACCTGTCGGGGGCCTGGCGCACGCAGGTCGTGCTCGAAGAGGCGCTGCAGAGCTCGAAGATGGGCGCCGGCGTGTTCTATACGCCGGGCGACTCGATGCTGCAGGTCAACCGGCACGGCAAGCGCGTGGTGAACGAGCACCGCAACTACAACGACCGCACCGAGGCCCACGGATTCTTCGACCCGTCGGCCGCGGAATTCCCGAACGAGCTGCTTTTCATGATCTACGACCGGCGCACGGCCGAAGCATTCGCGGGCGCTTATCCGCTTCCCGCCACTCCGGCCGGCGCAGCGCACGTACTGAGCAGTGACGATCTCGGCGGCCTCGCGGCCGCTATTGCAGCGCGCCTCGGAGAGCTGGCGCCGCGCACGGGCGGCTTCTCGCTGTCGCCCGCATTCGCGGAGAACCTCGAAGCAACAATCGCGCGCTTCAACGGCTTCGCGCGCAGCGGCGTCGACCTGGATTTCCAGCGCGGCGCCGCGGCCTACGACCGCGAGTGGCACGCGGTGTTCTCGCCGATGCAGCCGGGCGCGTCCTCGCACGTGAACAGCGGTCCCAATCCGACCATGCATCCATTTGCCGGCGAGGGGCCCTATTTCGCGATCATGCTCGCGGCGGGCGCGCTCGATACCAATGGTGGCCCGCAGATCGATGCGAGTGCGCGCGTGCTCGACACGCGGGATCGGCCGATTCCCGGCCTGTATGGCGCCGGAAACTGCATCGCGAGTCCCTCGCGGTTCGCGTACTTTGGCGCTGGACACACGCTGGCCCTGACGATGACTTTCGGCTACATCGCCGCCAATGCGGCCCATCGGGAAATGCCCGCGGAATCCGCATGAGGTTCGGTCAGACCGCGATGATCGTCGCGGCGCTCTCAGGCGCGACGCCGGTCGCCGCGCAGGACAGCGGCGCGTTCGGCGACCGCGTGGTGCCGATCCTCAACCAGCGCTGCGTGATGTGCCACGTCGAAGGCGGGGCGCTCGGTGAACTCAGCCTCTATCCCGATCCCTGGACCCGGCTGGTAGGAGTCGCATCGACCCAGAGTCCGCTCAAGCTCGTCGAGCCGGGGTCGCCCGAAAAAAGTTATCTGTACGCCAAGCTGCTGGGAACGCAGGATAAGGCCGGCGGCTCGGGTCAGCGTATGCCGCTACCGCAGGATCCGCTGGGCGCGGAGGAGCTGGAGACGATCCGGCAGTGGATCCTGAAGGGTGCATTGAATGACTGAAGTGAAAAGCGGGAGCGACGCAAGAATTGAGGCGCTGGTACGGCAGGTGGATGAACTGCAGAGCCGGGCGGCGATCCGCGACCTCGTGACCGACTATTGCCTCGGCTTCGACACGCACGACTGGGACCGTTTCATCTCGATCTGGCATGCGGACGCGGTCTGGGAAATCGGCCCACCGTTCGGAACGTTCACGAATCACGACGGCATCCGCAAGGCGGTGCAGGACGTGCTGTATCCGGTCTGGCGCGAAACGCACCACCTGACCTCGAATCTGCGGCTGACGTTCAGGGATTCCGACCACGCGGACGGGATCTGCAACGTAGACTGCATGGGAGCGACGCAGGACGACGTCGTGCAGATGATCAGCGCGACTTACGCGGATGAATTCGAGCGACGCAGCGGCGCCTGGAAGATTGCGAAGCGGAGCGTGACGATCCACTACTTCAATCCCGTGCCCGGCGCACGGATGTCGGCCCCTTGACGGGCCGCCGCGCGCTGCGGAGTCAATCCCGATGAATTGCTGGGCAGTCGTACCGATCAAGCGCCGTTCCGCCGCCAAGCAGAGGCTCGGCGGAAGGCTTTCGCCGGAGCTGCGCCTC
>DATKBY010000089.1:0-34585 GCA_035513555.1 Steroidobacteraceae bacterium | reverse complement strand
GTTGCGATAGCGCTCCAGCTCGTTATCCAGAAACGCTTCGCGATCGCCGCCTTCGTGCGCGCTGGTCTTCCAGTCGATGACCCAGCGCACGCCGTCACGGTCGACGAAGGTACGATCGATGCGCAGACTTTGCAGGACACCATCGACGACTGCCGTCAGGGCAAGTTCGCTTCGCGCTTCCAGCGCGGCCGGATCGAGCAGCTCCGCGGCACGCTGGCTCCGACCGACCGCTGTCATCGCCTCCGCGATCCTTGCCAGCGCCGCCGGCAGGTGCGCGTCGTCGATACCGAGTTCGCGCAGCTGCCGCCGCCAGCGTGCCGCCGGCATGTCGCCAGCCTCCGGCGTAAATCCGCTCTCCGCGATGCGCTGCAGTTCGAAATGCACGACCTGGCCCACAGCCTGGGCAATAGCGCCGGCCCAGTCAAACTCGGGACGGATCGAGCCCTCCGGCTCACCCGAGATCCGCAATCTGGCCGGTTGCGGCGGCGACGGCGGCGCCGGCGAAATAAACCCGGCGACGAGCCGGCGCAGTGGCGGTGCCGTCAGCCTGCGTCTGCCGGCGGCAGCGGGCATGGGTGCCGCGCCGGCGGCGGCTCGCGCCGCAAGCGCCTGTTCGAATTCGCTGGACAGGGCAGGCCAGAGAAATCCCAGCAGGCTCGTCGCGCGCGGACGGCGCAGAACCACGCCGTCGTCGGTCTGCCGGCTGCTTGCGCTTGCTACCAGGTGGAGATGCCGGCGCGCGCGCGTCGCCGCGACATAGGCGATGCGACCCAGTTCCAGCGCCTCGCGCTCGGTCCCCAGTCGCCGCATCCAGCGTTCGAGCGCATCCGCAGCACCCTCGTTCTCCGCCGCATCCGTACGGCTCGCGAGCACCATGCCGCGCTCGCCAGGGCCAGTTGCAACCGGCGTCCAGTAAAGCAACGGCCGCTCGGTTGCACGCGCACCGCGTTGCAGGTCCGGCAGGATGACGACATCGAACTCGAGCCCCTTGGCGCGATGGATCGTCATGACCTGCACCCGGGCCGCGTCGCTGCCGACCGGCGAGGCCATGACGCCGGCAACTGCGGCGTCGATTGCCGACGCTTCCGGCGTGCAGCCTGCTTCGAGTTCGAGACGATCGAGCGCGCTGAACAGCAGTTCGGCATTGGCGATGTCCGAGGCGTCGCCGATCGTGGCCGGGCCATCCAGCGCCAGCCACGCCGCCTTCAGCCAGCCACCGAGTGACCGCTCGCCCCGGTCGGCGATCGCAGGCTCGAGGACCGCACGCAGGCGCGTGATACGCGCCGCCGATTCGACCGGGACGGTTCGCAGCAACGCGGCATCGGAGAGCCGTTGCCTGATGGAGAAGCCGCTGTCGGGCGTCGCCAGTTGCAGCAGGTCGGCGAGCGTCAGGCCGCACCACGGCGCGCGCAACACGGCGAGCCACGCGGTGCGATTGCCTTCGTGCAGCATCGCCTGGGCAAGCGCGGCCAGGTCGCGCATGGCAGGGCGGTCGAGCAGCGATTCCAGTTCGACGCCCCGGTACTCGATGCGGGCGTCGCGCAGCGCAGCGAGGATCGGCGGCAGTGACGGCCGGCCGCGCACCAGAATGGCGATTGAAGGCAGAGGGCTGGCGCCCGCGAGCGCCTGCTGGACGATGGCGGCGACCTCCGCGGCCATCGCGCCATCGTCGGCGTCGATGAGCGGATGCACGCGTACGCCGTCGCCCGCCTCGCCCGGCCGTGCGGCGACCGCCGGCGAGTAACGCACCGCGCCGCGCTCGAAATCATCGGACGCGGGCAGCAATGCCGAGAACGTGGCGTTGACCCAGTCGACAATGGCGGCGCCGGAACGGAAGTTGCGGCCGAGGCGTTCCGGGATGAGCGGGACGGCGCCGATGCCTTGCCGCTGCGCTTCAAGGAAAAGCGTCACGTCCGCTTCGCGGAAAGCATAGATCGATTGCATCGGATCGCCGACGCAGAACAGGGTACGCCCGTCGCCTGGCTGCCAGCCCGCCACCAGCAGCCTCAGCAAGGCTTCCTGGGAAGGCGACGTGTCCTGGTATTCGTCGACCAGCAGGTGACGGATGCGGTAATCGAGAGCGAGGGCGAGTTCAGTCGGTGCGGACTCGGCGCCGAGCGCATCGCGGGCAGCCGCGGCAACCGCCGGATGATCGAGGGTGTCGCGCTCGGCGAAGAGCGCCAGCAGTTCCGCAACCGCGTGCGGCAGCACATCGCACAGCGCATCGATTCTTTCCCACTGGCCATCGGTCAATCCGGCTGGCGGCAGCATGCGAACGGCCGCGAACGCTTGCGCGAGACCTTCGCGCTCCGCGCAACCTTCGAGGAACGACGTCATCCGTTGCTTGATCGATTTCCAGCCCGGGCTGTCGCTGGCCGGCAGGAAGCCCTGGCGGGCGCCGACGGTTTTGCGCAAGTCGGTGGCAGGCGACGCCTTCAGCAGCAGTTCCGCGAGCGCTTGCCAGTACGGCACGGCATCCGCGGTCGCGGGCGGCAGGTCCTGCAGTCGCGCGAGCGGCAGAATCGGCCCTTCAGGCGCTCCTGCTGCGGCAGCGGCCTGACAGATCGCGAACAGGGTGCGGCAGTCCAGATTCCCGAGCCGCCGCCGTATGTCGGCCAGCTCGGCCTCGAGCGCACCGTGCAACAGCCGGTCGATCCCGGCGCGCAGCGCCGGGCGGCCCGGCGAGTTCATCAGTTTCGGCAGCCACAGTTCACGCGCGCCCAGCATTCCCTCGATAAGTTGCGCCAGCATCCGTGGTTCATGGTTGAGCGCGCGCGCAAGCCGCAGGAGGCTCGCGGAGACCGCCGAATCCTCGTCCAGCAAGGCGACAGTGCGGCGCGCGGCCTCCGCATACATGGCACTCGCATCGTCGACCAGCGTCGCCGCCGTGCCGATGCGCGCCGCGAGTGGCAGTCGCCGCGCGAGCCAGTGATTCAGTCCGTCGATCGTCTGCACGTGCAGCCGTGCCGGATTGTGCTCGAGTCCCCAGCCCCGTTCCCGGCTGCGTGCAAGCGCCGCACGCGCAAGCCCGTGCAGTTCGCGCAGGTGCGACTCGGCATTGGCAGGCGCCTCGCGCGCCGCCAGCTCGAGCGCCGCGACTATCCGGTGGCGCATCTCCGCGGCCGCTTTACGCGTGAACGTGATCGCGAGGATCTGTTCGGGACGGTCGACGTCCGCGAGCAGGCGCAGGTAACGCAGCGTGAGCAGGCTGGTCTTGCCGGAACCCGCGGGCGCCTGGACGATATACGAGGCTGCCGGGTCGATGGCCCGCCGCCGTGCTTCCCGATCCAGAACTGCCGCATCAGTCGTCATCGCCGACGTCTCCGTCCGCTTCTTCGGGCACGCCCGGCGCCACCCGGCAGAGCGCCGCAAGGTGGCAGAAACGGCAGGTATCCGCGCCCAGCTTCGGGTCCACGATCGCGCGGCCGGCCGCGAAGTCTTCCGCCAGGCGTTCGAGCCACGCCCGCCAGTGCGCGGTGATCTGCCGCCAGTCGAATCCTTTCTGCCGGTCCTCCGTCAGTTCGAACTTCGATGCCGGGCGCAGGCCGTCGATCGCGCCGCCGTCGTGGCTCACGCCGACGAATTTAGCGCGCGCCGCGCCGATACCGGCAAATGCGATGCCGGTCGGCCGCCCGGCATGCAGCACGGCGTAAAGCGGCAGTTGCGGCGCGTCCATGCGCGCGCCGCGCCAGGCGGAATTTTTGACGTGCCCGGTCTTGTAATCGATGACGATCAGGTCCTCGCCGACGCTATCCACCCGGTCGACCCGCAGCGACAGCTCGAGCCCGCCGATCGGCACTGTCAATCCGCGCTCGGTTTCGAGCACGGTGAACGGCGGGCGTGTGCGCTCGAGCGCCACCATCCTGCCGATGGCGCGCCGCTGCCATTCACATTCGAGCGCGATCATGCGCGCTCCGGCGCCGGCCGGCGCCGCGACGCGCATGGCCTGCTCGACCGCAGCGCCGATACGTGCCACGACGGCTGCGTCGTCGAGCGAGGCGAGCACGCTCTGCCCGCCTAGACCGTTCCAGAGCGTCTGCAGGGCACGATGGAGCACGATGCCGCGCAGGCGACGATCAAATCCTGCCTGCGGTTCTTCGAGCGGTCGGGCGCCCAGGCGCAGTTCGCCGAATGCGCGGAACGCGCACTGCGATTGCAGTTCCAGCACGCGTGCGCCACCTGCCACGGCGGCTGCCACCAACGGCGGCAGCCGGGTTTCCGGCACCGGCTCAAGACGGGCCGCATCGAATGCGAGCCGTTCGCGCGACGACAACGGTGCCGGCGGCGGCAATGACGGCAAATCCCGAGGCACGAGCGGCGACCCGTCGACGTCGGTGTCGTTCTCGCGCCGCGGCCAGGAGAGCACGAGCGCGCCGGCCTGCGCCTGCCAGCGGCCGATGATGTCGCGCGCTTCGGCGACGCAATCCTCCGGTGCGACCTCCGGCATGCCGAGCTGACGCTGTATCTCGATCGGCAGGAGCGGATCCACGGTGACGGCACGCGGCCAGGCCGTTGCCGTCAGTCCCGCGACCCAGAGACTATCGAACCTCACGCCGGGGTCGTCAAAGGTATCGAGAACGAAAACCGCCGGCTCGCCGCTTTCGGGCTGGAAAGGAACGGCGGCAAGGCGTCGCAGCTCGGCCAGGGCCTGAGCCGCCTCGAGGTCGGATGCGACCGATCCCAGTGCGGCCAGTTCGCGCAACAGTTCACCGAACTTCCTGGCCGCCTGGAAATCGTGGCTGCCCAGTGTCGCTTCGCCGGGCCATCCAAATAAGGCGAGGCCCGCACCAAATGCCTCCGCCCAGCCGCCCGCGCTGCGGCGCCGGTCGGCCGCCATGCGAGACAGAGCGGTCGACAGAGCGGCCGCGAAGGCCGGCGCGCCGGCCTTCGAAGCGCGCGCGGCGAGGTCGACGCCGGCAAGCCGGGCCTGGCCATGCACGTTTCGCAAAGCGAGATCCGCCGCGATGCGCGCCGCTCGCTCCGCCTGCGCAGCCGCGAGATGCTCGCTGCGAAGCAGCCGGCTGGCGACCGTCCAGTCGACAGGCCCCGCCAGGCATGACAAGGCTGCCAGCGCCGCATCGACGACTGGCCGCGTTGCGAGCGCATGGCCGCCGGCAATATCGAAGTTGCGCTCGTCGCGGCCGGCGCCCGCCAGTTCCAGTTCCGGTTGCAGTGTGGACGCGAGCGCGCGCTCCAGGACGCCGCGGTTCCGGTCGAGCTCGGGCACGACCACTGCGTGGATGCCATCCGGCTGCCGCTCGATGCGCTCGCGCAGCCAGGCGAGCATCGTGCGGCGTTCGGTCTCCGGATCCGGCGCCGCATGCTGCCACGCAACGGAGGACCCGCCCTGCGGGTCGAGCCGGTCCACCGTACGCCCGCCAGTGCGCAATGCAGACATCAGGCGGCTCTGCGCGGGCGTCAACCGCCGGAAGCCGGCGAGCAGGATATCCGGCCCGGCGCCGGGCAAAGCCGCGGATTCGACCAGCATGCGCGCCAGATCGCCACCGTCGCCGGCATCACGCGCCCGCAACTCCTCCTCCATCGCCCTGGCCCATCCGAGAAACGCCTGTTGATCGCGGGTGAGCGGCCAGCGCGACAACTGGCCGATGTCCCCGCCGAACGCCCGCAACCGGAGCCAGCTGGCGCGGGCACGGATGCCCAGGTCGGCAGGATCGATCAGCCCCGGCGAGCCTTGCTCGACCTGTTGCCGCCAGAGCCAGCGCAGCGCCACGCCCGACAGAATGCCTGGAAGCCGCGGACGGCCGGACGCGGCGGCCTGCCATTGCAGGGCGAGCCAGACGTCGAGCGGCAGCACCTGGGCCGAGGGCCAGACCCGGCGACCTGCGCCGACCTGCGCGCGATCGTGCAGCCGGCGCAGGATGCGCGCCTGGCGGAGGTCGCGGGTCAGCAGCAGGCCGCCGGCCTCGAGATGGGCAATGCAACGATCGTTCGGATTCAATCTGCGGGTCCCCTGTGCTCGGCGCCAGCATAGGCCGGCGCCTGGCTCAAGGGATGAGCCTGCGGGGAATCAGCCGGCAACCAGCGGCGGCAGCCCGCCCGGCCACTCGGATGCCCGATGGCAGGCGACCAGCCGCGTGTCCGCGGCGGGCTGTAACGACGGCCGTTCGACGCGACAACGCGCCACGACATGCGGGCAACGATTCGCGAACGCGCAGCCTGCTTCCGGCACCGCATCGCTGACCGCCGGCCGCGGGCAAGCGATGCGCCGTGACAGGCGCGCACGCGCGCCGGCATCGACCCCGGGAACGGCGTCGAGCAGCTCCCGCGTATAGGGATGCAGCGGTGCGGTCGTGATGGCGCCGCGCCCCCCCACTTCGACGATGCGTCCGCGATACATGACCATCACGCGCTCGCACAGGCGCGCGACGACTGCCAGATTGTGGCTGATGAACAGGCTTGCGAGCCCTCGCTCGCCGCGAATGCGCTCGAGCAGGCTCACGATCTGTTCCTGCACCGTGACATCGAGTGCGCTGACCGGTTCGTCGCAGACCACGAATTGCGGGTCGACGACAAGCGCGCGGGCGATGACGGCCCGCTGCAACTGTCCGCCGCTCAACTGGTGCGGATAGCGGGCCGCGAGATCTCGGGCGATGCCGACTTCGTCGAGCCGCTCCTGCGCACGGGAGGTGCGATCCGCGGCCGGCGCATTGCGATCCAGGGAGCGCAACGGCTCCGCGACGCTTTCCAGAATCGTCATGCGCGGATCAAGGCAGGCATTCGGATCCTGGAACACACACTGCAGTTCCCGCCGCAGCGGCCGGAACGCGCGGGCGTCCAGGGTGTCGATCCGCTGCCCACGCCAGCGCAGCTCGCCGGCGGCCAGGGGCACCAGCCGCAGGATCGCGCGGCCGAGGGTCGTCTTGCCACAGCCGGACTCGCCGACCAGGCCCAGCATCTCGTGCGCGCCCAGCGCGAAGTCGACGCCATCCACGGCCGCCAGGTATCCGCCCCTTCCGGCAAGCCGGTAACGGACCGAGACCCCGCACAGCTCCAGCAGACTCACGGCAGGCCCGCCAGCGTGGGCACCGCCGCGAGCAATCCGGCGCTGTAGGAATGCTTGGGTCCGGCGAAAAAATCGGCCGCTGAGGACGTCTCGACGATGCGCCCCGCATACATGACCGCGATCCGGTCCGCGAGCGCAGCGACGACGCCGAGATCGTGGGTGACGAGCAGGAGAGCCATGCCGAGATCGCGACAGAGCTCCGCCAGCAGCGCGAGGATTTCAGCCTGCACCGTGACGTCGAGCGCCGTCGTCGGCTCGTCCGCGAACAGCAGCCGCGGACGCGCCATCAGCGCGAGCGCAATCGCAACGCGCTGGCGCATGCCGCCCGACAGCTCATGCGGATACTGGCCAAGGCGGCGAGGCGCGTCCGGCAGATGAACGCGCTCGAGCATGCGGCGGGACTCGGCCCGCGCCGCCTCGCGCGTCATGCCGTGTGCGGCTGCGGCGATTTCCGCGAGCTGGTCGCCGATGCGCCGGTGCGGCGTCAGGCTGCCCGATGCGTCCTGGAACACGAATCCGATGCCGCAACCGCGGACGGCCGCTGCCTTGTCACCGTCACCCAAAAGCTCGACGCCTTCGAACCGCACGGAGCCGAGCGCCCGGCCATTGGCGGCGAGCAGTCCCGTGCAGGCATGCAGCAGCTGGCTTTTTCCGGAACCGGACTCGCCGACGATCGCGACGCTCTCGCGCGCAGCGACCGTCAGATCGACGCCGTCGACGGCGCGAACCGGCGGCCGGCCCGAAAAATCGACCGTCAGCGCGCGTATCTCCAGCAGCGTCATCGTCGGTCCCGCGGATCCAGGGCGTCACGCAGCCCGTCGCCGAGGAAGTTGAAGCAGAAGACCAGCAGCACGAGGCAGCCGGCGGGTACCGCCAGCATCCAGGGGGCTGTCTCCATCTCCGCCGCGCCGTCCGCAATCAGGTTGCCGAGGCTCGCGAGCGGCTCCTGGATGCCGATGCCGAGGAAACTCAGGAAGCTCTCGATCAGGATCACCTGCGGAACCGTCAGCGTGGCATAGACGACGACCGGGCCCAGCAGGTTCGGGACGATGTGTCGCGCAACGATGCGCAGCGTTCCCGCGCCGCCGACGACCGCGGCCTCGACGAACTCGCGCTCACGCAGCGCGAGCGCCTGTCCGCGCACGATGCGCGCCATCGTCAGCCACCCAAACGCGCCGATCGCGACCAGCAACGTCAGCGGCCCGCGGCCGAACACGACCGTCAGGATGATGACGAAGAATACCTGCGGCAGCGCATACATCACGTCGACGAAGCGCATCATCAGCGCGTCCGCCCGCCCCCGCAGGTAGCCCGCGACCGCGCCCCAGGCGACGCCGATCACGAGGCTCACGAGTGTCGCCGCGAGCGCAATGGCAAGGGAAACGCGCAGGCCATGCAGCGTGCGCACGAGCAGATCGCGGCCGAGCCTGTCGGTGCCGAGCCAGTGACCGTCGGCCGTGAATGGCGGGACCGCCATGTTCTCCCAGTCGATTTCGTCTTCGCGATAATCGACGAGCAGCGGGCCTGCCGCCGCCGCGATCACGAGCACGGACAGCACGACGAGCCCGGTCATCGCGGCGCGGTCGCCGCGCAACTGCCGGAACGCATCGCTCCACAATCCGCGGCTCACGACTCCCTGCCTCGGCGGATTCGGGGGTCGAGCCAGGCATAGACGAGATCAGCGATCAGGTTGAGCACGATCATCAGCGCGGCATAGACGATCATCATGCCCATGACCAGCGTGTAGTCGCGATTAAGCGCCCCCTGGACCAGGTGGCGGCCCATTCCCGGCAATCCGAAAATCGTCTCGACCACGAGCGAACCGGCGAGTACGGCTGCGGTCGCGGGCCCGAGATAACTCACGACCGGCAGCAGCGCCGCCGGCAGCGCGTGGCGCAGCAGCACCGTGCGCCCCGGCAGGCCGCGCGCGCGCGCCGCACGCACCCAGGGCGCGCGCAGGACTTCGAGCAGGCTGCCACGCGTCAGGCGCGCCAGGTAAGCGATAACCGGCAGTGCGAGTGTCACGACCGGCAGAACGAGATCCTGCACCCGCCCCGGGGCCCAGCCCGCCACCGGCAGCCAGCGCAGCCAGATCCCGAAGGCGAGCACGAGAAACGGGGCGACCACGAACACAGGCACCGAGATGCCGGTCACTGCGAAGCTCATCAGGAGCCGGTCCGGCCAGCGCCCGCGCGCGAGCGCTGCCCAGACACCGGCTGGTACGCCGAGCGCGATTGCGAGCAATAGCGCGGCAATGCCGATCGTCAGGCTGACCGGCAGGCCGCTGCTGATCAGTTCGCCGACCGTGAAGTCGCGGAACTTGAACGACGGCCCGAAATCCCCGCGCAGCAGACCCTTGACGTACCGGCCGAACTGGACGGCGACAGGCTGATCGAGTCCGTAGGCCGCATCCAGATTGGTACGTATTTCAGGCGGTAATGCCTGTTCTTCGTCGAATGGCCCACCCGGCGCCAGCCGCGTCAGCAGGAATGACAGCGTGACGACGATCGCGAGCGTTGGGATCGCCCCGAGCAGGCGCCGCGTGACGAATGCGAGACTGCTCATCGGCGGGCAGCGCTGTGCATGCGGCTTGTCACTGCGAAGTCACGCGAAATACGTTATTCAAGTTACTGATTGATAATGCTATGTTAACCCACAAGGCGTGACTTCCGATAGGATGCTGCGCGAAACGACGGAGGCAGAAGAATGCGCAGGATTCTAGTCGCGCTCAAGCGGGCCATCGACTTCAACGTCCGGGTTCGGGTGCGCCCGGACGGCCAGGGAGTCGTCACCGACGGCGTCAAGATGAGTACCAATCCATTCGACGAGATTGCGCTCGAGGAGGCGCTGCGGATTCGGGAGCGCGGCGGCGCCGACGAAGTCGTGGCGATCAGCATCGGCCCGGACGAGGCGCAGCAGCAGTTGCGCAACGCACTGGCGATGGGCGCGGACCGCGCCATCCTCGTCCGGACCAACCAGGCAATCGAGCCGCCAGCAATCGCGCGCGTACTGCTGGTCTTCGTCGAGCGGGAATCCCCGATGCTCGTGATTCTCGGCAAGCAGGCCATTGACGACGACTCCAACCAGACCGGCCAGATGCTCGCCGCGTTGTGGCAACGTCCGCAAGCGACATTTGCGTCGAAGCTCGAACTGACGGACACCGTCGCGCGCGTGACGCGCGAGGTCGATGCCGGACTCGAAACGATCGAAGTGGACCTGCCGGCGGTTGTCACGACCGACCTGCGCCTCAACGAACCGCGTTACATCAAGCTGCCCGACATCATGAAAGCGAAGAAGAAACCGCTGGACGTCACCGATCTGGCCTCGCTCGGCGTCGAGACGGAATCGCAGCTCAGGCTGGTGCGTCTCGAACCGCCTCCGCAGCGCCAGAAGGGCGTGATAGTCAAGGATGCGGCGGAGCTCGTCGCGGCACTCCGGCAGAAGGGGCTCGTCTGATGAATCGCGTACTGATCATCGCTGAACACTCGAACGGCAAGCTCAATGCATCGGTCGCCAAGTGCGTCAGCTGCGCGGCCTCGATTCCCGACGCCGAGATCGCGATCGCGGTGCTCGCAGGCGACGGCGGAGCAGTCGCCGCCGAAGCCGCGAAGATCCAGGGCGTCGCGCGCGTACTGCATGTTCGAAATCCGGCAAACGAACCCGCACTCGCCGCGGTATTGGCGCCGCAGGTCGCACGGCTTGCCGACGGTTATAGTCACGTGTTCGGGTCATCGACGACCTTCGGCAAGGACCTGATGCCGCGGGTGGCCGCCCTCCTCGGCGCGCCGCAGATCAGCGACATCATGGCGGTCGAATCACCGACCCGTTTCAAGCGTCCGGTATATGCCGGCAACGCCATTGCGACCGTCGAGGCGCCTGCTGGCCCTCAGCTAGTCGCCACAGTTCGGGTCGCCTCGTACCAGCCGGCGCCCGCGGGCGAACCGGCGCCGGTCGAGACGCCCGAGGTCGATGCGACTCTGCCGACGCACACGCGGTTCGTGTCGGTATCCGGCGCGCGCAGCGACCGGCCCGACCTGCAGACGGCCGCCCGCGTCGTTTCGGGGGGGCGGGCGCTCGGGAGCAAGGAGAATTTTGCGCTGATCCAGCGCCTCGCCGACCGGCTGGGCGCGGCGATCGGCGCGTCGCGCGCCGCCGTCGACGCCGGCTTCGCGCCGAACGAGCTGCAGGTGGGCCAGACCGGCAAGATCATCGCCCCGGAACTCTACGTGGCGATCGGCATCAGCGGCGCCATCCAGCACCTGACCGGCATCAAGGATGCCCGCACCATCGTTGCAATCAACAAGGATGCGGAAGCGCCGATCTTCGAGGTCGCGGACTACGGCCTGGTCGGCGACCTGTTTACGCTGATCCCGGAAATCGAAAAACAGCTGTAGTCGCGAACAGGATCCACAGCGACAGGCCGGTGATCACCAGCCAGGTTCCGGCCGTTCCGTAAAAGCGTCCGAATGTCACGCCGGAGCTGTGCGACAGCCCCCAGGCGTGGATCAGGCGGCTTGCGACCAGCACGATGCCTGCCGCGTGGACTGCGGGAAGCGGCATGCCGGTGATCTCGGCGACGATCAGCAGGACGACCGCAAACGGCACGTACTCGGTGAAATTTCCCTGCACGCGGACCGCCTGCTGCATGGCTTCGTCGTTGCCGGGCCCGAGCCGGACCCCGAATCGCCGGCGTGCCAGCACGACCGTGACTGACAGGGCGATCAGCAGCAGGCCGAGCAGCGCCGCGTACAGGAACGATGCGGGTCCTCCGATCACTTGAGCTCCGCGAGGATGTGCTCGGCACTCGAGACCTTGAATTCGCCCGGCGCTTCGACATCAACCTGCCGCACCACGCCGTCCTCGATGACGAGCGCAAATCGCTGGCCCCGCATGCCCATGCCATGCCCGCGGGCGTCGAACTCGAGTCCGAGTGCGCGCGTGTAGTCGCCATTGCCGTCGGCGGCCATCACGATCTTGTCGCCCGATCCGGCCGACTTGCCCCAGGCATTCATGACGAACACGTCATTGACCGCGAGGCATACGATCCGGTCCACGCCCTTGGCGCGAAGTGAAGACGCTTTTTCGATGAATCCCGGCAGGTGCTTGGCATCGCAGGTCGGCGTGAAGGCGCCCGGGACCGAGAACAGCACGACGCGTCCCTTGCCGAGCAGCTCTGCCGCAGCCACGTTCACCGGGCCGTCCGGACCCATGTGCTTGAGTTTGCCCTCGGGAATACGGTCGCCAGCCTTGATGGTCATGATGTGATCTCCATGGTTTATTTCGGAAAAGTGCCGGCCTTGACCAGCATGCCCGGCACCGTGTGTCCGACCTGCCGCTCGACCCAGCGCGCCGTTTCGATCGCACGCTCCAGATCGACGCCGGTGTCGAGACCCATGCGCCCGAGCATGTAAAGCAGGTCCTCGGTTGGTATGTTTCCGGTCGCGGCCGGCGCGAACGGGCAGCCGCCGAGCCCGCCGAGGCTCGCATCGAGCGTTTCCGCACCGGCCAGGACGGCCGCATAGGCGTTCGCCAGACCGGTATTGCGCGTGTTGTGGAAGTGGCCGCGCAGGCTCATGCTCGGAAGTGCCTCGCCGACCAGGCCGAATATCTCGGTCACCTGTCCCGGAACGCCGACGCCGATCGTGTCGGCGATCGCAATTTCGAAGGGCGCCCCCTCTGCGACCTCGCGCGCGATCTCGACGACGCGTGACGGTGCGACTTCGCCTTCGAACGGGCAGCCGAAGGCGGCGGAAATGGTCACCTGGGCGCGAATGCCGGCGGCACGGGCCGCGGCCGCAATTTCGCGCCAGACGCGGATCGACTGGGCGCTGTCGACGCCCTGGTTGCGGCGATTGAAGGCATCGGTCGTGAACACGACCATGCCGATTTCGGCGCAGCCGGCGGCTGCGGCGCGATCGAGGCCGGCGCGGTTCAGCACGAGTCCGATGTAGCGGACGTCGTCCCGGCGCGGCAATGCCTGCAGCACGGCCTCGGCATCGGCCATCTGCGGCACACGCCTGGGACTGACGAAGCTCGCGACCTCGATCCGCTTCAGGCCGGCATCGACGGCCCGGCGGACGAATTCGACCTTGACCTCGGTCGGGACCGCGGTGGATTCGTTCTGCAGGCCGTCACGCGGCCCGACCTCGACGATGCCGATTTTCCGGGCGGGGATCATCCCGCCGGATTATACGGCCATCAACCCGCCATGCTGGACCAGAGGTCCGCCACGCCGCGGATCTTTGCATTCGCGGCACCGGCCGCCTTGAATGCGTTCCGCGCCTCGGCGGACTTCTTCGTTTCGACCAACGCGACGCCGAGCAGCATATGGAGGTCGTCGGCGCGGCGCAGCTTGCCCTTCTCCACGCCGCGCTTCGCGGCCTCGCTGGCCTTGGCGAAATTACGCAGCGTGAAATAACCGATCGCGACCTTGGCTTCCGGCTCTCCCGCCTGGATCGCCTTGGCTTCCACTTCCTGCTGGGGCAGCGCGGCCTTGACGCGCTCAACCTGCGCCTTGGCGTCCGCCAGCAGTCGGTTGTTGCGATCGTCCTTCTTGATCGCGCCGTTCGCCATGCCCTTCTCCAGCATCGCGACCGCCTCACCCGGGCTCGACACGTCGAGCGCCGTTTCCGCGTATCTTGCGTAGTGCTCGGGCGACATCAGGTTCCGCGCGGCGCCCAGCCGGTAGATGTTGATCATCACGACCGGGTCACGGTTGGACTGCACTTCGTAGGCGCTGGCGACCCATTTGAAGGAATCCTTGCTCGGCGCGGTGACGATCAGGCGATGCAGCGTCTGCATGCGCTTCGCGTCGTTGCCGGTTTCCAGGTAAGCCTTGTGCAGCGCGAGCAGGAGCTTCGACGTGACGGAAGCAGGCTTCTTGGCGCGCTCAGCCGCTGCGATCGCCTTCTCGAGCGTCCCGGCGGCAGGCCCATAGCTCCTGAGCGCCATCTGGCTGTTGGCGAGCAGGATCAGGTCGTCGGTGTTCAGCGTCCCCAGCTTCTCGAGGGCGGCGGCCGCCTCCCGGTACTCCCTGAGGCTGTAAAGCGTGGTGGCCTTGAGCCGGAGCTTGCGCTGCAGGTCGGCACCGGTGACGCGGCCGGTCGCAATACGCTCATCCACCGTCTGGATGACCAGGCGGTGGTCCTTGGCCCTGCTCGCAGCCCAGATCATCAGTTCATTGATGCCCTGCTCCTCCTGCGGCGACAGCGGCGCCTTGGCCTTGGCTTCCTTCAATAGCCGGATCGCTTCGGCAAAGTTTCCGCTCTTGCCGGCGGTCTGCGCGGCCTGAACCTTGTCGGCCACGTCCTTGCGCCAGCCACCCTGGGACTGGGCGGCCTGGGCAACCGCGTCGGTCGACACCGTCAGCACGGCAATGCCCGCGAGCGGAAATGCCAGCATGGTCGCCAGCACGCTGGCACGGAATCTCGGTGTCCTCGTCTTCATCTTTAGTTCTCCTGGATCAACCGCCGGTTGCAGGTGCCGGCGCCGCCGCCGCCACCACCGGCCGCGCGACTCGCGCCAGCCACAATTTAGCAATACGTGCCGTCATGCTGCCCGCCGACGCCGCCGCGACCGCAGCATCGAAAGCCGCGCGCGCCTCATCGGAGCGGCCAAGCTCGACCAGCGCCGCGCCCAGCAGCAGGTTGGCGTCGTCAAGCCGCTCCACGCCGCCCTTGGCGATGCCCTTCTGCGTCGCGGCGGCGGCCTGTTCGAAATCACCGGTGCTATAGAAACCGAGGCCGACCTTGACTCCGACCTGGCCCTTGGGATTCTTCTCGGCCGCCGCGGCTTCCGCCGGCAGCGATCGCTTGTCTGCCGAAACCGCAGCCTTCGCTTCCTGCAGGACTTGCTGGTTCGTGCCGGCGTTTGGCACGATGCCTTCCTTCATGCCGCGCTCGAGCGCCCGCTGCGCCTCGCCCGGGCTTCCTGCCACGAGTGCAGTATCCGCGTAGTTCAAGTATCCGCCGACCGTCGCCAGTCCACCCTGTGGATCGGTAACCGCAAGCCGGTACGCGTTCAACATGACGACGCGATCATCCTTCGATTCGTTCTGGTAGATCGCGACGATTCGGCTGTAGTACTCCTTGTTGGGGTAGTAGCCGACCAGCGATTCGAGATTGGCGAGCCGCCCGGCGTTGTCCTTGGTCTCGACGAATGCACGGTCCCGTAGCTGGAACCAGGCTTCCTTCGGCGTCTCTCCCCTGCTGACGGAGAGGTCGATCGCCTTGCCAAGCCACTCATGAGCTTCGGCGTAGTGGCTGCTTTGCAGGTAGAGCCGCCCGAGGGTTTCGAGTTCATCGGGCTCGACATCCGGTGTCGCGTCCACAAACTGCCGGAAGTGGTGCAGCGTTTTTTCCTTGTCCTGCTTGTTGCTGTGGTGCGCCGCGAGTTGACGGTGCATCGCGCCAATCTGGTCAGGCTCCGTATAGCCCTCCTTCAGAAACACTTCGATCGCGGCGGCGAATGCTTCCTGATCCCCGGTGCCCTGTGCGGCCTGCAGGCGCCAGGTGGCGAGCACCTTCTTCTCGTCGGCGTTGAGCGATGGCAATGCCTCGATTTCCGGCAGGGCGGCGAGCAATTCCGACCACTTCTTGTCGTTGGCGTATTCCTGCGCCTTCGATGCAAGCTTGCGGAACTCCTTGCTGAATTCAGGCTTGCCGGCTTCTTCCGTCGCCGCGGCTTCTTCCTTTTTCTTCCTGCCCTGCGCCTGCGCCATGTCCGGCACCGCCGCAAGGACCATGAGCGCGACGCCCATCGCCACCCATCGCTCTGACCACGTATTGCGTCCGTTCATTTGCCTTCCTCTGACAGCGGTTCCTGGCCGTTCTGTTTGCGTGGGACGGGTTTATACCGTAAAACCCGCCCGGCTGTCTCGCCAGGTCCTTGATTCGATTGACTGCCCAGCGAGCCCCAGGTTCCTGTCGCGAAAATATATCGGCCGATTCAGCCTTCGTTCAGGCCCTATCCTGCCAAAAAACAGGCCCGCCGTAGCGGGCCAATGCAGCCATTTGCGCCGTGCCCCGGTTACTGGTTCGGCGGCGGCTCGGCGATGAAACCCACCTTCCGCATGCCGCCACGCTGCAGGACCGCGAGCGTATCGGACACGTGCTCGTAGCGGGCACGCCTGTCGGCCCGGATATGCACCTCGGGCTGCGGATCCTTCACCGCCTCCTGCAGCACGTAGTTCAGCAGGTCAGTGCGGGTGACGCCATTCTCGTTCCAGTAGACCGAACCGTCGAAGTCGATCGAGAGGTTGATGTTTTCCGGATTGGTGTCCGTTGGCCGGTTAACTTCCTTCGGCAGATCGATCTTGACGGCCTGGGTCATTACCGGGATGGTGATGATCATGATGATCAGCAGCACCAGCATGACGTCCACGAGCGGAATCACGTTTGGCTCGACCATCGGGTCGCTCTGGTCATGGCCAACGGCAATGGCCATCGATTACTTCCCGGAAACGCGTGAGCCGGCGAGCAATGCGGATTGCACGTCGTGCGCGAAATAATTGGCGCGCTCCATCAACCCCTTGTTGCCGCGCAACAGGCCGTTAAAGGCGAGCACCGCCGGCACCGCCACCGCGAGACCGAGGGCCGTCATGATCAGCGCCTCGCCGATCGGCCCCGCGACCTTGTCGAGGGATGCCTGGCCGGCGATCGAGATGCTGATCAACGCGTGGTAGATGCCCCACACCGTGCCGAACAGTCCCACGAACGGGGCCGTGGCGCCGACCGACGCGAGCACGACCATGCCGCTCTGCAGGCTCGATTGCAGCATCGTGGTGCGTCGGTCGATGTGGCTCGACACCCAGTCAGACAGCTCGATATTGCTCGTCACGTCGCGCGCCGTGCTCTTGCGGTGGTGCTCCACGGCCTGCAATCCGTCCTGCGCGATGTCCCGGAACGGATTCTGCTTGCCTTTCAGCTTGGCGATGCCTTCCTGGATCGACCCGGCCGACCAGAAATTCTTCTCGGCTTCCACTGCCGCGCGCCTGAGCGAGCGCTGGTCCAGCCACTTGTTGATCATGACGAGCCATGACCAGAGTGACATGATGATGAGGATGGTGAACACACCTTTGCCGACATAGTCGCTCTGCGTCCAGAGCGCAGAAATGCCGTAGGGGTTATCGGTCACACCGGTTTCAGCTGCCATTCTGCAGTTCCTTTAACTGAAAAAATTCTCCGGAAAATCGTGATCGCACTTCGCGGCCATACGGCTTCCGGTCCCTGACGATTGTTGCTGCGTCACTCCAGCTTGAAAACGATGGGCAGTGTCGCCTGCGAATCGACCGGCTGGCCATCCCGCTTGCCCGGCTCGAACGGCAGCCGGCGAACAACACATTCCGCTGCCGTGTCAAGGCGGGTAAATCCACTGCTCTGGTTGACGGACATCGCGCCCACCTTGCCGTCGGAACTGATCGTGATCGTCAGCATCACACGGCCTTCCTCGCTGAGGCGTCGCGATGCCGACGGATAACAGGCGTTAATCGCGGCCGCGATGCGGTCGCTGCGCGCCTTGATCCGCGCCGGCGTGATCTGTACCTGCCTCGGCGGGGCCTGTGGCGGGGCGGCACGCGGCGGCGCCTCGACGACCCGTGCGGTGATCGCGGTGGTCGGGCCTTCGAATACCGGCAGGTCGATCAGCGGCGGCGGCACGATCGGCGGCGGCACGTCGACCGGCGGCGGCGGCGGCGGTTCGTCGAGGTTCTCAGGCGGCGGCGGCGGCGGCGGCAGATCCATGATCGAAAAATCCTGGATCAGCTGCACGGCGCCGCGCACGAGACCCTGCTTGAGCGCCCAGAAGAATCCGATGTGAAGCACGACGATTCCGACGAGCACGGCCGCCGTGCGTGTGCCCCCCGCCGAATAGGTGTTCGCCATACGCGACCTTTCTCAACCCCTCGATTCGTGCCGGTCGCATGCGCTATTCACGCTGCGGCCCCGCCAATTTATTTGTCGACGCGCAAACCGGCGCGCCCCTATACCGGCTTCGGCCACCTTAGCGGTTGGCCGATTCGACTGCAAGCGCAGGCCCGGCCGGCCCTGCATGCGGCGCATTTATCAGCATAGCAAAGCCCGGTCCGCCCGGAACACGGTCAGTCCAGCTGGAACACGATCGGCAGCATCGCCTCCGCCGCAATGGCCTGTCCATCCCGCCGGCCGGCGACAAACTCGAGTTTCCGGAGTATGCATGCCGTCGCTTCATCAAGCCTCGGAAAGCCGGAACTCCGCGCGACGCTCCAGTGCACGGCCGCACCCTTCGCATCGATAACAACTTGGGCAACGACCCGGCCCTCTTCGATCAATCGCCGTGACGCAGGCGGGTAGCAGGCGCTGACCAGGGCGGCAAAGCCTCCGGAACGGGTTCGCAGACGCGGCGCGACATATTCGGCATGGGTAGCGGGCGAACCCGACGAGCTGCCTGTATCCGGCGTTGCCTCGGTCGAGACCTCCGGCACGGCGTCCGTTGCGTCAAAGCGCGGTATGTCAAAGACCGGTTCGGCAACGGATATATCAACCGTGAAACCCTCGAAATTGACGTCCGGTTTTTCGAGGGCCGGGATCGGCTTCTCTTCGGGAGCCAGCGGCGTGATCGGCAGGGCAACCGGGACTTTCTCCAGGACCCGAGGCACCAGGCCCATCGTGATAACGACGAAGTGGAAAGCCGCAATGGCCGTGAACACGGCCGTCTGGCGCGATCCGCGCGCTGCATAGACATGTGACATGGCACACCTCCTGTCAGCCTGGAAACGCCTGGGAAACCGTATTCGGGTTTGAAACTGCTGCTCGCAGCCATTCGCATTAAAAGGTAGACCCGCAGCGCGCGCAGTGCAATTGCGCCTGGCCAGTCCGATCAGGGGGGCATGATCAGTTCCGCGGCGGGGGGCCGCAGGTTGTAGTGCGAGCCCATCGCATGGCCGTAGGCGCCGGCGTCGCCGATCAGGATCACGTCGCCTTCATGGCAGGGCGGCAGCATCCGGTCGAACCCGAGCACGTCCCCGGATTCGCAGATCGGGCCGACCACGGTGCATTGCTCCGTTGGCGGATCGTCGAGACGGGTCAGGTTGACGATCTCGTGCCAGGCGTCGTACAGCGCCGGCCGGATCAACGAGTTCATGCCGGTCGCCACGCCCACGTAGCGTATCGGCCCTTTGCCCTTGGTCTGGGTTACGCGCGCGAGCAACACGCCAGCCGTCGCAACGAGAAAACGCCCGGGCTCGAGCCAGAGTTCGAACGCCGGATGGCCACGGCGAAATGCTCCGAGCGCGGCGTCGAAAGCGCCGAGATCCATCGGCGGCTGCCCGGGCCGTTCCGGAACGCCGAGCCCGCCGCCGAGGTTGAGCGCAGTCGTCCGCGGAAAATCCGCTGCCACGGCGGCCAGCACACGCGCCGATTGCAGCCAGCCGTCGATGTCGAAACTGCCGCTGCCGCCGTGTGCATGCAGCCCGACCACGGTCGCGCCTGCCCTGGCCGCGGCATCCTTCAGCTCCGAAAACTCCGCCGGCGGTACGCCAAACTTCGAGTGACGACCGGCTGTACGGACCTTGTCGTGATGCCCGTGGGCGTGCCCGGTATCGAGCCGCAGCAGTATGTCGCGGCCCTCGAACAGCCTGCCCCAGGTCCGCAATACATAGAGGTTGTCTACGGTGATCCGCAGCCCCCGTCGCAATGCCCATTCGTACTCACTGGACGGCGCGAAATTCGGCGTGAACAGGAGCTGCTCTGCGGCGGTAGCCGGCACGGAATCCAGGACATGCTCGACTTCGGCGCGCGACACGCATTCAAAGCCGAGCCCCGCCGCGGCAGCCGTGCGCAGGACTTCCGGATGCGGATTGGCCTTGAGCGCGTAGAACACGCGGGTGACCGATCGCATCGCGAGCAGCGCCAGGGCCTGCTGCGTGATGACACCGAGATCGTAAATGTAGGCGCAATCGCGGTCGTCGAGCGCGGCAAGCAACGCGCCGCGGCGGGCGCGCCACCAGGGAGGCGGCGGGCTTTGCGCCGGAATCAAGCTTCGTCGACGTCGTTGAATTCGGCGAGTTCGCGCTGGAGCCGCTTTTCGGCGAGCACGTCCTCGACCTTGCTCCAGGCCGATTGCTGGGTCGGACGGCGCGGTCCTTTCGGACGACGCTCGACGACAATCAGCTTGTCGAGCTCGCCATCCTGCTCGGGCGTCTCCCCCAGGAACTCGTCCTCGAGGTCGAAGGATTCCTCATTGCGCTCTTTCATTCCAGGGAATTCCTAGAGAATTCAATGATATCCATGCAAAACCCGACACGTGTCGGGCTGCGCAATATATACGAAAAGCGGGTTTAATCAACCGCCTGGCCTTCCGGGAGGCCCGGGCGCGATCCGGGTCGGAACGGCCTCAGCCGCGTTCGCAGGCCTGCAGACAGGCGCTGTATTTCTCGTCGCAGGCCTGGAGCTTGTCGGGATCGCCCTCAGAATCCGCCATGCACCGGTCCGATTCGACATCGCATTGCTCGATGCATTTCTCATCGGCAAACGGCCGGGCATCCGCATCGGGGCGGATATCGTCGGCAAGCGCGATCCCGGCCATGGCCAGCGCCGGCAAGAACCAACCAAGCCACGGGATCCTGGAGTTAATCATCACGACTCCTCACATCCACGCGTATCTATACGACACGCCGGGGGCGTCCTGCAATCGGAGGGCGTAGCTTCGGACGCCGCCGCTGAATGGCGCCTGAACGGCCTTCGGCCCCCGATTCAGGCCCGGGTCTCCGTTTCCGCGCGCGCGATCAGCACGCGCGCCATCGGGCCGAGCGCGGCGAATCGCGGGTCCCGGGTCTGGCCATGGAAAAAGCGGTAATAGATCTGCTGCACGATGACCGCGAGCCGGAACAGGCCGAACACCCGGTAGAACCGGAACTCCGGGGCGTCAACCGCGCGCGCCAACGCATAGCGTTGCACGACCTCCGAGCGCGTGAGCGACCCCGGCAGATGGGTCGGCAGCATGCGCGTCTCCTGCAGTTCGGCCGGGTCGCCCGCTTCGATCCAGTACGCGAGGGAACAGCCGAGATCCATCCAGGGATCACCGACGGTCGCCATTTCCCAGTCGAGCACGCCGATCAGCCTGGCGGGAACAGCTGCGTCGAAAACCACATTGTCCAGCTTGTAGTCATTGTGGATGAGTGCGGCAGGCTTCGTGTCGGGCGGTCTGTTGGTTGCGAGCCATTTCGTCACGGCGTCGGCGCTGGCAGCGTCGGCCGTCAACACGCGCTGGTAGCGTCCGCTCCATCCCTCGACCTGGCGCGCGACGTACCCTTCGGGCCGGCCAAACTCGTCGAGCCCGAGTGCGTGATGATCGAGTCCGTGCAGGCGTGCCAGCGTGTCGATCAGTGCGCATTGCTGAACGCGCACGAGTGCCGGGGTCGGCTCGAGTCCGGCGGGGTAGTCGCGGCGGAGGATGATGCCGCGGATGCGCTCGACGACGTAGAAAGGCGCGCCGATGACGGACTCGTCGGCGCACAGGTGCAGCGGGCGCGGGCTCTCTGCAAACGCGCCCTGCAAAGCGGAGAGCACACGAAACTCGCGGCCCATGTCATGACCGGACTTTGGCAGCGTGCCCTGCGGCGGCCGGCGCAACACGAACTCGCGGCTGCCCGCCGTCAGCAGGTAGGTCAGGTTCGAAAAGCCCGACGGAAACTGGCGGACCACAAGCGGCAAGACGAGCCCCGACACCTGCGCCGCGAGATACTCGCCGAGGCGGCAGGCATCGAGGGTCTCGCCGTCGCGAACCGGCTCCGCCTCGTCCAGCAGGCTCATTCGCGCCGTTTACCGAGCAGGTGCCTAGCAACCGCGATCTGGTGCACTTCATCCGGGCCGTCGTAGATGCGCGCCGCCCGCTCCTCGCGGTAGAACCAGGCGAGCAGCGTGTAGTCCGTCACCCCGAGTCCGCCGTGCGCCTGCAGCGCACGGTCGACGACCCGTTGCAGCACGCCGGCGACATGAAACTTGATCATCGCGATGTCGTCGCGCGCGGCTTTCGAGCCGACCTGGGCGATGCGCCAGGCGGTGTGCAGCACGAGCAGGCGTGCCGCGCGGATATCCGCGGCGTTCACGGCAATCCAGGCGCGCACGATGTCGCTGTCGCCCAGCCGGCGATCGCCGGGTCCGATGACGCGTGTCGCTGCGCGCTCGATCATCATCGCCTGGGCGCGTTCGCAGATGCCGAGCCAGCGCATGCAATGGTGGATGCGGCCCGGGCCGAGGCGTGACTGCGCAAGCCGGAAGCCCTCGCCACGCGGGCCGAGAAGCGCGTCGGCTTCGAGCCGGCAATTCCCGAGCTCGATCTCGCCGTGGGAAAACAGGTCGCCACCCGTGTGGCCCATGACCGGCGTGTTTCGCACCAGCCGGTAACCGGGCGTATCCGTCGGTACGATGAACAGGCTGGCGCGGCCGTGCGGGGGCGCCGTCGGATCGGTGATCGCCATGACGATGCAGAAAGCCGCGCCGTCGGCCCCGGTCGTGAACCACTTCTGTCCATCGAGGACCCAGCCATCGCCGCTCGCCTGCGCGGTGGTCTCGAGCATCAGCGGGTTGGCCCCGCTGTTGCCGGGCTCGGTCATGCTGAAACAGCTGCGCAGGCTGCCGGCGACGAGCGGCTCGAGCCACAGTTTCTTCTGCGCCGGCGACGCGAACTCGTGCAGCAGTTCGACATTGCCGGCGTCCGGCGCATTGCAGCCGAAGACATAGTGCGCGAACGGGCATCGTCCGAGCGCCTCCGAGATGAGACCGTGCGTCACCAGGTCGAGTCCAAGACCGCCGTGCTCACGCGGATAGATCGGTCCCCACAGCCCCTGCCGGCGCACATCCGCGCGCTTTTCCAGCAGAGTCGGCAGCATTGCCTGGAATCCGTTTGCCAGGAAATCCGCTTCGAGCGGAATCAGCTCACGGTCCACGTAGTCGCGAAAGCGGTTGACGACGACCTGTTTCGCGGGCTCGAGCGTGAAATCCATGCGGCGTTCCCCCGGCAACTCAGCGATGCGTGATCATGCGCAGGAACGCCGGATGTTCCAGATGCGAGACCGCATTCAGGGATTCGATCGTGATCGCCTCGCCGTCCCACAGCAAGCAGCTCACGCCCGTATTGAAGAATGTCAGCTTCAACCGCACCGCATCGCGGTCGCCGATGCCGAGCGCGCCCTGCATCGCCGCCGCCAGGGAACCGGCCGACGCAAACAGGACGGCCGTGCGCCCGCGCCCGGTCGATGCGAGCAGCGATTCCAGCGCCGCCGCGCAGCGTTGACGGAACGCGTCGTAGCGCTCGAAGCCGGCGATCGATCCTTCGGTCCACGCTTCCAGCGCCCGCGTCAACCGACGATGGAATTCGCGGGGATCCCGCGAATCGGTGCGGCTCGCGCCGGAATCGTGCGCCTCGAGCAGCACGCGATGGTCGTATTCCTCGAACCCGGCGAGTTCCCTGGGCACGAGCACGGCGCCGTCACGAGCGCCGAAACCGCGGGCGAATGCCGCCGCCGAATCACGCTGCCGGCGCAGCGTGCCGGAGTAAAGGCAGTCGATGTTCCGTCCGATCGCACGCCAATGGCGCGCCAGCTGTTCGCACTGCGTGACGCCGGTCGCGGTCAGCCGGTCGTAATCGTCCGTGCCGAAAGGGGCCTGTCCGTGACGCACGAGGTAAATGCGGCTCAATGGGTTCCCTAGGCCAGCCAGCCCCCGTCCGCGGTCAGGCAACTGCCGGTGGTATAGGAAGCCGCATCGGAGACGAGATACAGCGCGGCGCCCGCCATTTCTTCCGGCTGGGCGATGCGCCCCATCGGCACCAGCCGCTCCATCATCGCGCGCCGCTTCTCGTCCTCGTGAATGGCGGCGGCGAATCGCGTCTCGACGAGGCCGGGCACCAGGGCGTTCACGCGCACCCCCTGGCGCGCCCACTCGCGTGCCAATGCCTGCGTCATGTTGACGATCGCCGCCTTGGTCATCGAATATACCGCCTGGCCGTCCATGGGCCGGAATGCATTCACCGACGCCACGTTGACGATTGCACCCTTGCCCTGCGCGATCATCCGGCGTGCCGCCTCGAGCGATGCCCAGAAGTAACCGCGAATATTGACGTCCACCGTTTTCTGGTAGGCCGGGAGCGTCATGTCCAGCGACGGCCCGAAATATGGATTGGTCGCGGCGTTGTTGACGAGTATGTCGAGCCGGCCGTGAAGTCTGTCGATCTCCCGCATCGCCTGCGAGATCTGATCGGGCTCGCCAATGTGGCAGGCGAGCGCCGTGGCCTGGCCGCCCGCGGCACGGATTTCCGCAGCGACGGTTTCGCAGCCATCCAGCTTGCGGCTGGCAACGACGACGATCGCGCCGTGTCCGGCGAGTTCGAGCGCGATGGCGCGGCCGATGCCACGGCTCGCACCGGTAATGAAGGCAATGCGGCCGCCCAGGTCGAAACTGCTGTCCGCCAACTACCCGCTCCCGCAACCGTCCCGCATCCTAGCATTCCGGCCGCGGGCCGACGCCCGCTACAATCGTCCATGCTCATCCCGCGCCGCGACCTCGAGTTCCAGCTCTTCGAAGTCCTCGATGCTGAAGCGCTCTGCCGGCTGCCGCGTTATGCGGATCACGACCGTGCCGTGTTCGACGGCGTCATCGATGCCGCCTACCGGATCGCCGCGCAACGCTTCGCCCCGTTCGCTGCCGCGGCCGATGTCGCGGAGCCGCGTATCGTGGACGGTCGAGCCTGGACGATTCCCGAGACCCAGGCGGCGCTCACAGCCTACAACGACGCCTCTTTCACCGCCGCCACCTTCGACGCGGAAGACGGGGGTCTGCAACTGCCGCTCGTGATTGCAAAGGCCTGCACCGCGATCTTCTCCAGCGCGAACGTCGCTTTCCATTCGTACGCGGCCCTGACCGCGGGCGCGGCGCAGCTGCTTGCGAGCTTCGCCGACGAACAGTTGCGTCGGCGCTACGTGCGGCCGATGATCTCCGGTCGCTTCACCGGCACGATGTGCCTGTCCGAAGCGCATGCCGGCTCGTCGCTCACCGACATCCGGTGCCAGGCCGTGCGGCAATCCGACGGGAGCTACCTGCTGTCCGGCAGCAAGATGTGGATCTCGGGTGGCGATCATGAGCTCACCGAAACGATCGTTCACCTCGTGCTCGCCAAGGTGCCCGGCGGACCGCAGGGCGTGCGAGGCATTTCGCTCTTCGTCGTGCCGCGCGACCGGGTAGACGACGATGGCAGGATCGCCGGCCCCAACGACGTGCGGCTTGCGGGACTGAACCACAAAATGGGCTGGCGCGGCACGACCAATGCCGTGCTGTCATTCGGCGAGCAGGGTCGATGCCGCGCCGAACTCATCGGCGAGGAGCACCGTGGCCTCGGCTACATGTTCCAGATGATGAATTCGGCCCGCATTGGCGTTGGCATGAATGCCGTCGCGCTCGGTTACGCCGCGTACCAGGAAGCGCTTGCCTACGCGCGCGAACGACCGCAGGGCCGGCCGCTGTCCGCGAAGGACCCCTCCTCGCCGCCGGTGCCTATCCTGCGCCACGGCGATGTGCGCCGCATGCTGCTCGCACAGAAGGCCTGGGTGGAAGGCGGCCTGGCGCTCGTGCTGTATTGCTCGAAGCTCACCGATCTCGAGCGCTGCGCTGCCGATGACGGTGAGAAAACGCGCATCAATGATCTGCTGGAACTGCTGACGCCGATCGCGAAATCCTGGCCGTCCGAGTATTGCCTCGAGGCCAACAAGCTCGCGATACAGGTCCATGGCGGCTATGGATACACGCGCGACTATCCAGTCGAGCGCCTGTACCGGGACAACCGGCTCAACCACATCCACGAAGGCACGCACGGCATCCATGGCCTGGACCTCCTCGGTCGCAAGGTGCCGATGCGCGGCGGCGCCGCGCTCAAGGAACTGTTCGGGCGCATGCGGGCTTCCATCGCCGCGGCGCAGGAGCGGCCGGAAATTGCCGGTGAAGCCGCGGCCCTCGCCGCCGCGATCGACGATATCGCCGCCACGACGCGCGTGCTGGTCGCCGCGATGGGCGAAGATCCTGAACGTGCGCTGGCGAACGCGACGCTTTACCTCGACAGCCTGGGGCACGCGGTCGTCGCCTGGCGATGGCTCGATCAGGCGATCGCGGCACTTGCTGCATCGGGCGCAACCGGAACTGCGGAGCGCGAATTTTACGCCGGCAAGCTGGCCGCCTGCCGCTACTTCTTCCGCTACGAACTGCCGCGCATTGCGCCCGTGCTCGCGCTGCTGCGCGCGCTGGACGACACCGCGCTCGCGATCCCGGACGGCGGCTTCTAAAAGGGGTCGCATCCCTTTTTCAGCAGGAACGTCGAAGAAAAGGATAATCGGGGTAAAAGGGATGCGACCCCTATTGGACCTCTTTTGGAAGGGGATGCGACCCCTTTTAGAGCACGGCGGGCCGGTACTCCACGCCGAGGTCCCGCGCGACGGCCTCGTGCGTGATCGCCCCTTCGTGCACGTTGAGTCCCGCCGCGAATCCCGGATCGCGGCCGAGCGCCCGGCGCCATCCGAGATCGGCCAGCGCACGCACGTACGGCAGCGTCGCATTCGTCAGTGCGAATGTGGACGTGCGCGGCACCGCGCCCGGCATGTTGGTCACGCAATAGTGCACGACGCCGTCCACGACATAGGTTGGATCCGCATGCGTCGTCGGCCGGCTGCTTTCGAAGCAGCCGCCTTGGTCGATCGAGATGTCGACGAGCACGGCGCCCTTCTCCATGCGCCGCAGCATGTCCCGCGTGACGAGCTTTGGCGCCGCGGCGCCGGTCACGAGTACCGCGCCGATGACCAGATCGGCCTGGGTCACCAGCCGTTCGACGGACTCGATGGTCGAATAGGCCGTCGCGATCTGGCTTCCAAACTGCGCATCGAGCTCGCGCAGGCGGCGCAGCGACAGGTCCACCACCGTCACCTGTGCGCCGAGACCCACCGCCATCTGGGTCGCATTGGTGCCGGCGACGCCTCCGCCGAGGATCACGACGCGAGCCGGCGCGACGCCGGGCACGCCGCCCAGCAGCACGCCGAATCCGCCATTTGCCTTCTGCAGCGCCATCGCGCCGACCTGGATCGACATGCGTCCGGCGACTTCGCTCATCGGCGTCAGGAGCGGCAGGGACCGGTCCGGCATCGTGACTGTTTCGTAGGCGATCGCGGTAACACCGGATTTTGCGAGCGCCTTCGCCTGTTCAGCGTCCGCCGCGAGATGCAGGTAGGTGAACAGCACCTGGCCGCGGCGCAACTGCGAGCACTCCGGCAGCTGCGGTTCCTTGACCTTGACGATCAACTCGGCCGCGGCGAACACCGACGTCGCATCCGGCATCACGGTCGCGCCGGCCGCTTTGTACGCATCGTCGCCGATACCGATGCCGGAACCGGCGCCGGTCTCGACCACGACCTCGTGGCCGGCTGACGTCAGCTCGCGCACGCCCGCGGGCACCAGGCCGACGCGGTATTCATGAACCTTGATTTCCTTCGGACAACCGATCTTCACCTGTTCCCCCTCGGGCCGCGCGTCGCGGCGGCACGGGCGCGATTATCCGCTTAAACCACCCTCGAAGGCCACGCGCCGTCAGGCGAGCAAGGTGCGCGCGTGATGACGCAGGTGATCCTCGACGAAGGTCGAAATAAAGTAATAGCCGTGGTCGTATCCGGCATGGCGCCGCAGCGTCAGTGGGTAGCCGCTTTCCTTGCAGGCCTGCTCGAGCCGGTCCGGCATCAGCTGCTGTTCCAGGAACGCGTCCGCCATGCCCTGGTCGACGAGCAGCGGCGGCCGCCCGGTCACCGCCGGCAACGCCCGCAGCAATTCGCTCGCATCGTAGGCGCGCCAGTTGTCGCGATCCGGACCCAGGTAACCCGCGAATGCCTTCTGCCCCCAGGGACAGTTCATCGGCGACGAGATGGGCGCGAAAGCGGAGATCGAGCGGTACCGGTCCGGGTTCCTGAGCCCGATCGTAAGCGCTCCGTGCCCACCCATCGAATGACCGAAAATGCCCTGGCGCTCCGCATCGACCGGAAAGTGCTGCGCGACGAGCATCGGCAGTTCCCGCGTGATCCAGGAATACATCCGGTAGTGCCGCGACCATGGCGCTTGCGTCGCATCGACATAGAACCCGGCGCCCACACCGAAATCCCAGGAATCGCTGTCGCCCGGCAGCGGCACGCCGCGCGGGCTCGTATCCGGTGCGATCAGAGCGATGCCGAGCTCGGAGGCGGCGCGCTGAGCCCCGGCCTTGATCATGAAAGTCTCTTCGGTGCAGGTGAGTCCCGCCAGGTACCACAGCGCGGGCACCTTGCGACGCTCCGCCTGCGGCGGCAGGTAAACCGAAAACCGCATCGGCGACGAGGTTTCGGCGGCGTCGTGGCGATGAAAGCCCACGACGCCGCCGAAGCACTGGTGGCGGGAAAGCGTTTCGGGCGCCTCGCTCATTCCCGGGGCGCCGTCCGACAGCCGCTCACTTCTTCTTTTTCGCCTTTGCGCGCGACTTCGGCTTTGCTTTCGGCTTCGTCGCCTTCTTCGTCTGCGCTTTCCGCGCGGGCGCGGATCTAGCAGCTGCCTTGAACTTCGCCGCCTCTTCCGACCCGCGCGTTGCGTTGCCGGCGCTGTAGGAATGCTTGCCGGTGCCCGCGAGCTGGCCGCGGTCCACGATCAGGTACTCGTTGCGGATGGGGCGCCTGTCGAAGAAGCACTCGAGGATCTCGCGGGTACCCGCGGCGTAGCGCGCCTGCGCCGACAGCGAGGAACCGGAGATGTGCGGCGTCATGCCTTCGTTCGGCATCGTGCGCCAAGGGTGGTTGCGCGGCGGCGGCTGCGGGAACCACACATCGCCGGCATAGCCGGCGAGATGTCCGCTCTTGAGCGCCCGCACAATCGCATCGCGGTCGCAGATCTTGCCGCGCGCCGTGTTGACGAGATAGGCGCCGCGCTTCATCTTGCCGATCAGGGCATCGTTGAACATGCCTTCCGTTTCCGGATGCAACGGGCAGTTGATCGTCACGACGTCGCAGACCCTGACCATGGACTCGACGTTCTCGTGATAGGTGACATTCAGTTCCTGCTCCACGGACTCCGGCAGCCGGTGGCGATCCGTGTAATGCAGCTTCACGTCGAATGGCTTCATGCGGCGCAGCACCGCAAGGCCGATGCGCCCCGATGCAACCGTGCCGACATTCATGCCTTCGACGTCGTAGGAGCGTTGCACGCAATCGGCGATGTTCCAGCCACCCTTGCCCGTGACCCACTCGTGCGACGGAATGTAATTGCGCACCAGCGACAGAATCATCATCACGACGTGCTCGGACACGCTGATGCTGTTGCAGTACGTCACCTCGGCGACCGTGATGCCGCGGTTCATCGCGGCCTGCAGGTCGGTGTGGTCCGAACCGATGCCAGCCGTGACGATCAGCTTCAGTTTTGGCGCCTTCGCGATCAGGTCCGCGGTTGCATACGCGGGCCAGAACGGCTGCGAGATCAGCACCTCGGCGTCCACGATTTCCTTTGCGAGGCGACTGTTCGGCCCGTCCTTGTCGGACGTGACAACCAGCTTGTGGCCGCGCGACTCGAGGAACTTCCTCAGGCCGAGTTCGCCGGAGACGCTGCCAAGCAGCGCTCCCGGCTTGAAGTCGATTGCCTGTGGCGTCGGCGTCGTCTGCCCGCCGGGGTAATGCGAGATCTTCGGGAGACCGTCCCGCGCGTATTTCTTCGGATAGCCTGTTACCGGGTCGTCGTAAAGCACACAGACAATCTTGCTCATTGCTCAAGCCTCTCGTTTCAGGCAGCCAGTGTGCCTTTGGATTTGGCGGTATGGGTGGCGATTGCGTCCATCAGTGCCGGGGACAGGCAATCGTAGGGTTCGAGTTTCAGCTCCTTCAGGCGCGCGCGCACGGCCGCCATCCCGTCCGGCCTGACGCTACCAGTCTCGATGATGGATGACACGAACGCCGCGAATTCGGGTGCGGCCCAGCCCTTGTCCTTTGACAGTTCGACGTGAACAAAATCGAAGCCGTAGAACGGATGCGCCTTGTTTTCGATGCGCCCGTACATATGGACGCCGCAGCCGGTGCAGGCATGACGCTGTATGACGGCGCCCGGGTCCACTACCTTGAGCTTCTGGCCGTTGGCGGTGACTGTCAGCTTGTCGCGTCCGACGACTGCGACGAGAGAGAACGCCGCCCCTTCCGGCTTCCAGCACTTGCTGCAGCCGCAGGCGTGATTGAAGGCGACGTCGCTGGCGAGACTTACGGTGACGGGGTCCTTCGTGCACTTGCAGGTCAGCGTGCCGCCCTTGAAGTCCTTGGCGCCGGGCTCCACGCCGTTGTCGATGGTCGGATGAATCTTGACAGCCATGATGGGTTCTCCCGTTAAGGTTTCAGAATGTCACGACGCTGCGGATGGACTCGCCTTTGTGCATCAGGTCAAAGGCGTCATTGATCTTCGACAGAGGCATCACGTGCGTGATCAGGTCGTCGATGTTGATCCTGCCGTCCATGTACCAGTCGACGATCTTCGGCACGTCGCGGCGGCCTTTGGCGCCGCCGAAAGCAGTGCCTTTCCAGACGCGGCCGGTAACGAGCTGAAACGGCCGCGTCTTGATTTCCTGTCCCGCGCCCGCGACGCCGATGATGACCGAGACGCCCCAGCCCTTGTGGCAGCACTCGAGCGCCTGGCGCATCACGTCGACGTTGCCGATGCATTCGAAGCTGTAGTCAGCGCCGCCTTTGGTGAGATTCACGAGATGCGGCACGAGATCGCCTTCGACTTCCTTCGGATTCACGAAGTGGGTCATGCCGAATTTCTCGCCGAGCGCGCGCCGTGTAGGGTTCAGGTCGACGCCGACGATCATGTTCGCTCCCGCGAGACGCGCACCCTGTATGACGTTCAGGCCGATGCCGCCGAGACCGAACACCACCACGTTCGCTCCGGGCTCGACTTTGGCCGTGTTGATCACGGCACCGATGCCGGTGGTGACGCCGCAGCCGATGTAGCACACCTTGTCGAAAGGCGCGTCTTCGCGGATTTTCGCAAGGGCGATCTCCGGCACGACCGTATAGTTGGCGAAGGTCGAAGTGCCCATGTAGTGCAGCACTTTCTCGCCGCCGAGCGAGAAGCGGCTCGTGCCGTCGGGCATGACACCCTGCCCCTGCGTCACGCGTATCGCCTGGCACAGGTTCGTTTTCCCCGACAGGCAGTACTCGCACTCGCGGCATTCCGGCGTGTAGAGCGGGATCACGTGATCGCCTTTCTTCAGCGATTTCACGCCCGCACCGGTTTCGACCACGATGCCCGCGCCTTCATGGCCGAGTATCGCCGGGAACAAACCTTCGGGATCGGCGCCCGAGCGCGTGAACTCGTCGGTGTGGCAGATTCCCGTGGCTCTGATCTCGACCAGCACTTCCCCGGCCCGGGGTCCTTCGAGATCGACCGTTTCGATCGTGAGCGGCGCGCCTGCTTTGTGCGCGACGGCGGCTTTGACTTTCATGGGTTTACCTCGGGTTGGCGCGGAAACGAATACTATACTTCGTAGTGTGCGTCGATGACGCACCGGCCTTTCGCGGTGCACTATCAGTGCACCCTACGGGCACCGCAATGATCGGTGCGTCATCGACGCCCCGACCGCTCCGCTACCTACGCTTTTCACACGGGCATGCACACCACCTACCGCGGGCGCTTCGCGCCGTCGCCGACCGGCCCTCTCCACTTCGGCTCGCTCGTAGCGGCGCTCGGAAGCTATCTCGAAGCGCGCGCGAACGGCGGCGCGTGGCTGGTGCGCATCGACGACCTCGATCCGCCGCGCGTCGCGCCGGGCGCCCCGGACGACATCCTGAGAACGCTTCAAGCGTGCGGCATGGAATGGCAGGGCGCGGTGGTGTACCAGAGCACGCGCGCCGATGCTTACCACGGTGCGCTGCACGCACTGCGGCAGGCCGGCAAGCTGTACGCGTGCGCGTGCAGCCGGCGCGAGATCGCGGATTCGGGCGTGGCGGGCATCGAAGGCTACGTCTATCCGGGAACGTGCCGCGAAGGCCTGCCCGCGGGGCGCGCCGCGCGCGCGTGGCGGGTCGCGACTGACGAGCGCATCACCGCTTTCGACGATGCGATACAGGGCCGCATCGAGCAATCGCTCGCGCGTGTGGCCGGCGACTTCGTGCTGTACCGCGCCGACCGCGTGTATGCATATCAGCTCGCCGTCGCGATCGACGACGCGGAACAGGGTGTCACGCACGTCGTGCGCGGCGCGGACCTCCTGGATTCGACGCCCCGACAGATTTACCTTCAGCAGCTGCTCGGGTTGCCCACGCCGCACTACGCGCACGTGCCCGTTGCAGTGAATGACCGGGGCGAAAAGCTTTCGAAGCAGACGCACGCCGAGCCGATCGATCGGGCGAACCCAGCGCCCGCGCTCGCGCGCGCGCTGCGGTTTCTCGGGCACGGCGCGCCTGCGGCGCTCGATCGCGCGTCATCGCGCGAGGTGCTGCGCTGGGGCGAAGCGCACTGGCGGCTCGCCCGCGTGCCAAGAGTCCGTGCAAAAAGACCGTAGGGTGCACTGGTAGTGCACCGGCCGGCCGTGCAGCGGTGCATCACCGATGCACCCTACGTGGAGGCGGCAGACCGATCGCCAGCAATGCACCGCCCGCCGGCCGGCGCGTCATTGACGCACCCTACGTTTGTTTACCGGCCGTGCGCCACGGTTAACACCGCCTCGCCGTGGCGAAAGGCAAGCAGCTCGCCGGGCGCCATCTCGGTCCACTGCTCGTTATCGGTAAGCGGCGTGGTCGCGATCACCGCGACCTTGTCCTCGGGCGTGGTGAGCGCGCTGAAATCGACCGTCACGTCGTCGTCGATCAGGTGCGCGTCGGCGAAAGGCGCGTGGCGCAGGATGTAGCACAGCATGTCGGCGCAATGCGCGACGAGGTAATCGCCGTTGGAGAGCAGGTAGTTGAAGCGCCCGTGCTGCGCGAGCTCGAGCGTGAGCTCGTTCAGTACTGCAAAACACTCCGCGAGCGGCGGCTCGCCTTCGGGAAAGCGCTTGCGCAACGTCTGGAGTAGATAGCAGAAAGCGCGCTCGCTGTCGGTGGTGCCGACCGGGCGGTACGGGCCGTCGAGAGCCGGCGAGAAATCTTCGAGCGTGCCGTTATGGGCGAATATCCAGTAACGGCCCCACAGCTCGCGCAGGAAGGGATGGGTGTTCTCCAGCGCGACCGCGCCCCGCGTGGCTTTGCGGATGTGCGCGATCACGTTCATGGAGCGGATCGGATAGCTGCTGACGAGCTGGGCGATCGGCGATTCGACCGCCGGCTTCGAGTCGAGGAACACGCGGCAGCCCGGGCCTTCGAAGAACGCGATGCCCCAGCCGTCGGCGTGATGATCGGTCGATCCGCCGCGCCGGTGAAAGCCCGCGAACGAAAAACAGATGTCCGTGGGGACATTGCAGTTCATTCCCAGCAACTGGCACATGCGTGTTATTCCATTCGACTTTAACTGCCCGCTTTGCTGCGCGCGCGCACCGAGATCAGCTCCACGACCCGCGCCGCGACTTCACGGGCGGCCTCTTCGCCGGCGGCGATGTTCTGGAGCTTCGCGGTGAAGTCGAGGAGCCGCGTGCGCACCGTCTGCGGGCGGATGACGATATCGGCCGATTGCAGGTCGGCTGCGGCAAGGTCGCGTGCCCGCCAATACCGCGTGAGATCGACTGCGATCACGAAATCGGCGCCCATCGCTTTCGCGACGCGCACCGGCACCGGGCTCGTCAAACCGCCGTCGAGGTACGCGACGCCGTCGATCACCGGCGGCACGAAAAGATCGGGAACCGAGCTCGACGCGCGCACCGCGAGGCCGGTATCGCCGCGGTTGAAGATGACCATCTTTCCGCTTTTCGCATCGGTTGCAACGACCGCGAAGGCCTTGGCGAGCTTCTCGATCGGCCGCTCGCCCACGGCTTTGTTGACGTAATCCTGCAACGCGATGCCCTGCACCCAGCCGCTGCCGAAAAGCGAGAAATCGATGAGCGCGCCCTGGTCGAGATCGACCGCCATCTGCTCGAGCTCGAGCCCGCTGTAGCCGCTGGCATAGAGCGCGGCGACGATCGCACCCGAGCTGCTCCCGGCAACGATGTCGGGTTTGACGCCCGCGGCTTCGAGCGCCTTGATGACCCCGACGTGGGCGAAACCACGCGAGCCGCCGCCGCCCAGCACCAGTGCGACGAGAGGGCGCTCCGACTTGAGCGGCACGATCGCGCGCGCGGTCGGCGGCTCGCGGCGCGGCGCATCGATGGAAAGCGACGCACAGGCGGAGAAGACGCCTGCGAGCAGCGCGGCGACGAAAGCATGTTTACGCATCGGTGGCATTCTAAACGCGCGCGGGACTGCATCGGTTCACACGCGCGATGTCTTTTCGATTGCCCGGCCGGTGCAAACCGGACAGAATGCGATCCGCATTAATCGGGTACCACTCACCATAAATGCGTCGCTTCTTCGAGGGTTTTCATGGATTTTCCCGCCAGCGCGCTCGTGATCATCGGCTGCGCCTTCCTGCTCGC
>DATKBY010000088.1:0-32977 GCA_035513555.1 Steroidobacteraceae bacterium | reverse complement strand
GTCATGCCGGGGGACAACATCAAGATGGTGGTGGAGCTGATTGCGCCGATTGCGATGGAGGAGGGCCTGCGCTTCGCGATCCGCGAGGGCGGCCGCACCGTCGGTGCCGGCGTCGTCTCCAAAGTGCTGAAGTAAGGAACGACGATCATGGCGACAAGTCAGAACATCCGCATCCGCCTGAAGGCGTTCGATCACAAGCTGATCGACACCTCGGCGCGTGAGATCGTCGAAACGGCGCGCCGGACCGGCGCGACCGTGCGCGGCCCGGTGCCGCTGCCGACCAAGATCGAGCGCTTCACGGTGCTGGTCTCCCCGCATGTCGACAAGGACGCGCGGGACCAGTACGAAATCCGCACGCACAAGCGCCTGATGGACATCCTGAACCCGACCGACAAGACCGTGGACGCGTTGATGCGCCTGGAATTGCCGGCCGGCGTGGAAGTGAAGATCAAGTTGAACTGAGAAAAGTCGCCGCTATACTGGGCGGCTTTTCGCGGGGCCGTGTAGCACGCGTTGGGACAGCATCAGCCAATTGCAGCTGGTGCAGTGAAAAAAGGATATAAATCATGACCATAGGTCTGATCGGCCGCAAGGCCGGCATGACTCGGGTATTCACCGAAGCAGGCGATTCCCTGCCGGTGACGGTCATCGAGGCCCTGCCGAATCGCATCGTGCAGGTCAAGGACTCGAAGGCCGACGGCTATCGCGCCGTCCAGGTCACTTTCGGCACCCGTCGCGCTTCCCGGCTCTCCAAACCGGTGGCTGCGCATTACGCGAAGCCGGGCGTGCTACCGGGCGAGAAGCTGGTCGAGTTCCGACTCGCCGAGGGCGAGGGCGACGACCTGAAAACCGGCGCCGAGCTCAAGGTGGACATGTTCCAGGCGGGCCAGGTCGTGGACGTCGCTGGCACCACCATTGGCAAGGGCTATGCGGGCGTCATGAAGCGCCACGGATTTGCCGGCGGCATGGCGAGCCACGGCGCCTCGGTCGTGCACCGTTCGCCGGGCTCGATCGGCCAGCGCCAGACGCCGGGCCGCGTGTTCCCGGGCAAGCGCATGGCGGGCCGCATGGGCAATGCGAACCGCACCGAAGAGAACCTGAAGGTCGTCCAGGTGGACGTCGAGCGCAACCTGCTGCTGGTCAGCGGTTCCGTTCCGGGCGCGCCGGGCGGCCGGGTGGTCGTTCGCCCGTCGGTCAAGACCGCGGCACGCGCGCGGCGCAAGACCGTCGCCGCGGTGAAGAAGTGATTCAGGGGCACTGGCAATGAAACTCAAGCTGGTGAATGGCGGGCCCAAGGGCTCCGAGATCGATGTCAGCGACGCGACCTTCGGCCGTGAGTTCAACGAGCCGCTGGTGCACCAGGTGCTGACCGCCTATGCGGCCGCGGGCCGCTCGGGCACGAAGGCGCAGCTGACCAAGGCGGAAGTGCGCGGTGGCGGCAAGAAGCCGTGGCGCCAGAAGGGCACGGGCAATGCGCGCGCGGGCTCGATCAGGAGCCCGATCTGGGTCGGCGGCGGCCGCGCGTTCGCGGCGAAGCCCAGGAGCTACGCGCAGAAAGTGAACCGCAAGATGTACCGCGGCGCCATCCGCTCGATGCTGTCCGAGCTCGCGCGCCAGGAGCGCCTGCTCGTGACCGCCGAACTCGAGCTCGAGGCGCCAAAGACGAAGATGCTGGTCGGCAAGCTGGCCGAACTCGGGCTCGATCACGTGCTGATCCTGGTCGAGGCCTACGACGAGAAGCTGCACCTGGCCTCGCGTAACCTCGAACGAGTGGACGTGATGCCGGTGGGCAGCCTGGATCCCGTATCGCTCGCGCGCTACCCGAAGGTGCTCGCGACCGTCGGGGCGCTCCGGCTGCTCGAAGCGAGGCTCGCATGAAGACTGCAGCGAATAACGTACACAAGGCCCTGTCGAAGGAACGCCTGTCGACGATCGTGATCGCGCCGCATGTGTCGGAGAAGAGCGCGCGCATCGCGGCGGAGGGCAACCAGTACGTGTTCCGCGTGCGCACGGACGCGACCAAGCCGCAGATCCGCGCCGCGGTCGAACTGATGTTCGAGGTCAAGGTGGACAAGGTCCACGTGGTCAACCAGGCCGGCAAGGCGAAGCGCTTCGGGCGTACGCCGGGCCGCCGCCAGGACTGGAAGAAGGCCTACGTCCGGCTCGCCGAGGGCCAGGCGATCGACATGTCCGGCGCCGAGCGCGCCTGACCGTTTTTTGAGACGGAACAGAATCCATGGCACTGAAGAAACTGAAGCCGACCTCTCCTGGAACCCGGTTCCAGCTGCGTCCGGACCGCTCGCACCTGCACAAGGGCGGCCCGCAGCGCGGCCTCGTGGCCGGCCACAAATCGACCGGCGGGCGCAACAACGCCGGCCGGCTGACAACGCGCCACAAGGGCTCCGGCCACAAGCACAACTACCGGATGATCGACTTCCGCCGCGACAAGGACGGGGTCGTCGCGAAGGTCGAGCACCTCGAATACGATCCGAACCGTTCGGCGTACATTGCGCTGCTGCTGTACCGGGACGGCGAGCGCCGCTACATCCTGGCGCCGCGCGGCGTGACCACGGGCGACGAGCTGCAGTCCGGCGCCGACTCGCCGATCCGCGCCGGCAATGCGATGCCGCTCAGGCACATCCCCGTCGGCTCGATCGTGCACAACATCGAACTGAAGCCCGGCAAGGGCGGCCAGATCGCGCGCGCCGCCGGCACTTCCGCTTCGTACTCGGGCCGCGAGGCCGGCCATGCGATTCTGCGCCTGAAGTCCGGCGAGACCCGCAAGGTCAGCGTGGAATGCCGCGCGACGATCGGCGAGATCGGCAACGACGAGCACAACCTGCGCGTCTTCGGCAAGGCGGGCGCAAAGCGCTGGCGCGGCATCCGCCCGACCGTGCGCGGCGTCGTGATGAATCCGGTGGACCATCCGCACGGCGGCGGCGAAGGCCGCTCCGGGCAGGGCAACCCGCACCCGGTTTCGCCCTGGGGCTGGCACACCAAGGGCAAGAAGACGCGCAAGAACAAGCGCACCGACGCATTCATCGTGCGCCGCCGCAAGAAAGGAGCGTAAGCGAGATGTCACGTTCGCTTAAGAAGGGCCCGTTCGTTGACCTGCACCTGGCGAAGAAGGTGCAGGCGGCCCGCGACAAGAATGACCGCCGCCCGATCAAGACCTGGTCGCGCCGCTCGATGATCCTGCCGGACATGGTCGGGCTGACGATCGCCGTGCACAACGGGCGCCAGCACGTGCCGGTGCTCGTCACCGAGAACATGGTCGGACACAAGCTCGGCGAGTTCGCGCCGACGCGCCTGTTCAAGAGTCACTCGTCGGCCAGGAAGGTCGAGGCGAGCGCGGAGTAAGCCATGCAGGTTTCAGCCATTCTGCGCCACGCGCGCATCTCGCCGCAGAAATGCCGCCTGGTCGCGGACATGGTCCGCGGCCAGCCGGTCGGGCAGGCGCTCGCGATGCTCGCGTTCACGCCGAAGAAGGGCGCCGCGATCGTGCGCAAGGTCCTGGAGTCCGCGATCGCGAACGCCGAACACAACCTCGAGGCGGACATCGACACGCTGTCGATCGCCCGCATCGAGATCGACGCCGCGCCGGTGGCGAAGCGGTTTCACGCTCGCGCCAAGGGCCGCGGCAACCGCATCGTCAAGCGCCTTTCGCACATCAGGGTGACCGTGGCCGACAAGGCCCGGTAAGCAGGGAACGGAGCAGCACATGGGTCAGAAGGTCAATCCGATCGGCATCCGTCTCGGCATCACGCGCGACTGGTCGTCGCGCTGGTATGCGGATACGAAGACGTTCCCGTCGTTCATCCTGTCTGACTGGCGGGTGCGCGAGTTCCTGCGCAAGAAGCTGATCGAGGCGTCGGTGAGCCGCATCCACATCGAACGGGCGGCGCGCAAGGCGAACATCACGATCCACACGGCCCGGCCCGGCGTCGTGATCGGCCGCAAGGGCGAGGACATCGAGAAGCTCCGCATCGAGGTCGCGAAGCTGATGAAGATGGCGGTGTCTGACATCCGCCTGAACATCGCCGAGATCAGGAAGCCCGAGCTCGACGCGACGCTGGTCGCCGAGAGCATCGCGCAGCAGATCGAAAAGCGAGTGATGTTCCGCCGCGCGATGAAGCGCGCGGTCACGAACACGATGAGGAGCGGCGCCCTGGGCGTCAAGGTGCGCATCGCCGGCCGCCTGAACGGCGCGGAGATCTCGCGCTCGGAGTGGACCCGCGAGGGCCGCATCCCGCTGCACACGTTCCGCGCGGACATCGATTACGGCACCGCCGAGGCGCAGACGACCTACGGCGTCATCGGCATCAAGGTCTGGGTGTTCAAGGGCGAAGTCTTCGACCGCGAGGAAGCGGAAGCCGAAGTTGCGGCGGCCGTCGCCGAAGCCCCGGAGAAGGAAGCGGACAAGCCGCAGGAAATTCCGGCCGTGACCGAGCCGGCGGCCGGCTGATCGCGAAGGAACGACTGACATGATGCAGCCCAAGCGGACCAAATACCGCAAGCAGTTCAAGGGAAACCTTTCCGGCAGCGCTCATCGCGGCAGCTCGGTCGCGTTCGGCGACTACGGGCTGAAGGCGATGGACCGCTCGCGCATGACCGCGCGCGAGATCGAGGCGGCGCGGCGCGCGATGACGCGCTACGTCAAGCGCGGCGGCCAGATCTGGATCCGCGTGTTCCCCGACGTGCCGATCACCCAGAAGCCGCTCGAAGTGCGCATGGGCAGCGGCAAGGGCAACGTTGAGTACTGGGTCGCGAAGGTGACGCCGGGCAAGGTGCTGTTCGAGATCGAGGGCGTGCCCGAGGCGACGGCGCGCGAGGCATTCAGGCTGGCGGCGGCCAAGCTGTCGGTCGCGACCGCATTCGTGAAGCGGCAGGTGCGCTGATGAGCAGGAAAAACATCAAGGAGCGCGGCAGGTTCATGAAGGACCTGCGCGGCAAGGACCGGGCGGCCCTGACCGAAGAGCTGGTGGCGCTGCGCCGCGAGCAGTTCAACCTGCGCATGGCGGCCGCCTCCGGCCAGCCGGCGCGGCCGGACCAGCACGCGAAGGTGCGCGGCCGGATCGCGCGGCTGAAGACTGTGCTGAACGAATCGAGGAGCTCGAAATGAGCGAGTCTGCGCGCACGCTGACCGGAACCGTCGTCAGCAACAAGATGGACAAGACGATCTCGGTCGAGGTCGAGCGGCTGATCAAGCACCCGACCTACGGCAAGTACGTCCGGCGCACGACCAAGCTGCTCGCGCACGACGAGAAGAACGAGTGCCGGGAAGGCGACACGGTCGCCATCTCGGAATGCCGGCCGCTGTCGCGGCGCAAGGCGTGGATCCTGGCGCGCGTGATCGACCGCGCGCCGGCGGAATGAGCCCGGGGAGGCCAGGACAATGATCCAGCTCAGGACCCGCCTGGTGGCCGCCGACAATTCCGGCGCCCGCGAACTGATGTGCATCAAGGTCATGGGCGGCACGCGCCGCCGCTACGCCGGCGTGGGCGACGTGATCAAGGTGAGCGTCAAGGACGCGATCCCGCGCGGCAAGGTCAAGAAGGGTGAGGTCTACGACGCGGTCGTCGTGCGCACCCGCCGCGGCGTGCGCCGCGGGGACGGGTCGCTGATCCGCTTCGACGGCAACGCGGCGGTATTGCTGACCCCGAAGCTCGAGCCGATCGGCACCCGCATTTTCGGGCCCGTGACGCGCGAGCTGCGCAACGTGCAGTTCATGAAGATCATTTCGCTGGCGCCGGAAGTGTTATGAGAAAGATCCGCAAGGGCGACACCGTCGTCGTGACGGCAGGACGGGACAAGGGCAGGACCGGCACGGTCGTCAACGTGCTGTCCGATGGCCGCGTGCTCGTCGAGAACGTCAACATGATCAAGAAGCACCAGCGCCCGAACCCGGGCAAGGGCGTGCAGGGCGCGATCGTGCAGAAGGAAGCCCCGCTGCACGTGTCGAACGTGGCGCTGCTGAATCCGGCGACCGGGAAGGGCGGCCGCATCGGCGTGCGGTCGCTCAAGGACGGCCGCAAGGTGCGGTTCTTCAAGTCGAATGGCGAAATGGTGGACGCGTGAACACGGAGACAGGTCAGATGACCTCTACAGCCAGGCTGCAGAAGCACTATCGCGAAGTCCTGAAGCCGAAGCTCCGCACGGACCTCGGCCTGAACAGCGACATGCAGGTGCCGCGCATCACCAAGATCACGGTCAACATGGGCGTGGGCGAGGCCGTGGCCGACAAGAAGGTCATGGACGCCGCGACCGCCGATCTCGGGCGCATCACCGGCCAGAAGCCGGCCGTGCGCAAGTCGAAGAAGGCGATCGCGACGTTCAAGATCCGCGAGGGCCTGCCGGTCGGCTGCATGGTCACGCTGCGCGGCGCGCGCATGTACGAGTTCCTGGACCGCCTGATCAATGTTGCGATGCCCCGCATTCGCGACTTCCGCGGCGTCAACCCGCGTTCGTTCGACGGTCAGGGCAATTACAGCTTCGGGGTCAAGGAACAGATCATCTTCCCCGAGATCGCATACGACCAGATCGACCAGTTGCGCGGCATGGACATCACGATCACGACGACTGCGATCGACGACAAGGCGGGCAAGGCATTGCTCGAAGCATTCAATTTTCCGTTCAGGAAGTGACCGATGGCGAAGACCAGCATGATCGAGCGCGAGAAGCGGCGGACCCGGACGGTGAAGAAGTACGCGGCCAAGCGCGTGCGTATCAAGGAGCAGATCCGCGATCCGAAGGCCTCGCAGGAGGACCGGATGGCGGCGATCGAGGCGCTGCAGAAACTGCCGCGCGATTCGAGCCCTGCCCGGCAGCGCAGCCGCTGTGCGATCACCGGCCGCTCGCGCGGGAACTACAGCAAGTTCGGCCTCGGCCGCGTGAAGCTGCGCGAGGCGACGATGCGGGGCGATGTGCCGGGACTGCGCAAGGCGAGCTGGTGAGGAGCGAATACAAATGAGCATGACCGACCCCATCGCCGACCTGCTGACGCGGATCCGCAACGGCCAGAGCGCCGGCAAGCCGGAAATTTCTGTGCAGTCGTCGCGCGTGAAGCAGGCGATCGTCCGTGTGCTGAAGGACGAGGGCTATATCGCCGATTTCGTCGTCAGCAAGGACGGCGGCCGCTCGACGCTGACCGTCGCGTTGAAGTATCACGCCGGCAAGCCCGTCATCGAGCGCATCGAGCGCGTGTCGCGCCCGGGGCTCAGGACCTACCGCGCCAAGGACGAGCTGCCGAAGGTGCTGGGCGGGCTCGCCATCGCGATCGTCTCGACGCCGGCCGGCGTCATGACGGACCGCGAAGCGCGCCGCGCCGGCCTGGGTGGCGAAGTGCTCTGCGTCGTGGCCTGAGGAAGAAGGATCATGTCCAGAATCGCGAAAATGCCGGTTGATCTCCCGAAGGGCGTCAATGCGACGATCGCCGCCGACGCGGTGACCGTGAAGGGCGCCAAGGGCGCGCTGACGCTGCAGCTCAACCGCGGCGTCACGGTCGTGCAGAACGAGCAGGCGCTCGAGGTGACGGTCGTCGACGGCAAGTCGACGCACGGGAACGTCGCGGCCGCCGGCTCCACGCGCGCCAACCTCGCGAACATGGTCGAGGGCGTCACGAAGGGCTTCGAGCGCAAGCTCGAGCTGGTTGGCGTCGGTTATCGCGCGGCGCTGCAGGGCAAGAACCTGAACCTGACGCTCGGCTTCTCGCACCCGGTCAGCTACCCGGTGCCGGAAGGCATCTCGATCGAGACGCCGTCGCAGACGGAGATCCTGATCAAGGGCATGGATCGCCAGAAGGTCGGCCAGGTCGCCGCGGAGATCCGCGGTTACCGTCCGCCGGAGCCCTACAAGGGCAAGGGCGTGCGCTACTCCGGCGAGAAGATCGTCATGAAGGAAGGCAAGAAGAAGTAAGGCCATGGCACAGCTCACGAAGAAAGACCGGCGCCTGCGCCGCGCATCGCGCGGCCGCGCCCAGATCCGCGAAACCGGCGCGGCGCGGCTGACCGTGCACCGCACGCCGCAGCACATCTACGCTCAGGTCACGACCGCCGACGGCGCGCGCGTGCTGGCCGCCGCCTCGACGTTGCAGGAAGCGGTCGCGAAGGAATTGAAGGGCACCGGCAATGCCGCCGCCGCCGCTGCGGTCGGCCGCGCGATCGCCGAGCGGGCGAAGGCCGCCGGCATCGAGTCCGTGGCGTTCGACCGCTCCGGTTTCCGTTATCACGGGCGCGTGAAGGCGCTCGCCGAGGCCGCCCGCGAAGCCGGCCTCAAGTTCTGATTCCGAGGTTCAAGCGATGGCACGAGTCGAAAGATCCCAATCCGGCGACGACCTGATCGAGAAGCTGGTCGCCGTCAATCGCACCGCGAAAGTGGTGAAGGGCGGCCGGCAGTTCGGCTTCACCGCGCTGACGGTAGTCGGCGACGGCGCCGGTCGCGTCGGATTCGGCTATGGCAAGGCGCGCGAAGTGCCGACCGCGATCGCGAAGGCGATGCAGCAGGCGCGCAAAAACATGACCAACGTGCCGATCACGCACGCGACGCTGCACTACGCGATCCAGGGCCGGCATGGCACGACGCGCGTGTACATGCAGCCGGCCTCGGACGGCACCGGCGTCATCGCCGGCGGCGGCATGCGTGCGGTTTTCGAATGCGCGGGCGTCCGCAACGTGCTCGCGAAGAGCTATGGCTCGCGCAATCCGATCAACGTCGTGCGCGCGACCTTCGACGCGTTCGAACGCATGGTTTCGCCGGACCGCATAGCGGCGAAGCGCGGCAAGACACTGGAAGAGATCACGAGCTGATGCCGATGAGCAACAAGGACAGGATCAAGGTCACGCTGAACCGCAGCGTGCACGGGCAACTGCACAACATCCGCGCCTCCGTCTACGGGCTGGGGCTCCGGCGCATCCGCGACACGCGGATCGTCGAGGACACGCGCGCGGTGCGTGGCATGGTCAAGGTTGCGCAGCACCTCATCAGCGTCGAGAAGGCCTGAAGGAGCGATCGAGATGCGACTCAACACGATGAAGCCGGGGCCGGGCAGCAAGCGCGCGCGCCTGCGCGTCGGTCGCGGCGCGTCCGCCGGCCAGGGCAAGACCTGCGGCAAGGGCGGCAAGGGCCAGAAGGCGCGCAAGGGTGGCTACCACAAGGTCGGCTTCGAGGGCGGCCAGGTGCCGCTGCAGCGCCGCCTGCCGAAAGTGGGCTTCCGCTCGGCCATGCACGCGACGCGCGCCGAGGTCACGCTGACCGATCTGCTGAAGGTGAATGCCGAGCTGATCGATCTCGCTGCGCTGATCGAGGCTTCCGTCGTGCCGGCGAAGACCGAGCGTGCCAAGGTCATCCTGTCGGGCGAGATCACGCGCGCTGTCACGCTGCAGGGGCCGTCCGTGGTTCCGACGAAAGGCGCGCGCGCGGCGATCGAGAAGGCGGGCGGGAAAATCAGCTGATGGCGACCACGGCAGGCAATGCGGCGCTCGCGCTCGGTGAAGTCACGCGCTTCAGCGAGATGCGCCGTCGCCTGATCTTCCTGCTCGGGGCGCTGATCGTCTACCGCATCGGCACCTTCGTGCCGGTGCCCGGCATCGACCCGGTCGCGCTGGCGCGGCTGTTCGACAGCCAGGAAGGCACGATCCTCGGCCTGTTCAACATGTTCTCCGGCGGCGCGCTCGAGCGCCTGTCGATCTTCGCGATGGGCGTCATGCCCTACATTTCCGCGTCGATCATCATGCAGATGATGGCCGTGGTGGTGCCGTCGATGGCGGCCATCAAGAAGGAAGGCGAATCGGGCCGGCGCAAGATCACCCAGTGGACGCGCTACTTCACGGTCGTGCTCGCGGGATTCCAGGGCTTTGCAGCGGCGATCGCGTTCCAGAACCAGGGCGTCGTCATCTTCCCGGGCACGCTGTCGTTCGTGGTGCCGGCCGTGATGACGCTGACCGCGGGAACCATGTTCCTGATGTGGCTCGGCGAGCAGATCACGGAGCGCGGCATCGGCAACGGCATCTCGATGCTGATCCTCGCGGGCATCATCTCGGGCCTGCCGTCGGCGATCGGCGGCACCTTCCAGCAGGTGAACAGCGGCGAGATGAATCCCGCGTTCGCGATAATCCTGCTGATTTTGATCGGCGCGGTCACCGCCTTCTGCGTGTTCGTCGAGAGCGGCCAGCGCCGCATCCCGGTGAACTACGCCAAGCGCCAGGTCGGCCGCCGCATGTACGCGGGCCAGACCAGCCACCTGCCGTTCAAGCTCAATATGGCCGGCGTGATCCCGGCGATCTTCGCCTCCTCGCTGCTGCTGTTCCCGGCGACGCTCGCGAGCTTCTTCGGCACCAGCGATACCGGCACCTGGCTGCAGACCGTGGCCGCCGCGCTCGGCTGGGGTCAGCCGCTGCATCTCCTGATCTACGGCGGCCTGATAATCTTCTTCTGCTTCTTCTACACCGCGCTCGTGTTCAATTCGCGCGAGACGGCCGAGAACCTGAAGAAGGGCGGGGCGTTCATCCCCGGCATCCGCCCCGGCCAGCAGACCGGCGAATACATCGACAAGGTGCTGACGCGCCTGACCGTCTGGGGCGCCGCGTATGTCGCTGGCGTCTGCCTGCTGCCGGAGATCCTGATGTCCTATGGCCGCGTGCCGTTCTACTTCGGCGGCACCTCGCTGCTGATCATGGTGGTCGTGACCATGGACTTCGTGGCCCAGCTGAACGCGCACATGATGTCGCACCAGTACGAGGGCCTCATGAAGAAAGCGAACCTGCGCGGGTTCGGCGGCAAGAGGGGTTCGTGAGATGAAGGTTCGTCCATCGGTCAGGAAAATCTGCAAGAACTGCAAGATCGTGCGGCGCAAGGGCGTCGTGCGGGTGATCTGTTCCTCCGACGCCCGCCACAAGCAGCGTCAAGGTTGAGGAAAGTGGCTTTTTCACGTAAACTGCCGTGTTTTTCGCGGCTCGGGGACCAGTAGCCATGGCGCGTATTGCCGGCATCAATATTCCGGTCAACAAGCACATCTCGGTGGGGCTGATGCACATCTACGGCATCGGCCGCTCGCGTGCCCTGTCGGTCTGCAAGGCCGCCGGCATCGACCCGTCGACGCGCGTGCGCGACCTGACGGAGCCCGAGGTGAATGGGCTCCGGGCCCAAGTCACGCGCTTCATGGTCGAGGGCGACCTGCGCCGCGAGAATTCGATGAGCCTGAAGCGGCTCATGGACCTCGGCTGCTACCGGGGCATCCGTCACCGCAAGGGCCTGCCGGCGCGCGGGCAGCGCACGCGCACCAACGCGCGCACCCGCAAGGGCCCGCGCCGCGCGGCGATCAAGACCAACGTACAGGCGGGCAAGGTCTGAGATGAACGAGAAGACAGAAACGAAGACGGAAACGAAGCCGGAAGCGAAAGCAGAGACCGCCGCCGCGCCGAAGGCGCGCAAGAAATCGAAGCGCCAGGTGTCCGACGGCGTCGCGCACATCCACGCCTCGTTCAACAACACGATCGTCACGATCACCGACCGGCAGGGCAACACGCTCGCCTGGGCGACGTCGGGCGGTTCGGGATTCCGCGGCTCGCGCAAGAGCACGCCGTTCGCCGCGCAGGTCGCGGCCGAGAAGGCGGGCGTCGCGGCCCAGGAATACGGCCTGCGCACCGTCGAGGTGCGCGTGCGCGGTCCGGGGCCCGGTCGCGAATCCGCGGTGCGCGCCCTGAACGGCTGCGGCCTGAAGGTCACGAGCATCGAGGACGTGACACCGATTCCGCATAACGGTTGCCGCCCGCCCAAAAAGCGGCGCGTCTGAGGTCGAGAGGACAATGGCAAGATATCTCGGTCCCAAGTGCAAGCTCTCGCGCCGCGAGGGCACTGATCTCTTCCTCAAGAGCGGCATCAAGCCGCTCGAGAGCAAGTGCAAGCTCGAAGTGCCGCCGGGCGGCGTCAAGGGCGACCGCCGCACCCGGCTATCCGGCTACGGCGTGCAGCTGCGCGAGAAGCAGAAGCTGCGCCGCATGTACGGCGTGCTCGAGCGGCAGTTCCGCAATTACTACACGAAGGCCGCGGGCCGCCCGGGATCGACCGGCGAGAACCTGCTGCGCTTCCTCGAAGGCCGCCTGGACAACGTCGTCTACCGCATGGGTTTCGCCGCGACGCGCGCCGAGGCCCGCCAGCTCGTGTCGCACAAGGCGATCGAGGTGAACGGCGACAGGGTCAACGTGCCGTCGTACCAGTGTGCGGCCGGCGACACCATCGCCGTGCGCGAGAAGTCCCGCGAGCAGGCGCGCATCGCCGCCGCGCTCGCCATCGCGACGCAAATCGGGCTGCCCGACTGGGTCGAAGTGGACGACAAGAAATTCACCGGCACGCTGAAGGCGTTGCCGGACCGTGACCAGATCCTCCCGGACATCAACGAGAACCTGGTCGTCGAGCTTTATTCGAAGTAAGGGTGACGGCAATGCAAGGATCCGCCACGGAATTCCTCAAGCCCCGCTCGGTCAAGGTGACCGAGACGGCGGCGCGGCAGGCGCGCATCGTGATCGAGCCGTTCGAACGCGGCTTCGGCCATACGCTCGGCAACGCGCTCCGGCGCGTGCTGCTGTCCTCGATGCCCGGCTGCGCCGTGACCGAGGTCGAGATCGAGGGCGTGCTGCACGAGTACACGAGCATCGAAGGCGTCCAGGAGGACGTCGTCGAGATCCTGCTCAACCTCAAGTCAGTCGCGATCGAGATGCACACGCGCGACTCGGTCGAGCTGCGCCTGCAGAAGAAGGGGCCCGGCCCGGTGACCGCCGGCGACATCCAGATCGACCATGACGTCATCGTCGTCAATCCGGAACTGGTCATCGCGAACCTGAACAAGGCCGTGGAACTCGCGATGAACCTGAAGATCGAGCGCGGCCGCGGCTATCGCCCGGCAGTGCAGCGCCTTGAGTTCGAGGAGCAGAGCCGCCCGATCGGGCGCCTGCAGCTCGACGCGTCGTTCTCGCCGGTGCGCCGCGTGACCTATGGCATCGAGTCCGCGCGCGTCGAACAGCGCACCGACCTCGACAAGCTGATCATCGACATCGAGACCAACGGCACGATCAACCCGGACGAGGCGATCCGCCGCGCCGGCTCGATCCTGAAGGAACAGCTCACCGTATTCGTGGACCTCGAAGGCCAGGGCGAGTCGCCGAGCCGCGACGCGGGCCCGCTGCCGGATCCGATCCTGCTGCGCCCGGTGGACGAGCTCGAGCTGACGGTCAGGAGCGCCAACTGCCTGAAGGCCGAGAACATCCATTACATCGGCGACCTGGTGCAGCGCACCGAGGTCGAGCTCTTGCGCACGCCGAACCTCGGCAAGAAGTCGCTGACCGAGATCAAGGAAGTCCTGGAGAGCCATGGACTGACGCTCGGCATGCGCATCGACGGCTGGCCGCCGGCGTCGCTGCGCCGCGAAGACGAGCTGCGTTCGGCCTGAACGCGCCCACGGGATAAAGACTCATGCGACACCAACTGTCGGGACGCCAGCTTTCGCGCAACAGCTCCCATCGCCGGGCGCTGATGCGCAACATGTCCGTGGCGCTGCTCCGCGAGGAGAAGATCCGCACGACACTGCCGAAGGCGAAGGAACTGCGCCGCGTCGTGGAACCGCTGATCACGCTCGGCAAGAGCGGCTCGGATGCCGACCGCCGCCGCGCGTGGTCGCGACTGCGCGACAAGGCCGTGGTCGAGAAGCTGTTCGGCGACATCGGGCCGCGCTTCCGCACCCGCGCCGGCGGCTACACGCGCATCCTGAAGATGGAGCCGCGCCCGGGCGATTCCGCCCCGATGGCATTCATGCAGCTGGTCGAGGGCGAAGCCGCCGTGGCGCCCGCGCCCGAAGACAAGCCGGCAAAGAATAAAGCCAAAACGAAGTCCGCAGCTCCGAAGAAAGCGCCCAGGAAGGCTGCAGCGAAAACCGAGGCCGCACCGAAGCGCCGGAAGAAAGCCGCCGCATAAGATTTCCAAACCGAAAGGGGACGCACCCCTTTGGTCGCCATGGAGAAGCCGGGGTCACCCCCGGCTTTTTTTCGATTCGGTGCCGGGTCGTACATTCGTAATCTGGCGTGCCAAACTACGAAAGTACGACCCGGCACCAAAGATAAGGAGGGCGTCATGGGGATAGTGCAGGAATTCAGAGAGTTCGCGATGAAGGGCAATGTTCTGGACATGGCCGTCGGCATCATCATCGGCGCCGCATTCGGCAAGATCGTGTCCGCGCTCGTGGATTCCATCGTGATGCCGCCGCTCGGCTGGGCAATCGGGGGCGTCAATTTCGCAGACCTGACTGTCGTGCTCGGCACGAATGCGGCGACCGGCGAACCCGTCGCCATCCAGTACGGCCAGTTTCTTCAGGCGCTGCTCGACTTCCTGATCATCGCGCTCGCGATCTTCATGGCGCTCAAGGCCATCAACCGCATGAAGAAGCCCCAGCCGGTGACGATCTCCCCGCCGCCGCCGCCGCCGCGCGAGGAAGTGCTGCTGACCGAAATCCGCGACCTGCTGCGGCAGCGCTAGCGCGCCGCGGCGGCAAACGCCTCGCGCGTGAGGTTTCGCGGCGCGCCGGTCGCCCGCGCGACGACGTTGTCCTCGATCCGGACGCCGCCCCAGGGCCGGAGCGCATCGACCTTCGCCCAGTGGATTGCGCGCCCGCGCGCGTCGCGCTGCGCCTGCGCGAGCAGCGAATCGATGAAATAGATTCCCGGCTCGATCGTCACGACGAATCCCGCTTCCAGCGGGCGCGTAAGCCGCAGGTACGGATGCCCCTCGGGCTTCGCCAGCGTGCCGCCTTCCGCGCTCGCCATGAAGCCGCCGGCGTCGTGCACCATCAGGCCGAGCAGGTGGCCGATGCCGTGCGGGAAGAAAACCGACGTCACGCCGGTGTCGACCGCGGCATCCGCCGAACCCGATACCAGCCCCTGGCCAACCAGGATTTCCGCGATCGCGCGATGCGCCGCGAGATGGATGTCGCGGTAGTCGGTGTCGGGCCGCACCAGATCGGCAAGCTTGAGCTGCGCGGCGTCGAGCGCATCGATCAGGTCCAGGAACTCGCCCGGCGCCGCCGCATAAGTGCGCGTGATGTCGCAGGCATAGCCTGCCTGCTGGGCGCCGGCGTCGATCAGGAACGACTTCACGCCCGGCGGCCGGCTGCGGTCCAGCAGCTGGTAGTGCAGCACCGCCGCGTGGGTGTCGAAGGCGATGATGTTGTTGTAAGGCAGCTCCTCCTCGCGCGCGCCGGCCGCCCGGCAGTAGGCGAGGTGGATCTCGTACTCCGAGGCGCCCGACCGGAAGCCGGCTTCCGCCGCCCGGTGTGCACGCACGCCAGCGGCCGTCGCTTTCGCCATGCAGGCCAGTTCATAGGGCGTCTTGACAGCACGGGCATAGTCCAGACGTGCCACGACCGCCGGCGGGTCGTAGTCGCCCAGCCCATCGGTCGCGGGTGCAGGCTCGCCCAGCACGGCCCACCGCGCCTTGCCGCCCAAGTGGCTTCTGAGGGCGTCTGGCGAGCGAACCACCTGCAAGTCGAAGGAATCCACCCAGTAGCCTGCCGGCACGGCAGGCGGCAGGTACCAGTAGTCATCTGGCTGATGGAAAACGTGTTTTGGGCGGTTTCCGGGCCGGTAAACGATGAAGGAATCCGGGCTCGCGTCAGGCAGCCACGCCCGGTAACGGGGATTCGGCCGGAACGGATAGCTGCTGTCGTCGAGGTAGTAATAACGCAGGCTGCCGGAGCCCACGATCAGGCCGTCATAGCCTCCAGCGGCGAGCGCCTCGTCGGCAACCGCCATGAGCTGGCGCAGATGGTCGCCATACAGTGCCTCCAGATCGGACATCGCCATTCCGCCTCCCGCGCCAGAACCTCGCGGAAGCGTAGCCGTTGCCTGCGCGATTGGCCATGCGTTGCAGCGGCGAAAAAAAGTGTCGCTGATTTGCGACCGTTGCTAACGCGGGCAATAGCGGTAAAATCGATGCACGCGCCGAAGCGCCTGATGCGGAAAAATCAGGTGTTTTCGTCGCAGACTCGCCTTTCTCACTAAACGAAATGAACTGGGGTAACTGACGATGAATGCAAATCTCCTGGGCGCCATTGCGGTTGCCCTCGTATTGGGTGCCTGCGGTGCCAAGCAGGATGTTGAAGTGCCGGCTGAAGAACCTGCTGCTCCGGCGCAGGAAGTCGCGCCAGCGGTGGACGCTTTTGCTGATGCAGCTGCTGCTGATGCAGCTGCTGCCGAGGCCGCTGCTGATGCCGCCGCTGCCGATGCCGCTGCGGCCGGCGCGTCTGCCGATGCCGCTGCGCAGTCCGCGGAAGAAGCCGCAACTCCTCCGCAGTAAGCTACGACTGCAATTGGTCCAATCGGCCGGGTGGATGGCGCGGCACACACCGCGACTTCCTCCCGGCCGTTGTGTTTCCGGTGAGCCGCGATGCCGATCACCATCCGTGAAGCGAAAGGCTCCCAGTCCGATCGCGACTGGATAGAGGAAATCTACGGCGAGTATCTCGCCGACCTGACCGCGGACACGACCGGCGTATTTCCGTCGCTGACCACCACCGGCCAGAACATCTCCGAAATCATCCAGGGCTGGTTTCACGACGACCGCCAGACGGCGTTCGTGATCCTGCGCGAGAACGAGCCCACCGGCTTCGCGGTCGTGCAGCGTGTGCACGCCGTGCCCGACGACAAGGTGCGGCATTACCGTCTGAGCGAGTTCTTCATCCGCCGCCCGTTCCGCGGGAAGGGCGTCGGACGCGGCGCCGCGATGATCCTGTTCGCGCGCTACGCGGGCGAGTGGACCATCGCCGAGCAGTCACGCAATGCCGATGCGATCCGCTTCTGGCGCCGGGTCGTCTCCGAATTCACGCATGGGAAGTACCGCGAGCAGCGCGGCCAGGGCGAAGTCGCGCATCTGTTCACGAGCGCGGGGCCGGCGGGGGCGCCGGCGCGATGACTCAAAACCGGCGCCGGGTCCGCTGAAAACGGTTCAGCGGAAACGTCTCAGGGCGCCTGGTTCATCTCGCGGGCAACCTGCTCCGCCTGTTCCAGCGCGCGCAGCACGTTTTCCCCGGCCAGCAGCTTGAGGTCTTCATCGCCCCAGCCGCGGCGGATCAGCTCCGCAAACAGGTTCGGGTACATCGAGACATCCGACAGCCCTTCCGGCCATTCGGTGTTGCCGTCGTAATCGCCGCCGATGCCCACGTGCCGGACGCCCGCCACGCGGCGCACGTAGTCGATCTGGTCCGCCACCTTCGCGACAGTCGTCTTCGGAATCACGACGCCGGCCTTCAGCTCCTCGAAGAGCAGTGTGCGTTCCGCGTCGGTCTTGACGTCGTATGCGCGGCGGTTGAATTCCTCGATCAGCGGCTGCATCACGCGGGCAACGTCCTGGTCGGTGAAGCCCGCGACGAAGGTGACCATCACCACGCCGCCGTTTGCGGGCAGCATTTTCAGCACGTCGTCCGCGACGTTGCGCGGCACGTCGCAGACGCCCTTGGCGGAGGAGTGCGAGAAGATCACCGGCGCGCGCGACACCCGGATCGCATCCGCCATCGTGTCGGCGGACGTGTGGGAGAGATCCACCAGCATGCCGATCCGGTTCATCTCCTGGACGACCTGTTCGCCGAATGGAGACAGGCCGTTGTGTCGGGCCGGCAGGTCTGCCGCCGAATCCGCCCAGTCGATGTTCGTGTTATGCGTGAGCGTCATGTAGCGCACGCCCAAGTCGTAGTAGCTCCGCAGCAGCGCCAGCGAATTCTCGATCGCATGCCCGCCCTCGATCCCGAGCATGGAGCCGATGCGGCCGGCTTTCTTCGCGTCGCGGATGTCCTGGGCGGTGCTCGCGAGCTGCAGCGCCTCCGGATACCGCGCGATCACGCGGCGCATGAGGTCGATCTGCTCGAGCTGCGTGCGCGCCATGCCTTCCCTCAGTTCGCCGGGCACATACACGGACCAGAACTGCGCGCCCACGCCGCCTTGCCGCAGCCGCGCAATATCGGTCTGGCCGCGCGTCGGCTTGCGCAGGTCGTAGGCTTCGACGTCACCCGGTGTAACCTTGTCCGTGCGGATGGCCCAGGGCAGGTCGTTGTGGCCGTCGAACAGGATGCCTTCGGCCAGCACGTGCTTCGCGTGTTCGAGATGCGCCGGCGTCGGTGCCGATGCCGACGCGATGCTCGCGGACAGTAACCCGATCGCCAGGGCGGTGGCACGCAATACCATGGCTCAGTTCTCCCGGACCTTCACGGTCACCTGTTGTTTGCCCGACAGCTCGAACCCAAGTTCGACCCGGAACGATTCACCCGCGACCAGCGGCTGCTTCAGGCCGAACAGCATGATGTGCAGGCCGCCCGGTTCGAATGCCACGACTTCATTCGCGCCGACGTGCAGCGTCGAGACCGGCCGCATCCGCGCGACGCCTTCCACGACCGTCGTGCGATGGACTTCCGCGCTCGCGGCTACGTCGCTCCGGATCGTCAGCAGCCGGTCGGATTTCCCGCCGCTATTGTCGATGCGCAGATACACGGCGGCGACCTGCGCACCGGGCGGGGAGGAGCGAGCCCAGGCGGATTCCAGCTTCAAGCCCGCCGCCGCCGCGAAACCGGCAACCAGTGCCGCGGGTAGAATCAGCGACGTCAACAGCCCGCGTTTCATGCCGCCTTCCGTCCCCGCGCCAGCACCCGTTTCAGATAACGTCCGGTGAACGAACCGTTCGCCCGCACAAGCTGCTCGGGCGTGCCCTCGCCGACGATCTCGCCGCCGCCGTCGCCGCCCTCCGGCCCGAGGTCGATGACCCAGTCCGCTGTCTTGATCACGTCGAGATTGTGCTCGATGACGATCACCGTGTTGCCCTCGTCGCGCAGGCGATGCAGCACGGCGAGCAGGTGCTTGACGTCCTCGAAGTGCAGGCCGGTGGTCGGCTCGTCCAATATATAGAGTGTCCGGCCGGTCGCGCGCTTGGAGAGTTCCTTCGCGAGCTTGACGCGCTGTGCCTCGCCGCCGGAGAGCGTCGTCGCATTCTGGCCGAGCCGTACGTAGGATAGCCCGACATCGAGCAGCGTCTGCAGCTTGGTCGCGACCACCGGCACGGCCTGGAAGAATATCGCGGCGTCCTCGATCGTCATGTCCAGCACTTCGTGGATGTTCCTGCCCTTGTAGCGCACGTCCAGCGTCTCGCGGTTGTAACGCCGGCCCTTGCAGACGTCGCAGGCCACGTAGACATCCGGCAGGAAGTGCATCTCGACCTTGATGACGCCGTCGCCCTCGCAGGCCTCGCAGCGGCCGCCCTTGACGTTGAAGCTGAACCGACCCGGCTTGTAGCCGCGCGAGCGCGACTCCGGCGTGCCGGCAAAGAGCTCGCGAATCGGCGTGAAGAGCCCGGTGTAGGTCGCCGGATTCGAGCGCGGCGTGCGGCCGATCGGGCTCTGGTCGATGTCGATGACGCGATCGATCGCGCCCAGTCCGTCGATGCCGACGCAGGCCGCCGGCTGCTCCGCGATGAGATCGAGCGAGCGCGCAACCAGCCGGTAGAGCGTGTCGTTCACGAGCGTGGACTTGCCCGAGCCGGAGACGCCGCTCACGCAGGTGAAGAGCCCGACCGGAAAGGCGACGTCGATGGCCTTCAGGTTGTTGCCGCTCGCCTGGCGCAGGCGCAGCTGCTGCTTCGGATTGCGCGCCCGCCGCTTGTCCGGGATCTCGATGCGCTTGCGGCCGGACAGATACTGGCCGGTCAGCGATGCCGGGCTCGCCTCGATCTCCGCCGGCGTGCCCTGGGCGACGATGCGACCGCCGTGCACGCCGGCGCCGGGCCCGAGATCGACGACGTGATCCGCCTGGCGGATCGCATCCTCGTCGTGCTCGACGACGATCACGGTGTTGCCGAGATCACGCAGCCGGTGCAGCGTGTCGAGCAGGCGCTGGTTGTCGCGCTGGTGCAGGCCGATCGACGGCTCGTCCAGGATGTACATGACGCCGACGAGTCCCGAGCCGATCTGGCTCGCGAGCCGGATGCGCTGCGCTTCGCCGCCGGAAAGCGTCTCGGCGCTGCGGTCGAGCGTCAGGTAATCGAGGCCGACGTCGACCAGAAATCCGAGCCGGTCCGTGATTTCCTTGACGATCTTCGCCGCGATCGTCGCGCGCCAGCCCTCGAGCGCGAGCCCGTCGAAGAACTCGAGCGCGCGGCGCACCGGCATCGCAGAGATCGACGGCAGCGCCGTGCCGCCGACGAATACGTGCCGGGCCGGGCGGGCGAGGCGGGCGCCGTCGCATTCCGGGCAACGGCGCGTGCCGAGATAGCGCGCGAGTTCCTCGCGCATCGCCATGGATTCGGTCTCGTGATAGCGGCGCTCAAGGTTGGGGAGTATTCCTTCGAACTTGTGTTTGCGCTTCGTCGTCCGGCCGCGCGAATCGAAGTAGCGGAACTCGATTTCCTCGCCGCCGCTGCCTTCCATCAGCACTTCCCGCGCCCGCGGCGGGAGGTCGGCATAGGACGCTTCCGGATCGAAGCGGTAATGATCGGCGAGCGCCTGGATCATCTGGTAGTAGTAGGCATTCCGCCGGTCCCAGCCGCGCACGGCGCCGCTCGCGAGCGACAGCTGCGGATGCGTGACGACGCGATCCGGATCGAAGAACTGCTTGATGCCGAGGCCGTCGCAGCCCGGGCAGGCGCCATGCGGATTGTTGAACGAGAACAGCCGCGGCTCGAGCTCCGGTAGCGAATAGCCGCAGACCGTGCAGGCAAACTTGTCGGACAACAGCAGTTCCTCGCGCTTCGGATCGTCAAGAAAGGCAATGCGGGCAACGCCTTCGCCGAGCCGGAGCGCCGTTTCGAAGGATTCGGCGAGGCGTTGCTGCAGGTCCGGGCGCACTTTCAGGCGGTCGACGACGGCCTCGATGGTCTGCTTGCGCTTCGGGTCGAGCTTCGGCGTTGCGTCGAGCTCGACGTAGCGGCCGTTGATGCGCGCGCGCACGAAGCCCTTCCCGCGCAGTTCCTCGAGCAGCTGCAGGTGTTCGCCCTTGCGCCCGGCGATCACCGGCGCGAGCAATGCGATCGCCGTGCCTTCCGGCAGCGCCAGCACCTGGTCCACCATCTGGCTCACGGTCTGGGCCGTGAGGTCGAGTCCGTGATCCGGGCAGCGCGGGATGCCGGCACGCGCATACAGCAGTCGCAGGTAGTCGTAGATCTCGGTGACCGTGCCGACGGTCGAGCGCGGATTGTGCGAAGTCGATTTCTGCTCGATCGAGATCGCGGGCGACAGACCCTCGATCGAATCCACGTCCGGCTTTTCCATCATGGACAGGAACTGGCGCGCGTAGGCCGACAGCGATTCCACGTAGCGCCGCTGGCCTTCCGCATAGATCGTATCGAAGGCGAGCGACGACTTGCCGGAGCCTGAAAGGCCGGTGAAAACGATCAGGCGGTCGCGCGGCAGCTCGAGATCAAGACCCCGGAGATTGTGCGTGCGCGCGCCGCGGATGAGGATCGATTTGGACATTGGGCAGCCTGATAGAATAGCCCGCCCGTTCCGGGCACCGCAAAGGGATTTCCAGTGGCCTTGCCGTCTGGCGCGGCGCTCCTGCCCGCCGAGCGTCGTGTCGTTGCATCCCTGGCCGCGATCTACGCGACGCGGCTGCTCGGGCTCTTTCTGCTGCTGCCGGTCCTCGCGCTGCACGTGGGGTCGCTGCCGGGCGGAACGCCATTGCTCGCGGGGCTCGCGGTCGGCGCTTACGGCCTCGCCCAGGCCATCATGCAGATTCCATTCGGCGCGTGGTCGGACCGCATCGGGCGCAAGCCCCTGATCGTCGTCGGACTCGTCCTGCACATCGCGGGTTCCGCGCTCGGCGCCGTCGCGGGCAGCGCCTGGGCGGTCATCGTCGCGCGCATCGTGCAGGGACTCGGCGCGGTGTCGGGGCCCGCCATGGCGCTGCTCGTCGACCTGACGCGGCCGGCGTCACGCACGCGCGCGATGCTCATCATCGGCATGAGCATCGGCGCGTCTTTCGTGCTGTCCCTGGTCGCGGGACCGCTGCTCGCGGGCGCGATCGGCGTGTCGGGCGTTTTCGTGCTGATCGGCGTGCTGGGGGTGCTCGCGCTCGGCATCGTGCTGTTCGCCGTGCCGGCGGAGCCGGCGCGGCCGGCGCGGCCCGCGGCCGGCCGCTCGTGGCGGAGCGTGCTGACCCGGCCGCTCATGCCTTATTTCGCCGGCATCTTCGTACTGCACCTGACCCTGACCGCGACTTTCATCGCCGTGCCGCATGCGCTTCGCGATCTGCATGGCATCGAAGCCGCGCGCCACTGGCTCGTGTATGTCGCCGTATTCGGCGCATCGCTCCTGCTGACGCTGCCGCTCGTGCTCTGGTCGGAACGCAGTCGCCATGCGGGCCGGGCGGCATTCGCGGCCGGCGCGCTGCTGGCCGCCGCGCTGCTCGCGCTGGCCTGGGCTGAGGGCGATCTCGGCGGGCTTGCCGCCGCACTCGCCCTGTACTTCGGCGCGTTCAACTTCCTGGAGGCACGGTTGCCCGCGGCGCTGACGGTAGCCGCGTGCGAGGCCTCGCGGGGTGCCGCGCTTGGCGTGTTCGCGACCTGCCAGTTCGCGGGTGCGTTCGCTGGCGGCGTCGTCGGCGGGGCGCTGCTCGGCACGAGCGCGGCCGGGCCTGCGATCTTCATCGCGGGCGCCATCGCGGTATTCGCCTGGCTGCCGCTGGCGCGCCGGACCGGTGTTTCCGGCGCGATTTTCAACGCAGGCGCCCGATAACCGATGCGCCGGCGGGCGGCGGGCGACTACAATTGCGTGACCGGACAATAAAAGGGGATCGCCATGGCCCGCGGCATCAACAAAGTCATCCTGATCGGCCACCTGGGACAGGATCCCCAGCAGCGCGCCATGCCTTCCGGCAAGGCCGTCGTGAATCTGCGCATGGCGACCACCGAGCAGTGGCGCGACAAGCAGACGGGCGAGAACAAGGAAGCGACGGAATGGCACAACGTCGTGATGTTCGACCGCCTGGCGGAGATCGCCGCCGAGTATCTGCGCAAAGGCTCGCAGCTTTACATCGAAGGCCGCCTGCGTACGCGCAAGTGGCAGGACAAGGAAGGCCAGGACCGCTATTCGACCGAAATCGTCGCGAACGAGATGCAGATGCTGGGCGGCCGCGGGGGTGCGGGGGGTGGTGGCGAGCGCAGCGCGCCGCGCGGGGAGGCCGCCAGTCCGCGGCAGGAGCCGGCGGGCGTAGCCGAATCTTTCGACGACGACATCCCTTTTTAGGACGGAAACGCCTCTTTATGTGACCGGTTTGGCGTCCTGCCGGGCCGCATTAAGTCACCATCGGGCTGACTTACCGTAAGGAGATCGTGCCCGATGGCGCTGGACCAGAACCAGCTCCCAGGGAGCCCGTTACGCGAGGCTCTGGCGTCGTGGTTTGACCGCGCGTCAGGCTGGCTCGTGCTCGGCTGCATCGCCATTGCTGGCTTCGCCGCGCATCAGGGGTCCCGGGCGCTGGCGGCCTCCGGCATGTCCCTGTCGCTCGTGCTGATCGCGGTGGCGTCGGTCGCCGCCATTGCCGTCATCTGGCAGGCATCCCAGTTGCATGACCTCTCGCCGTGGCGCCGCGCCGCCTGGCGATGGATCGCCTTCGCGGCCGGGCTCGAACTGGCGGGGCTGCTGGCCGGCAACGTGGCAGCGGCTTTTGGGCTGCCAGCGCTGTCGGCATTCGCCGGCTGGCTGCACATCGCCTTCGTCCCCTGTGCGGCGATCTCGGCCGCCTCATTGTTGTGGTCGACGCGCGGGACGGCGTTTGGCCTGCAGTTCTGGCTCGAGACCCTGATCGTCGTGCTCTGTATCGGCGGATTGCTCTGGCTGGTCGTTCCGCACGCGGTCGCACCGGCGTCGATGCTGTCCGGCGGCGCGCCGCCCGGAGCCGCCTGGGCTGCCGTCCTCGACGGCGCCGTCATGCTCGTCGCCGCGATCCTGTTGCTGCGCCGTTCCGACTGGCAGGGGTGGCCCGGCCTCGTGACATTCGCATTGGCGCTCGCCGCGCTCGCCGCCGCACGGCTGCTCGATCTCGTCGGCGCGGGCATCGTGACGGGCGCGACGCCCTTGCGGCTGCTGTCACTGGCGGCGCTCGCGTTGGCCGCGCAATTCGACTATCTGCGCAACGAACGCCACGCGCCGCCGATGAATGTCTCGGAACGCGGCTCGCCGATCGCGGCGCTGGTACCCCACGCAGCGCTGGTGCTGGCAGGCTATGCGCTCCTGCTCCAGCATGCGGGCACGCTCGATCAGCCGGCCGTGCTGATCGCCTCCGTCGTCTGCCTCTCGGCCGTGCTCCTGTTCGCGCGCCAGGTCCTCGCTACCGGCTTTGCGGTGACGATGCAGACCGGCCTCGCCACGCGCTCGGCCGAGGCGCGTTTTGCCGCGCTGATCCGGAACACGACTGACGTCATCGCGATACTCGGTGCGGACGGCTCGATCCGCTACGTCACGGCGACTGCGGAGCGGATCTTCGGACTTTCCGCGGAGGCATTGATCGGCCGGCCGCTGGAGGAGCTCGTATCGCTCGACGACCGCGCGCGGCTGCGCAGCTTCCTCGCCCGCGACCTCGAGCACCCGGGCGCAACCGCGACATTCGAGGCGCGCATTCCCCGGGGCAACGAGCGGCAGCGCATCGTCGAAATCTATGGCACCAACATGGACGAGGACCCGTCCATCCGCGGCCGCCTGCTGAACCTGCGCGACATGACCGACCGTAAGGGCATGGAAGAGCAGTTGCGCCGCCTGGCATTCCACGATCCGCTGACGCTGCTAGCCAACCGTGCGCTGTTCCGCGACCGGGTCGAGCATGCGCTGGCAGTGAGCAAGCGCAACAATCGCGGCGTCGCGGTCATGTTCGTCGACCTCGACAACTTCAAGAAGATCAACGACTCCCTGGGCCATTCGCATGGCGACCGCGTACTGCACAAGAGCGCTCAGCGGATCTCGAAGACGACCCGGAATGGCGACACCGTGGCGCGTCTTGGCGGCGACGAGTTCGCGGTCCTGTTCGAGAATCTCACCGGCAAGGAGCCGGTGATCGAGATCGCGGCGCGGATCGTCGAAGCACTGCAGGAATCGCTGGACCTGCCGGGACCCGACATGCGTGTCGGCGCCAGTATCGGCGTCGCTTTCGCGACGCCGGAAGACGGGGTCGAGGACCTGATGCGCAACGCGGACGTTGCGATGTATTCGTCGAAGGCGCAGGGCAAGGGCCGCTACACGATCTACGAGCCGGCGATGAATCGCGCGGAAAACAAGCGCCAGGAGATGGAAACCCAGATCGCGAAAGCACTGCTCGACAATCAGTTCCTGCTGCATTACCAGCCGATTGTCGAGCTGAAATCCGGCTACCTGCTGGGCGTCGAGGCCCTGCTGCGCTGGCGCCATCCGCAGCGCGGCCTGCTCCAGCCGGCGGAGTTCATCCGCGTATCCGAAGAAACCGGGCAGATCGTCGCCATGGGGCGCTGGGTGCTGTTGCAGGCCTGTCACGAGGTGCGCGTCTGGCAGGGTCGCCTGCCGGAAGGACGCCAGATACGCGCCGCGATCAATGTCTCGGCGACCCAGCTCGTGAAGTCGGACATCGTCGGCGACGTGGCGGCGGCGCTGCAGACGTCAGGGATCGAGCCGGGCTGCGTGGTCATCGAGCTGACCGAGAGCGTGCTGATGCAGAACTCCGACGAGGTGCTCGCGCAGCTGACGCAACTCAAAAAGCTCGGCGTGCGCATCGCGATCGACGATTTCGGGACCGGCTATTCGTCGCTCTCCTACCTGCACCGGTTCCCGATCGACATATTGAAGATCGACCGTTCGTTCGTGCAGCAGCTCGGCGGCATCGACGACGGCGCGGGACTCGCGCGCGCGATCATTGCGCTCGGCGAGACCCTCGGTCTCGAGGTGGTCGCGGAAGGCATCGAGCTCGAGCACCAGCAGCGGGAGCTCGTCAATCTCGGCTGCGTCGCCGGTCAGGGCTACTACTTTTCAAAGCCTGCGTTGCTGAGTGAACTCGAGTATTCGGTGCACATGCAGCGCCGCCGCACGGTCGCGGACACGCTGCCGCCGAACGCGCGCATCACGGCGACCGGGCGCTTTGTGCTCGGGGACCTCAGGACCCCGGATTCGGCGTTCTACTCGACCGGCACGTTTGGCCACGAGCTGGCGAAGAAAATCAAGTAAAAACAAAGAGTTGAGATGATGGTGCCAAAACCGGTACGCTTATACCGGACATGAGCGGCCGCCTTTATATCTCGACCTTCGGCTGCCAGATGAACGAATACGACTCGGCCCGCATGGCCGACGTGCTGCGCGCATCCGATGGCCTGGAACTGACCGACGATCCGGAGCAAGCCGACGTCGTGCTGCTGAACACCTGCTCGGTGCGCGAGAAGGCGCAGGAAAAAGTGTTCTCGCATCTCGGCAGGTTCCGCCAGCTGAAGGAGCGCAAGCCCGCGCTCGTGATCGGCGTCGGCGGCTGCGTCGCGAGCCAGGAAGGCGAGGGCATCCTCGAACGCGCGCGCTTCGTGGATCTCGTATTCGGCCCGCAGACCATCCACCGGCTGCCCGCGATGATCGCTTCATGGCGCGCGACGCGCGCGCCGCAGGTGGACGTTTCATTCCCGGAGATCGAGAAATTCGACCAGTTGCCCGAGCCCGCTGCCTCCGGCGCCTCCGCATTCGTCTCGATCATGGAGGGCTGCAGCAAGTACTGCACCTTCTGCGTCGTGCCCTACACCCGCGGCGAAGAGATGAGCCGGCGCTTCGAACAGGTCGTGGACGAGGTGTCTTCGCTGGTCGCGCAGGGCGTCAGCGAGATCACACTGCTCGGCCAGAATGTCAATGCCTATCGCGGTGCGATGCGGGACGGCACGGACTGCGATCTGGCGACGTTGATCCGCCACATCGCGCGCTTCGAAGGCCTCGAGCGCATCCGCTTCACGACGTCGCACCCGGTGGAATTCAACGATGCGCTGATCGCGGCCTACGCCGACGTGCCGAAGCTGGCGAACTACCTGCACCTGCCTGTGCAGAGCGGCTCCGACCGCATCCTGTCGCTGATGAAACGCGGCTATACGCGGCTCGAATACAAGCAGAAGATCCGCAGGCTGCGCGCGGTGCGCCCGGACATCAGCCTGTCGTCGGACTTCATCATCGGCTTCCCCGGCGAGACCGAGGCGGATTTCCAGCAGACGCTCGACCTGATCGCCGATGTCGGCTTCGACCAGTCGTTCAGTTTCATCTACAGCCGCCGGCCCGGCACGCCCGCCGCGGCGCTGCCGGACGAGGTGAGTCGCGAGCAGAAGCAGGAACGGCTCGAGCGCCTGCAGGCGCAGCTCGACCTGCAGTCGCGGCGCATCAGCGAGCGCATGGTCGGGAGCACGCAGCGCGTGCTGGTCGAGCGGCCATCGCGCCGCGACCTGCGCGAACTCGCCGGGCGCACCGAGAACATGCGCTGGGTCAATTTCGACGGCCCCGCGGCGCTCGTCAACCGGTTTGCGCGGGTGCGGATCACCGAAGCGAGGCCGAATTCGCTGCGCGGCCGGCTCGTCGCTTGAACGCGGTACCCGAATCCAGCGTCGACTTCGGTGCCGGCGACAATGCGCGCCTCGCGTCGCTGTGCGGACCACTGGATGCAAACCTGCGCCAGCTCGAAGACCGCCTGGGCGTCGAGATCCGCCGCCGCTCCGGGCAGTTCTCGCTGAGCGGAATCAATGCCGCGGTTGCCGCGAGCGTGCTGCGCGCACTGCACGATCGCGCGGCGGCCCGGCCGGTCTCGCCCGAGGACGTGCATCTCGCGATCCAGGAAGCCGCGATGGGCGGCGTGCCGTCGGAAGACGAGCAGGGCGTCGAGACCGTGCGCGGGCGCATCCGCGGCCGTGGCCCCGCGCAGCAGGAGTACCTGCAGAACATTCGTAGCCACGACCTGACATTCGGCATCGGCCCGGCCGGCACGGGCAAGACCTATCTCGCGGTCGCCTGCGCGGTCGAGGCGCTGCAGCGCGAGACCGTGCGGCGGCTCGTGCTGGTGCGTCCCGCCGTCGAGGCCGGCGAGCGCCTCGGCTTCCTGCCCGGCGACATGTCGCAGAAGATCGATCCGTACCTGCGGCCGATGTATGACGCGCTCTACGAGATGGTCGGCTTCGACCGCGTCGCGCGCCTGATCGAACGCAACGTGATCGAGGTGGCGCCGCTCGCCTTCATGCGCGGCCGCACGCTGAACGAGGCGTTCATCATCCTGGACGAGGCGCAGAACACGACGGTCGAGCAGATCAAGATGTTCCTGACGCGCATCGGTTTCGGGTCGCACGCGGTAGTGACGGGCGACATCACGCAGACCGACCTGCCGGCGCACCGCCAGTCCGGCCTGCGCCACGCGCTCGACGTGCTGGACGGCGTCAAGGGCATCGCGATGACGCGGTTCACCTCGCGCGACGTCGTGCGCCACCCGCTGGTGCAGCGCATCGTCGAGGCCTACGAGCGCGATCCCGGGCGCAACGGGGAGAACAAGTGACGCTGTCCGTCTTATTGCGCTATCGCACGCGCCGGCCCTGGGCGCCGGCGCCGTCGAGCCTGCGCACCTGGGCGGCGCTCGCGGCCGGCGACCGCGATGCCGAGCTCGGTATCCGCGTTGTCGGCAGCGGCGAGAGCCGCGCGCTGAACCGGCGCTGGCGAGGACGCGCGGGCGCGACCAACGTGCTGTCGTTCCCCGCGGCGCCGACGCCCGGGCGTCGTCAGCTCGGCGATATCGTGATCTGCGCGCCGGTCGTCGCGCGCGAGGCGCGCGAGCAGGGCAAGGCGCTTTCCGCGCACTGGGCGCACATGATCGTCCACGGCACGCTGCACCTGCTCGGCTTCGACCATGTGCGCACGGCGGACGCGCGGCGCATGGAAGGCCGCGAACGCGCGCTGCTCGCAAGGCTCGGCATCAAGGATCCGTATGGCGACTGAGAAAGCCCCGAAAAAGAAGGCCGGCGCCTGGCTCAGGCGGCTGACGAGCGACGGACCGCGCGATCGCGCGGAACTCGTCGAGGCGCTGCGCTCCGCAACGCGCGGCGGCGTCATCGACGCGGATGCGCTGGCAATGATCCAGGGCGTGCTGCGCGTCGCCGACCTGCAGGTGCGCGATATCATGGTGCCGCGCTCGCAGATGGTCGTGCTGGGGCGCGATTCCGAACCGCAGGGCCTGCTGCCGGCCGTCATCGAGTCGGGCCATTCGCGCTTTCCGGTGATCGGCGACGATCGCGACCAGATCATCGGCATCCTGCTCGCAAAGGATTTGCTGCGTTACTACGCGGAAGGCGGCACCGCGAGCTTCGATATCCGCGAGGTGCTGCGGCCCGCGGCATTCGTGCCGGAAAGCAAGCGGCTGAACGTGCTGCTCAAGGAGTTCCGGGCGAGCCGCAATCACATGGCGATCGTCGTGGACGAATACGGCGGCGTGTCCGGCCTCGTCACCATCGAGGACGTCATCGAGGAGATCGTCGGGGAGATCGCCGACGAGTTCGATACCGAGGAAGACCAGACGATACGGCGCGAAGGCGATCGCCAGTTCGCGGTGCAGGCGCTCACCCGCGTGCAGGAATTCAACGCCTACTTCGGCACGAAATTCAGCGACGAGGAATACGACACGATCGGCGGCATCGTCATGCAGCAATTCGGCCGGCTGCCGCGGCGCGGGGAAGCTGTCACGATCGATGGCATCGAGTTCAAGGTCGTGCGGGCCGACCGGCGGCGCATCGATCAGCTCCGGGTGACGATGGCCGAGCCGGTGTCTGCGCGACCGGGCGAGCCGCGCGGGCCCTGAATGACGGGCCGGCGCGCATGGATCGCTGCCATCGCCGGCGCCGCGACAGCGTTCGCCTTCGCGCCCTATGGAATCTTCCCGCTCGCGATCGTTGGCCCCGCGGTCCTGTTCCTGCTGTGGGAGGACGCGACGCCGCGCCAGGCGGCGCGCGCCGGCTTCCTGTTCGGCGTCGCATTGTTCGGCGCGGGCACCTGGTGGATCTACACCGCTGTCCATGATTTCGGCCAGGCGCCGGTCTGGCTCGCCGTATTCATCATGGCGGCATTGCTCACGATCAAGGGCTGTTACTACGCGCTGCTGGGCTGGCTGGTCGCACGCGCGTCATGGGTGCGGGCTGCGGTCCGGCTGCTCCTGCTGATTCCGGCCGGATGGATGCTGATGGAATGGCTGCGCGGCTGGCTGTTCACGGGTTTCCCGTGGCTGCAACTCGGTTACGCGCACAGCGACAACTGGCTGCTCGCGCTGTCGCCGGTCGGCGGCATCCACCTGGTGACGCTCGCGTCCGCGCTGTCGGCCGGCGCGCTCGTGCTGATGCTGCGCGGCACGGGCCGCGAGCGGATAGCGGCGCTGGCGGCGCTCGCCGTGGTCTGGGGCGCGGCCTTCGCGTTGGATGGCCGCGACTGGACGGCGCCCGTCGGCGGGACACTGCCGGTCGCGCTGCTGCAGGGCTCGATTCCCCAGGATCAGAAATGGCTGGTCGAGAACCGCGAGGCATCGCTCGAGCGCTACCGGGCGCTGCATCGCGAGGCGCTGGGGGCACGCCTCATCGTCTGGCCGGAATCTTCGGTCCCGGTGCTGGCGCACGAGGCGGCGGCGTTTCTCGAGGGGATACGACGGGAATCCCGCGCGCAGGGCTCGGACGTGATGATCGGCCTGCTGCGCTTCGATTTCGACACCGCCGAGATACGCAACGGCCTCCATTCCATGAGCGCGGACGGCGACGGCTGGTACTACAAGCGCCGGCTCGTGCCATTCGGCGAGTTCTTCCCGGTGCCGGCTTTCGTGCGCAAATGGATGCGGCTTATGAGCCTGCCGTACTACGACATGACGCCGGGCGGGGACAGCCAGGCGCCGTTATCCGCCGGCGGTCAGCTGCTCGCCGCGACGATTTGCTACGAGGACGCTTATGGCGCGGACCAGCTGGATACGCTCGAGCGGGCGACGCTGCTCGTCAATGTCACGAACAATGCGTGGTTCGGCGATTCCTCGGCGCCGCACCAGCAGCTGCAGATGGCGCGATTCCGGGCGCGCGAAGCCGGCCGCTGGATGATGCGGTCGACCAGCAACGGCATTACGGCCGTCATCGAGCCCGATGGTCGCATTGCAGCGCGCGCAACCCAGTTCGTTCCGGCGGTCCTGAAAGCGACCGTCCAGCCGCGGCTCGGCCTGACGCCCTATGCCCGCACCGGCAACTGGCCGGTGCTCGCGCTCGCGCTCCTGATGATTGCCGCCGCGCTCGCCCGCAAAGGGGTCGCATCCCTTTAAGGTATCCTTCACGGTTCGATGCAGGAGCGATACAAACCCGCCGGAATTGAGGCCGCAGCCCAGCGCGAGTGGGACCGCAGCGGCGCATTCGCCGTGCGCGAAGACCCGTCGCGGCCGAAATACTACTGCCTGTGCATGTTTCCGTATCCGAGCGGTCATCTGCACATGGGACATGTGCGCAACTACACGATCGGCGACGTGCTGACGCGCTTCATGCGCATGCAGGGCTGCAATGTGCTGCAGCCGATGGGCTGGGACGCGTTCGGCCTGCCGGCTGAGAACGCGGCGATCGAGAACCGGGTCGCACCCGCGCGCTGGACGCGCGACAACATCGCGCATATGAAACGCCAGCTGAAGGCGCTCGGGTTCGCGATCGACTGGACACGAGAGCTCGCGACCTGCGATCCCGATTATTACCGCTGGAACCAGTGGCTGTTCCTGCGCATGCTCGAACGCGGCATTGCCTACAAGACGACCGGCGTCGTGAACTGGGATCCCGTCGACCAGACCGTGCTCGCGAACGAACAGGTGATCGACGGCCGCGGCTGGCGCACCGGGGCGCCGATCGAGAAGCGCGAGATCCCGATGTACTACCTGCGCATCACGGCTTATGCCGAGGAACTGCTGGCGGCGCTCGATGGCCTCGAAGACTGGCCCGAGCGAGTGCGCGTCATGCAGTCGAACTGGATCGGCCGCAGCGAAGGCGTCAACCTGTCGTTCCCGTACGAGATCGACGGCCGGCAGGGCGAACTGAAAGTCTTCACGACGCGGGCCGACACGATCATGGGCGCCAGCTTCGTCGCGGTCGCCGCCGAGCATCCGCTGGCGGAACTGGCGGCGTCGCGCGATGCGAAGCTGCGGGCCTTCGTGGATGAGTGCCGCCGCGGCAGCGTCATGGAAGCGGACCTGGCGACCATGGAGAAGAAAGGCGTCCCGACCGGCCTGTTCGTGCGCCATCCGCTGACGGGCGTTGGGATCGAGGTCTGGGTCGGCAATTACGTGCTGATGGCCTACGGCGAAGGCGCCGTGATGGGCGTGCCGGGCCACGACGAGCGCGATTTCGCATTCGCGAAAAAATACGGACTGCCGATCCTGCCTGTCATCGATGTCGACGGACGGCCTTACTCGACTGATGCCTGGCAGGACTGGTACGCGGACGAAGGCCGCTGCGTCAACTCCGGCGCCTATGACGGTCTCGAATACGACGACGCAATCGATGCGATCGCGGGCGACCTCGAAAAGAAAGGCTTCGGCCGCAAGCAGGTGGTCTGGCGGCTGCGCGACTGGGGCATCTCGCGCCAGCGCTACTGGGGCTGTCCGATCCCGGTCATCCATTGCCCGGGCTGCGGCGACGTACCGGTGCCGGACGAACAGCTGCCGGTGCGGCTGCCTGAGGACCTGGTGCCGGACGGCTCCGGCAACCCGCTCGCAAAGTCGCCTGAATTCTACGAATGCCGCTGCCCGAAATGCGGCGCGGCCGCGCGCCGCGAAACCGACACGATGGATACCTTCGTCGATTCCTCGTGGTACTTCTTCCGGTTCGCGAGCGCGGGCAACGACCATGCCATGGCCGACGAGCGCGCGGCCTACTGGCTGCCGGTGGACCAGTACATCGGCGGCATCGAGCACGCGATCCTGCACCTGCTGTATTCGCGGTTCTGGACGCGCGT
>DATKBY010000087.1:0-113455 GCA_035513555.1 Steroidobacteraceae bacterium | reverse complement strand
TCGTTCATGCCGACCTTGCGGCTCTGCAGGTTGAGGCCGCGCGGCATGCGCGCGGAGAGCGCCTCGTTCCGGCAGTGCTTGTGGATCGAAATCGCGGCCTGATGGCCGTGCTCGACGGCCCAGATGATGTTTTTCGGGCCAAAGGCCGCGTCGCCGCCGAAGAATACGCCGGGCCGCGTCGACTCGAAGGTCAGCTTGTCGATCTTCGGCACGTTCCATTTGTCGAACTCGATGCCCAGGTCGCGCTCGACCCACGGGAATGCGTTTTCCTGGCCGATCGCGAGTATCACGTCGTCGCAGGGGATGAACACTTCCTCGACCACGCGCTGGTCCCGGATCTCCGCGTCGTCCATCACGTACTCGAGGCGCTCGAAGTTCATGCCGGTGAGCTTGCCGCCTTCGACGACGAATGACTTCGGCGCGTGATTGACGATGATCTCGACATTCTCCTCCTCGGCGTCCTCGAGCTCCCACTCGGATGCCTTGAAGAAGCCGCGGGGCTTGCGCGCCATCACCTTGACGTTCCTTGCCCCCAGCCTCAGCGACGTCCGGCAGCAATCCATCGCCGTGTTTCCGACGCCGATGATCAGCACGCGCTCGCCGATCGAATCGACATGTTCGAATGCCACCGATTCGAGCCAGGCGATCCCGATATGGATGCGGTCCGTGTCCGCGCGGCCCGGCAGCCGGAGTTCCTTGCCCCGGGGAGCGCCGGTGCCGACGAACACGGCGTCAAATCCGCCGTCGTCCAGGAGCCGGCGCATGCTCGCGACCGGGGAACCGAGCCGCAGGTCGGCGCCCATTCCGGTCACGTAACCGATCTCCTCGTCCAGCACCTGCGCGGGCAGCCGGAACGACGGGATGTTGGTCCGCATCAGGCCCCCGGCAATGGGGTACTGCTCGAAAATCACGACCTCATATCCGAGCGGCAGCAAGTCGTTCGCAACCGTGAGGGTTGCCGGGCCGGCGCCTATGCAGGCGATGCGCTTGCCGTTCTTCTGCGCGGGCGCCTTCGGCAGCCGCGCAGTGATGTCCTCGCGCAGGTCCGCGGCGACGCGTTTCAGTCGGCAGATCGCAACGGGCTTTTCCTCGACCCGCCCGCGCCGGCAGGCGGGTTCGCAGGGGCGGTCGCAGACGCGGCCCAGGATGCCCGGGAACACGTTGGACTCGCGATTGACCATGTAAGCGTCGGAATAGCGGCCCTGGGCGATCAGCCGGATGTACTCGGGAACGTCCGTGTGTGCGGGACACGCCCACTGGCAGTCCACGACCTTGTGGTAGTAATCCGGGTCACTCGTGTCGGTCGGCTGCATGCCTGTTCCGATTCCCTGCGGCTCCAGCCGTTCAGTATAAACGGCCACCGACCAGCTCAGCGATCCGCGTCGCCGTCTCGAGCGCGCGCAGACCGTCTTCCCCGGTCACGACCGGACGGCTGCCCCGCGCGATCGCCCCCAGGAACGACTCGATCTCGGCGAGCAGCGCGTCGCCTGGCTCGAAGCTGCGTTCCTCCACCGTCACGGCCGGCATCTCGCCTTCCGGCATGACCGCCGGGCGGCGCACGGTGGTCAGCAGTTTCTGCTGCAGGTCGATCGACAGGTAGGCGTCGGCCTGGAAGATCCTGATCTTGCGTTCCGCCTTCAGGCTGATGCGGCTCGCCGTGACGTCCGCAACGCAGCCGTTCTCGAAACGGATACGCGCATTCGCGATGTCGATTTCGTCCGTGAACACCGGCGCGCCCACCGCATCGATCGTCGCAATCGGCGACTGCACCATGTGCTCGACCAGGTCGATGTCGTGGATCATCAGGTCGAGCACGACGCTGACGTCGGTGCCGCGGGCCTTGAACGGCGCAAGCCGGTTCGATTCGATGAATCGCGGGCTCTTCAGTTCGCCGCTGATCGCTAGGATCACGGGATTGAACCGTTCGAGATGCCCCACCTGCAGCACGCGTCCCGTCCTTGCGGCGATCGCGATCAGGTCGCGCGCCTCGGCAGCCGTCGCGGTGATCGGCTTTTCGACCAGCACATGGGCGCCGGACTCGAGGAAATCCCGGGCCACCGCATGATGCGCCGCAGTCGGTGTCGCGACGCTGACCGCATCCACGCGGCCGATCAATGCGCGATGGTCTGCATGCGTCGCGACGCCGAGTTCGGCAGCGATGCGCTCGCGCGCCTCCGGCGCCGGATCGGCCACGCCGACCAGTTCGCAGCCGGCGAGACCTGCGTATTTCTGGGCGTGGAAGCGGCCGAGGTAACCGGCGCCGATGACGGCGCAGCGCAGTCTCGTCATGTGGGAATCAGTATAACGGCGGCGGCATCCGCCTTGCCGCAACGCCCCCGGCGGCCCAAACTGGCGGCAATGGCCTGGAGCAGCAATCCCGTTGCGCGCTGGTATGCCGGGCTGTCGCCCGGCTGGCGCCGGGAATTGCGGCTGGTGGCCCTGCTGCTCGGCTTCGGCCTGGTGGTCATGCCGTTTCTGATCTATCTGGCCGGCGTACTGACGCTCGGGCCCTACGAAGGCGGGCTGTCGGCATTTCTCGGCGCGCTGCTCGGTGCCTTCTTTACCGCGACGCCGTCGGCCTGGGTGCTGGTCGCCGGACCCTACCTGCTGTTTACGGCCGTCCGCTACCTGACGCGGCCCCTGCGCCGCCGGGACTAGCCGGCCTCACTCGCTTTTCGGCTCACGCGCAGCCGCGCTCCTGTCGCGCGCCGCTCGAAATTCGTTGCCTTCGTACCATTCCGGCCAGGTCTCGCTGTTCGCGACGCGCGCGCCGACCTCGAACAGCAGCTTCAGGTCCTCGATGGAGCCCGCCACGTTCCACGAATCGGCGTATTCGTCGTTCGTCTTGTGGTAGCGCTCGGCGACGTATTTTTCCTGCCATGCGACACCGGCGGCTTGCCCCGAATCGCGCAGCACGGCACCTGACTTGATGTACAGCGCCGGCACACCGGCTTTCGCGAAGTTGAAATGGTCCGATCGGTAGAAATAGCCGGCCTCCGGCTTGCGATCCGGCGTCAGCGTCCGGCCCTGTTTCCTGGCCGCCGCGGCCAGCAGGTCCTCGAGGTCGGAGGCGCCGTAGCCGATGACCTCGACGTCCTTCGCACGGCCGATCGGATACAGGGCATCGATGTTGATGACGGCCGCCGTCTTCGCGAGCGGCACCAGCGGATGTTCGGTGTAGTACTCGGAGCCGATGAGTCCCGATTCCTCGGCCGTCACCGCGATGTACATGACGGAGCGCGAGGCTCCGGGCAGCAGGTCGCGGAAACCGCGCGCGATCGTCAGGATGCCGGCGACGCCCGTGGCGTTGTCGACGGCGCCGTTGTATATCCGGTCCTCGGCCTCCGCCTCCGCGACGCCGAGATGATCCCAGTGCGCCACGTAGATGACATATTCGTCCGGCCGGTCCTTGCCCGGCATGACGCCCACGACATTCGGCGACCGGGTGCGCCGGATCGTATTGCGGACGCCGCTGGTCGCCGTGATGCCGAGCGGGACCGGCCGGAAGCCGCGCTCGACGGCTGCGCTCTGCAGCTTGTCGAAATCCTGTCCGGCGAGCTCCATGACCTGGTGGGCGCGTTCCAGCGTGATCCAGCCTTCGAGCGCGGTGCGCCCCGCATTGGCGTCGGCGCGGTCCGCGTAGAACTGGGGACCGGACCAGCCGTTCCGGACCACGCCCCAGTCGTAGGAAGCGGGCGCGGTATCGTGGACGATGATGGCCGCAGCCGCACCCTGGCGCGCGGCTTCCTCGAACTTGTAGGTCCAGCGGCCGTGGTAGGTCATCGCCTTGCCGCGGAACAGCGTCTCGTCGCCGGTCACGAATCCCGGATCGTTGACCAGGATCAGCGCGGTCTTGCCGCGCATGTCGAGGCCTGCGTAATCGTTCCAGCCGAATTCCGGCGCGACGATGCCGTAACCGACAAACACGACTTCGCTGTCCGCGATCGACGACTCGTCGCGCACGCGCCGCGTCACGAGGACCATATCATCGCCGAAGGCGAGCGCGACGCTGCCGCCGCCCTTGTTGAATGACAGCTGCTGACCCGAAGCGGTGATCTCGACCAGCGCTACATCCTGGCGGAAGCTGCCGCCGGCAACCGGCTGCATGCCCATCTCGAGGAACTGCTCTTCAAGGTACTCGACGGTCTTCCGTTCGCCGGCCGTACCCGGCGAGCGTCCCTGGAACTCGTCGCTGGCCAGGGTCGCGATCTGCTCGCGGTAAGCGCTCTCGCTGATGGCGCCGGCGGCCTTGACCATGTCCCGGTCCGAAGCCTTGACCGCCAGCAACCCGAGGGCGGCTACGGCTGCGAACAGAATCCTGGCCGACTGGTCCCATCGCATCGAATGATCCTTTCTTCGCAAATGACTGCCGTCAGCGGGCCGGCTCGGGCCAGTAGTACCAGGCGATCCCCGACAGTGCCAGCCACATCGCTGCTTGGGCAATCCAGCGCCATGGGCGTTCCCGCTGCAGGCCGATGAAGGCGGTGCCGGCAACCCCCGCGAGCAGCGCGAAAATGCCCGCGGTCGCAAGCAATTCAGGATATTCGCGGCCGATCGCCGCCTGGGCTCCCGCCGTCAGGGCGAATATGACAACCACCATGACGAGCACCAGCGCGATGGACGCCGCGGACCCGAGCACGATTCCCGTCAGGAAACCCAATGGACCCATGCCAGCTTGCCTCACGGCCCGTGACGGGGGTACTTGATACCGCGGCCGTGCGCCCCTAGCCTGTCGATATCGCCCGCGGTCCCGGCGGGACCGCCCGGAGCAGTTTAGCAGCCATGACCGCGTGGTTCAGGAACCCGACCTCCCCCCGCCTCCGCCTCGCATTGGCGGCGCTGGCGGTCGTTTCGATCCTGGCGCTCGCGGGTCCGGGCGCATCTCCGACCGCGTTGGCGCCGGCCATTGCGTCGTCGGGCGAACTCGCCGCCACGGAACGCCACCGCCGCGTCATGCGGCTCGTATCCGACGTGGTCAAGCGTCAACACTACCGCCAGGCGGCGCTCGACGACGACATGTCCTCGCAGATCTACGAACGCTATCTCGAAGCGCTCGACGGCAGCCGTAGTTACCTGCTCGCCTCCGACATCGCGGAGTTCGAGAAGCTGCGCTTCGAGCTGGACGATGCCATCGCGCGCGCGGATGCGGCTCCTGCATTCGAGATCTTCTCCCGCTACCGCGAGCGCAACCGCGAGGTGCTGCGCCACGCGCTCGCGCTGCTGGACGTCGAGCCCGATTTCACGATTGACGAGACGTTCCGGTTCGACCGCACGGACGAAGGCTGGGCAGCGTCCGAAACGGAACTCCAGGAACTGTGGCGCAAGCGGGTCAAGAACGACGCGCTGTCTCTGCTGCTCGCCGGCAAGACCTGGCCGGAGGCGGCCGACGTGCTGCGCAAGCGCTACGAGCGGGTGGCGAAACGCATCGAGCAGATCACGGCGGACGATGTGTTTGAAACCTTCATGAACGCCTATTCGCACGTGTACGACCCGCACTCGAACTACCTCTCGCCGCGCAATTCCGAGGAATACAACATCGCGATGAGCCTGTCCTATGAGGGCATCGGCGCCTCGCTGCAGCTCGTCGACGATCACGTGACGATCATGAACGTGCTGCCCGGCGGCGCGGCGGCGGCCTCCCCAGACATCAAGGTCGGCGACCGCATCACGGCCGTCGGCCAGGGTGCGGCAGGCCCGCTGACGGACGTCGTGGGCTGGCGCCTGGACGATGTCGTGCAGCTGATCCGCGGCCCGGTGAACACCGTCGTCAGGCTGCAAATTCTGCCAGGTGCCGCCAGCCCGGGCTCCGCAGAGAACCAGCTTGCGCTCACCCGCTCGAAGATCACGCTCGAATCGCAGGCCGCGCAGAAAAAGGTCGAGGTCCTGCGTCGCGGCGACAAGGAAGTGAAAATCGGCGTGATTTCCGTGCCGAGCTTCTACCAGGACTTCCAGGCCCGCGTCTCCGGCGCCGACGACTATCGCAGCACGACACGCGACGTGCGGCGGCTCGTCGAGGAACTGCACGCCGAGGGCATCGAATCGCTGGTCGTCGACCTGCGCGACAACGGCGGCGGACATCTCTCCGAAGCGACCAGTCTCGTCGGGCTGTTCGTCGAACGCGGGCCGGTCGTGCAGCTGCGCGAGACGAGCGGACGCATCGAGGTGCTGGACGATCCCCAGCCTGGCGTCGCATGGAAGGGGCCGCTCGTGGTACTGGTCAATCGCGCGAGCGCGTCCGCATCCGAGATATTCGCGGGCGCGATCCAGGACTATCACCGCGGCCTGGTCGTCGGCCAGCAGACCTACGGCAAGGGCTCAGTTCAGAACCTCTACCCGCTTGACCGGTACGCGCTCGGACCGAAGGCGGGATTCGGGCAATTGACCTTGACGATCGGCAAGTACTACCGCGTGACCGGCGACAGCACGCAGCATCGCGGCGTCGAGCCCGACATCACGCTGCCCTCGCTGCTCAGTACCGACGATATCGGCGAAAGCACGCGTGAGAGCGCCCTGCCCTGGGACCGCATCAACCCCGCCCGCTTCACGCCGCAGCCTTCGGAAGAGCCGGTCGTGATGCTGCTGTCGCGCGAGCACGAGACGCGCGTCGCCAACAATCCGGACTTCGTCGCCCTTCAGGGCGACGTGGAAGCGCTCGAGGTCCTGCGCAACCAGCGCGAGGTCTCCCTCAATCTCGAGCAACGGCGGGCGCAGCGCGACGCCATCGACGCGGATCGTCTGCAGCGCGAGAATGCGCGCCGTGCGGCGCGCGGATTGGCGCCGCTCGCGGACGTCGGCGCTCTGGACCAGGCCGAAGCGCCGGATGCCGTCCTGGACGAAGCCGTTGAAATCGCGGCCGACGCGGCTTTGCTTCCTTCTTCCCGGGAACCTGTCCGGCTCTCCTGAGCGATCCTGCGGATACCGCTGTTTAGTGTAAATTCATGCGTTTACGCGTGTTCTAATTCATTTAGTGTTATACTTGACTACAACACTAAGGGACCGTAACATACCGCTACCGGCTTTCCTGGAGTCCGACAGTGACCCGTACCGCCTGCCTGCCAGATCCCGACATCACACGCGAAATGCGCCTGTGGCGGGCCACCGTCGCTCTGGCCGCCCTGCTTGCGCTGACCGCCTGTGGCAACGCCAACGGCGGCAATGCCGGCAAGAACGGCGCTGACGCCAAGGGCGCCGTCGCCGCCGTGCCGGTCGAGGTCGCAGCGACGAAGCGCGCCGAAATGGCGGCCATCTACACCGGTACCGCAGCGGTGGAAGCCGAGCGCAAGGCGTTCGTGATGCCCAAGGTCAACGGCGAGATCCGGTCGGTGCTCGCGGATGAAGGCCAGCGCGTGCGCGCAGGCCAGGTGCTGGCCCGTCTGGACGGCGACAAGCTGCGGCTCGAAGTCGCTCTGGCCGAGGCGACGATGCGCAAGCTCGAGCGCGACTACCAGCGCAATACCGAGTTGCAGGACAAGGGCCTGATCAGCGCAGTCTCGATCGACAACCTCAAGTACGAACTCGAGGCCGCCAGGGCGTCCTGGGAGCTCGCCCGGCTTCAGCTTTCCTACACGGACATCCGCTCCCCGATCAGCGGCACCGTCACGCAGCGTCTCGACATCGTCAAGGTCGGCAACACGGTCACGCCGGTCGGCGGCGTGATCGAGAGCGCGGACAGCTCGCTGTTCGTGGTCGAGGACCTCGACTCGCTGATCCTTCGCGTCAACGTGCCCGAGCGCGAACTCGAGAAGCTGTCCGTCGGCCAGCTCGCCGAACTCAGCTTCGACGCCGTGCCGGGACGCAGTTTCGCCGGCCAGATCGCGCTGATCAGTCCCTACGTCGATGCGGCGACAGCGACTTTTGGGGTGCGTATCCGCGTGACCGAGACCGGCGGCCTGTTGCGCCCCGGCATGTTCGCCCGCGTCGCGATCGTCTATGAACGCAAGCCGGACGCGCTGCAGATTCCGCGCACGGCGCTGCTCGACGGCGACGGGCCGCCGAAGGTTTTCGTGGTGCATGACGGCAAGGCTGCGGAGCGTGCGGTGAGCCTTGGTCTCAGCAATGGCGCGATGATCGAGGTGGTCGAGGGCCTCAAGGACGGTGAGCAGGTCGTCGTGGTCGGCCAGGGCGCGGTCAAGCCCGGCGCCGCAGTCCGCATCGTCAATTCGCCCGCGCGGCCCGCGGCGGTCACGCCCACGGCCGCCAAAGCCGGCTGAGCGCGGAGTCCCCGATGCAAATCGTCGAGTTCGCCACGCGCCGGCGCGTGACCATCCTGATGATCACCGTCGCGGTCGTGCTGTTCGGCATGGTGTCGCTGACTCGCCTGAAGCTGAGTCTCCTGCCCGACCTGTCGTACCCGACGCTGACGGTCCGAACCGACCTGCCGGGCGCCGCTCCGCTGGAACTGGAGACGTTGATCACGCGCCCGATCGAGGAAGCGGTCGGCATCATCCGGAACGTGCGCAGCGTGCGATCGGTCTCGCGCGCCGGCCAGGCGGATGTGCTGCTCGAGTTCGCCTGGGGCACGGACATGGATCTGGCCGGCATCGATGTCCGGGAGAAAATCGACCTGCTGCAGCTGCCGCTGGAGGCGAGCCGGCCGATCCTGCTGCGCTTCGATCCATCCACAGAACCGGTCATGCGTTATGCATTCGTCGACACTGACGAGTTCGCGGCGTCGAATGCGGCCGAGTCAGGCAGCGTCGAGCGCCTGAAGAGCCTGCGCCGATTCGCGGACGACCGGCTGAAGCCGGACCTCGAAACCGTCGACGGCTCGGCCGCGGTCAAGATCAGCGGCGGCTACGAAGACGAGATCCAGATATTCGTGGACCAGCAGCGCCTCGCGCAGCTCAACCTGTCCATCGAAAACATCGCGCAGCGCCTGAGCGAGGAGAACGTCAATCTCTCCGGCGGCCGGCTCGAGCAGGGCACGCAGCGCTTTCTGGTGCGCACGCTGAACGAGTTTGCGTCGGTGCAGCAGATGGCCGACGCAATCATCGCGACGGTCGGCGGCAAGGCCGTATATCTCCGCGACGTTGCGACCGTCACCAGCGGCTACAAGGACCGCGAGGCGATCACCCGCGTGGACGGGCGTGAATCCGTGGAGTTCGCCATCTACAAGGAAGGCGACGCCAATACCGTTCAGCTCGCGGCCGGAATCCGTGCGCGCATCGAGGAACTGGGCAAGTCGATGCCGCCCGGCAGCGAGCTGACGCTCGTTTACGACCAGTCGAAGTTCATTTCCTCCGCGATCGGCGAAGTGCGCGATGCGGCGCTGATCGGCGGAATACTCGCCATCCTAGTGCTTTACCTGTTCCTCCGGGATGCGCGCGCGACGCTGATCACGGGCATCGCGATACCGGTTTCCGTCATCGGCACCTTCATGCTGATGTACATGTTCGACCTGTCGCTCAACATCATGTCGCTCGGCGGTATCGCACTCGCGGTCGGCATGCTCGTGGACAATGCGGTGGTGGTGCTGGAGAACATCGTGCGCCATCGCGAGCAAGGGCGTTCGCGCGTCGAGGCGGCGCGCCTCGGCACCAGCGAAGTCGGCACCGCGATCACGGCGGCGACCCTGACGTCGGTCGCCGTGTTTTTTCCGATGGTGTTCATCACCGGCATCGCGGGGCAGCTGTTCCGCGACCAGGCACTCACGGTCAGCTTTGCGCTCGTATTCTCGCTGATCGTCGCGATGTCGCTGGTCCCCATGCTGGCCGCAGGCCGGCCCGAATTCGTGCTGCCCGACCCCGAGCGAAAGCCCGGGCGTGCCGCGCGCGGCATCGGCTGGGCGCTGTACGGCAAGCGGTGGCTGGCGACCCGTGTCTCCGACGGGATGTCGTGGCTGCTCGGCTGGGTGTCACGGCCGACGCAGACCGGCTTCGCGGCCGTCGCGAAAGCTTATCTGCCGGCTTTGCGCTGGTCCCTCGAGCACCGCGGGCATGTCGTGCTGATCGCGATCGCCATACTGCTCGCGACGGCCGCGCTGCTCCCGCGGCTCGGCACGGAACTGATCCCGCAGCTGTCGCAGGGTGAATTCATCGCAGACATCCGTCTCGCACCGGGGACACCGCTTGAACAGACCGATCGCGCGATGGCCGCTGCCCAGGCCGAAGCCATGCAGCTCGACAACATCGCCCTCTCCTATGCGGTGACCGGCACCGGCAACCGCCTGGATGCGAGTCCCACGGATGCCGGCGAGAACACCGGCCGCCTGTCGGTCACCCTCGAAGCCAACACGACACCCGCCGAGGAAACCGCCGCGATCGATGCGCTACGCCGGAAGTTCGACGCGCTGGCGGGCGTCCAGTACCAGTTCAGCCGGCCGGCATTGTTCAGTTTCGCGTCGCCGCTCGAAGTCACGATCACCGGATACGACCTCGATCGTCTGCGTCTCGTCGCCGAACAGGTCCGTCTGGATATGCAGGCGAGCCCCACGTTCAGCGACATCAAGTCGACGGTCGAGGCCGGCAATCCCGAGATCCAGATCGTGTTCGACCAGGAACGCGCGGCGCAGCTCGGCATCACGGTCCGCGAGTTCGCCGACCGCGTCGTGTCGAGCGTGCGCGGCAGCATCGCCACCCGCTACAAGCTGCGCGAAAAGAAGATCGACGTCCTGGTCCGCAGCGTCGACACGCGCGCCTCCTCGGTCGAGGAGATCCGTTCGCTGATCATCAATCCGGGCAGCGGCCGCCCGTTGCCGTTGTCCGCGGTCGCCGACGTGACCGTCGCGACCGGGCCGGCCGAAATACGCCGCGCGCGCCAGCAGCGCGTCGCAATCGTCTCGGCCAACCTGTCCGGCGGCGACCTCGGCTCTGCCGTCGCCGAGCTGGAAGCCATCGTCGCCGGCATCGAGATGCCGGTCGGCACGAGCGCCGCGGTCAGCGGTCAGAGCGACGACATGAAGGAATCGTTCCGCTCGCTGCAGTTCACGATGCTGCTCGCCGTGTTTCTCGTCTACCTGGTCATGGCCTCGCAGTTCGAATCGCTGCTGCACCCGTTCGTGATCCTGCTGACGATCCCGCTCGCCCTTACCGGCTCGGTCTGGGCGATGTTCCTGACCGGCACCACGGTCAACGTCGTCGCCTATATCGGTTTGATCATGCTGGCGGGCATCGTAGTCAACCAGTCGATCGTGCTGATCGATGCGGTCAACCAGGCGCGCGAGCGCGGCATGACAAAGCACGATGCGATCGTCGAGGCGGCGCGTCTGCGCCTGCGGCCCATCGTGATCACGAAGCTGACGACGATCCTCGGCCTGCTGCCGATGGCGATCGGCATGGGCGAAGGCGCCGAGATCAGGCAACCGATGGCCATCACGGTGATCGGCGGCGTCGCGATCGCGAGCTTCTTCACGCTGCTCGTCATCCCCGTCGTCTATTCACTGCTCGATCGCAAGAAGTTCCAGTCGAGCGGCGCCGGCATCATGCAGCGCGTCGCGACGGAGTCCGGCGGAGGTTGAGTCATGCTGCATACCCGTTTCGCGTTACGACGGCCCGTCACGACGCTGATGACGTTCATCGCGCTCTCGCTGGTCGGGCTCATCGCGACCACGATGCTGCCGCTCGAACTGTTCCCGGACATCCGCTTCCCGGGCATCTCCGTCAACATCCCGTACGAGGGCTCGACGCCGGAAGAAGTCGAACAGCTAATCACCCGGCCCGCCGAAGCAGCCATCGCCACGCTGTCCGGCATCAAGGAGATACGATCCACCTCCTCCGAGACCGGGGCCGAAATGATCGTCTTCTTCGAATGGGACCGCGATCCGGCGGCGGTTGGATTCGAGGTCCGCACGAAGCTGGAATCCATCCGCCATGAGTTTCCGGCGAGCGCCAATCGCATCCTGACGCGGATGTTCGCCGCCGGCGACGACCGCGTCCTGGCGGTGCGCATTGCAAGCGAGGAAGACCTCTCGCGCCAGTACGACATGCTGGATCGCTACCTGAAGAAGCCGATCGAGCGGCTGGACGGCGTTGCCCGCGTTTCACTCGAGGGCGTCGAGCCGCTGGAGCTGCGGATCCTGGTGGACCCGGTGCGCCTCGCAGCCCACAACGTCGACATTGCAGAGCTGCGCTCAGCGCTGGAAGGCGCCAATTTCTCCGTCAGCGCCGGCGAAGTGACCGGTGGCCAGCAGCGGTTCCTCGTGCGGCCGGTCGGCGAGTTCCAGAGCCTGGACGACGTGCGCTCTTTCATTGTCGGCGGCAATGTCCGGCTGCGCGACATCGCGGATGTCCGGCTGGTAACCCCCGAGCTGACTGTCGGCCGTCACCTGAATGGCCGGCCGGGCGTCGGGCTCGACGTGTTCAAGTCGACAGGGGCGAACATCGTGGACGTCGCCGACCGCGTGATGGCCGTTGTCGACGAGCAACGTACGCTCCCGCAGCTCCAGGGCATCGATATCATCATCCTTCAGAATCAGTCCGAAAACATCCGGACTTCGTTGGGCGATCTGCGCAACGCGGGATTGATCGGCGCCGGCCTCGCGCTGGTCGTGCTGTTCCTGTTCCTGCGCGACTGGCCGACCACGCTGATCGTCAGCCTGGCCGTGCCGTTTTCGCTGCTGATCACGGTCGCCGCGATGTTCTTCCTCGGATTTTCGCTGAACATCCTGACGATGATGGGCATGCTGCTGGCGGTCGGCCTGCTGGTCGACAACGCCGTGGTCGTCACCGAGAGCATCTTCCGGCACCGGCAACTGAACGGAACCGATCCGATCTCGTCGACGCTCGCCGGCGTCAGCGAAGTCGGGATTGCGGTGCTCGCCGGCACGCTGTCCACGGTCATCGTGTTCCTGCCGATCATTTTCGGCGAGGAGAGCGAGATTTCAATTTTCATGGTCCACGTCGCGGTCCCGATCGTCGTCGCGATGCTGGCCTCGCTGTTCGTCGCACAGACCATCATCCCGACACTGACCGCCCGGTTCCCGGCGCCGCCCCCGGTCCGGGCCAGGTCGCTGTTCGGCAAGGTGCAGGAATGGTACCTGCGCCGACTCGACTGGATGTTCCGGCACAAATGGTGGTCCGCGCTGTTCGTCGTGCTGACCGTGCTGTCGCCAATCCCACTGTTTGCGCTCGAGCTGGTCAAGTTCGACATGTTTCCGCAGGACGCTTCCGACCGCGTATTCCTCCCCTATCACATCGAAGGCGTCTATCCGCTGGCGCGCACCGAGGCGGCCGTGTCGCGCGTCGAGGCCTACCTCGAGGAGAACCGGGACCGCTTCGGCATCGAACTGGTCTACAGCTGGTATACGACGGACCAGGCATCCAGCGTGATCAAGTTGAAACCGAAAGACGAGTTGCCGATGGAGCCCCGCGAGCTGATGAAGGAAATGGAGAAAGGCATGCCCGAGATCATCATCGGCAAGCCGAGCTTCAGATTCAATGAAGACCAGAGTGCGACTGGCGGCTTCAGCATGCGCCTGACTGGTGAATCCACCGAGCAGCTCGTTGCGCTGTCACGTACCGTGGTCAACCGGTTGCGTCAAATACCCGGTTTCGATTCGGTGCGCACGACGGCCAAGGCAGGCGAACACGAGGTGCAGGTCATCGTCGACCGCGAGCGGGCATCGAGGCTTGGCCTGACGCCGCAGACCGTCGCCCAGACCATCGCGGTTTCCATGCGCGGCGACCCGCTGAAGGAGTTTCGCGCGGACGACCGCGAGATCCAGATGCGCCTCGCGTTCCGCGCGGACGACCGCCAGTCGCTGGAGGATCTCGCGGCAACGCCGCTCTACCTGCCGGACGGCTCGCGCAGCACGCTCGGCGCCGTCGCCAGCTTCCGCATCGACCAGAGTGCGCGCACGGTCGAACGCGTGGACCGCCTGACGTCCGTCGTGATCGAAGGAATCGTGGCCAGCGACTCGTCGCTCGACGAGGTCAAGAAATCCGTCGAGGCCACGATGGAGCAATTTCCGCTGCCGCCGGGGGTCGCGTGGCAGTACGGCCGCAGCGTCGAGGACAGCGACGACACGGCGTCGACGATGCGCAACAACATTTTTCTCGCAGTCGCGCTGATCTTCCTGGTGATGGCATCGCTGTTCGAGTCGCTGCTGTATCCGGTCTCGATCATCACATCGATCATTTTCGCCATCGTCGGCGTGTTCTGGGGTCTCGCGATCAGTCAGACGCCGATGTCCTTCATGGCGATGCTCGGCATCATGATCCTGATAGGCGTCATCGTGAACATCGGGATCGTGCTGATCGCCCACGTAATCGATCTTCGCAAGGAAGGCTACAACCGGCACGATGCGATCATCGAGGCCGCGCGCCACCGCCTGCGGCCGATCATGATGACGTCGCTGGTGACCTTGCTCGCGATGCTGCCGATCGCCGCAGGCGACATACACGTGGGCGGAGACGGGCCCGCGTATTATCCGATGGCCCGCGCGCTGATGTCGGGTCTTTTCTTCGGCAGCATCACTTCACTGTTCTTCGTGCCGATGTTCTATGTCTGGCTTGACGACCTGAACATCTGGCGCCAGCGTATCAAGGTGTTCGCGGCCGGGCGCGGCGCTGCGGCGGCGACGGAGGGTTGAACAGGCCGGCCTCCTGCGCGGGTCAGCGCAGCAGGACCTTGTAGACGTCCCAGTAGTCGTCGACCAGCACGTTCACGTCCGGCACGCCGCCGGAGCCGGCAGGCGGCAGGGATGCCGGCTGCGGCACGGTCTCGGTCTCGTTGCGCCATGATGCGGTCGAAGCCATCCGGTCCCCGCGCCGCTTGATCTCGGCGGGCAGTCCGTCCTGGGAGCGCACCAGCCCCATCGCGGCCGAGATCTCCCGGACCCTGCCGAGGCAGGCTTCGAGACTGCCGTGCCTGGCGCTCTCGACGCTGCGATTATTCGCGAGCCTTGCATCCATCGCGAGCCCCGATTCGGCCAGGCGCGCGTAAAGCAGCTGCGCATAGGCGATCACCGCCAGGTTGACCGAACGCCGGCCGTCGATCGTCAACCCCGGAAATTCGGGCCAGGGCTCTTTCTCGATCGTGCGATGGGATTCGCGCATATCGGCGAGCTGGCGTTCCGCCACCACACAGCGCTGCTTCTGGTCCAGGATTTCGGGCGCCAGCTTGCGTCGCCTGAAGTAATGCCAGAAGCCCGTGAGCTTTGCCATCCGCTCCTCGAGCTGCCGCAACCGAGCGCTCTCGCCGTCGGCGACTTCCTGTGTCTGGCGCAGGCGCTCGTCCGCCACCTTCAGGCGCTCGGCACGGTCCTGCTGGAACTCGGCCAGTTGCTGCTTCCGCTGCACGTCCTGCCGGTCGCGCTTCAGATCCGAAGCGAACCGCTCGAGCTGTTCGCGGCAGGCGCGCCAAAGCGCCTTCAGGCCGAAATGCACCAGGGCATCGGGTCCCCGCTCGGGATTTCCGAGCAGTATCTCGAGCTGCTCGAGCTGCTGCTGCAGGCGCGTGTTCGCGTTCTCCTGCTGCTTCAGCTTGTTGCGCAGGTTGTGCAGCTGGTCATCGAGTGCCTGCAGCTCTTTCTTGAGCTCGGCGCGGTTCCAGAACAGCTTCAGGAGCCGCTCCTGCTCGGCAGGATCGGCGCGATTGATCGACGGCAGCTTCAGCTGCGGCCACTTGTCCGGGAGAATGACGGCCATCGGCGGATTCAGGGTGCGGGCAACGCGAAGCGGTGCCCCGACCCCGCGCAGTATTCGAGCCACTTGTTCAGCAGCATGTTGCAGGACCAGCGCCTCCCGTGTTCGCGCGGCACATTGGCTGCCAGGCGCCGCATCCCCGGATGCGCCGGATCGGCAGACGTGCCGCAGGCCTCTGCGAGTCGCGCATCGTGGTAGACGCGTATCTCGAGCTCGGGGTTGCGTGCCGGCGCCACGCCGTCCCCGAACAGGTACGTCATGTGAAGCGTCGTCGTGTAGCGGCACTGCTCGCTGACGGACAATTCGAGCGCGGGCGAGCCCGCAACCCTTGAGGTCAGCGAGCCACACAGGGCTTTCAGGTCGGGAACCAGCCAGCCGAGGCGGATGAAATTGCTCTCGTACAGCGTCATCAGGCTCACGAAGGATCGCGGCCGGGCGCGCCAGGAGATCGTACAGAGTCCGTCGGTCACCATGGATTTGACTATATCACAGGGAAATCGGCCTAAATCCCGGGGGAATCGTGCTGTTTGTCACGAAACCGTCAAGGGCGCACGCGCCGCGGGATCGCGAGCCGTTCGAGCACGCGGCTCGCAATTTCCTCGATGGAAGTATCGGTCGTTTCAAGGTAGGGGATGCCGTGGCGCTCGAACAGCTGCTCCGCCGCGCGCACTTCGAATTCACATTGCTGCGGCGACGCATAGCGGCTGTCGGGCCTGCGCTCCTGGCGGATCTGCTGCAGACGGTCGGGCTCGATCGTCAGACCGAACAGTTTTGTCCGATGCGGCTCGACCACGGCGGGCAGGCGCACACCGTCGAGGTCATCCTCCGTCAGCGGATAATTGGCTGCAAAAGCGCCGTATTGCAGCGCCATGTACACGCAGGTCGGCGTCTTGCCCGAGCGCGAAACGCCGAGCAGGATGACGTCCGCGCGCTCATAATCCCAGGTCTGCGCGCCGTCGTCGTTCGCAAGCGCAAAGTTCGTCGCATTGATGCGCATGGTGTAAGCGTTTACGTCGGCCATGCCGTGCGCCCGACCGAGCACGTGCGCCGACGGCGCCCCGAACTCGCGCTCGAGCGGACCGAGAAACGCGTCAAAGAAATCGAGGAACAGGCAGCGCGCCTGCTTCAGCGCGTCGCGCACCTCATTGTTGACGAGCGTCGCAAAAACGACCGGAAGCGCGCCCTCTTCGCGTTCAGCCTGGTCGATCTTCGCAAGCGCCTCGCGCGCCTTGTCAACGCTGGTGATGAATGGCAAAGTGACCGGCCTGAAATCCATGCCGTCGAACTGCGTCAGCAGGCTGTGCCCCATCGTTTCGGCAGTGACGCCGGTCTGGTCGGACACGAAAAAGACGGTTCGTCGCTGCTTCATGACAGTGGTTCCGTTGCCGGGTCCGATGCGCGCCGCCAGTCGACGCGCGGAAGATCGTATCAGGTGCGGACTGCGCGAGGATCGGGCTTGACCGGCTACATCATTCCCTTCGGCCGCATCGGCATGCAGGACGTCGCATCCGTCGGCGGCAAGAACGCGTCGCTTGGCGAGATGATCAGCAAGCTCGGACAGGCGGGCGTGCGGGTGCCGGACGGGTTCGCGACGACCGCCCAGGCCTACCGCGATTTCCTGGCGCGGGACCGGCTCGCTCTGCGCATCGCCGCCGAACTGGAAGGGCTCGATGTCGGTGACGTCGCGCGCCTCGCCGAATGCGGACGACGGATTCGCGGCTGGATCCTCGCGACGCCTTTTCCCGCGGCCCTGGAACGCGAAGTCGCCGACGCCTGCGGCGGGCTGGCGGGTGGCGGCGACACTGCGGTCGCCGTGCGTTCGTCCGCGACCGCGGAAGACCTCCCGAATGCCTCGTTCGCGGGTCAGCAGGAGACGATCCTGAATGTCCGCGGAATTTCATCCGTGCTCGCGGCGATGCATGAGGTGTATGCCTCGCTCTATAACGACCGCGCGATCGCCTACCGCGCGCATCAGGGCTTCGACCACGGTCAGGTCGCGATCTCCGTCGGCATCCAGCACATGGTGCGCAGCGACATCGGCGCGAGCGGCGTGCTGTTCACACTCGACACCGAATCCGGGTTCCGCGATGCGGTATTCATCACCGCATCCTGGGGCCTCGGAGAGCTCGTCGTGCAGGGCGCGGTCAACCCCGATGAGTTCTACGTCTACAAGACGTCGCTGCGCGCCGGCCGGCCGGCCATCATCCGCCGCAACCTCGGTTCCAAGGCCACGCGGATGATCTACGCCCGCGAGCCGGCCCCCGGCCGCTGGGTCGAAACCGAAGACGTCCCGGCGACCGATCGCGCGCGTTTCTGCATCGACGACGGCGACGTGCACGAACTCGCGCGGCTCGCGCTCGCAATCGAGGCGCACTACGGCTGCCCGATGGACATCGAGTGGGGCAAGGATGGCGCGACCGGCAAGATCTACGTGCTGCAGGCGAGGCCGGAAACCGTGCAGAGCCGGACCGGGCGCTCGATCCAGCGCTTCACGCTCAAGGCCCGCTCGCGCGTGCTGACCAGCGGCCGGGCGATCGGCCAGCGCATTGGCGCGGGCACGGCGCGCATCGTGAAGCACGCTCGCGAGATGACACGCGTGCAGCCCGGCGATGTGCTCGTGTCGGACATGACGGATCCCGACTGGGAGCCGGTCATGAAGCGCGCCGCGGCGATCGTCACCAATCGCGGCGGCCGCACCTGCCACGCAGCGATCATCGCGCGCGAACTCGGCATTCCCGCCGTGGTCGGCTGCGGCGATGCCACGACGGCGATTCGGGACGGCGACGCCGTCACCATCAATTGTTCCGAGGGCGACACCGGCGTCGTCTACGAAGGCCGGCTCGATTTCGACCTGCAGCAGGTGGAAGTCGACGCGCTGCCGGAGCCGCCGGTACGCATCATGATGAACGTCGGCAATCCCGATCGCGCATTCGACTTCTCGTCGATCCCGAACCACGGCGTCGGGCTCGCGCGGCTCGAGTTCATCATCAACCGGATGATCGGCGTGCATCCCCGAGCGCTGCTCGAATTCGCCACGCTGGATCCCACCGTGCAGGCGCAAGTCCGGCGGCAGATGTCGGGCTATTCCGACCCGGTCGGGTTTTTTGTCGAGAAACTGGCCGAAGGCATCTCGAGCATCGCCGCCGCGTTCGCGCCGCATCCGGTGATCGTGCGGCTGTCGGATTTCAAGTCGAACGAGTACGCGAACCTCATCGGCGGGCGCCAGTACGAACCGCATGAAGAGAACCCGATGCTCGGTTTCCGCGGCGCGTCGCGCTACACCGACAGCGCGTTTGCGCCCTGCTTCGAGCTGGAATGCCGCGCGCTCAGGCACGTGCGCGACGACATGGGCCTCGCAAACGTCCAGGTCATGGTGCCGTTCGTGCGCACGGTCGACGAAGGCCGGCGCGTCGTCGAACTGCTCGCGCAGCACGGCCTGCGGCGCGGCGAGAACGGCCTGAAGATCATCATGATGTGCGAGCTGCCGACCAACGCCCTGCTCGCGCGCGAGTATCTCGAGCACTTCGACGGCATGTCGATCGGTTCGAACGACATGACGCAGCTCACGCTTGGCATCGACCGCGATTCCGCAATCATCGCGGAGCTGTTCGACGAGCGCGACCCGGCTGTCAAGGCGCTTCTGTCAATGGCAATTCGCGCCTGCAAGGATGCGGGCAAATACATCGGTATCTGCGGCCAGGGCCCGTCGGATCATCCTGACCTCGCACGCTGGCTCGTCGATCAGGGCATCGACAGTCTTTCGCTCAATCCGGATACGGTCGTCGAGACGTGGCTGTTCCTGGCGAGCAGCAAGAAGCCGTAGGGCTGGGCGCGCTTGCTCCCAGTCACGGCCGTCGAATGGCCGGGTCTTCATTGAGGTGATCGTTGCTCGATCGAGGCAGCGCGCGTTGACGCTGTAGCCGTCGGGATGGGAGCGCGGGACGTAGAACGACTTGACGCCGCAGTGACGGCAGAAACGGTGTTTCGCGGTGTGCGTGCCGAAGCTGTACTCGACGAGAACATCCGCGCCGGACAGCAGCCGGAACCGGTCCTTCGCGACGATCAGGTGCAGGTAGCCGGATCGCGCACAGAGCGAGCAGTTGCAGTCGAGCAGTTCCAGGTCCGGCGGAGCGAAGACCTCGTAGCGCACGCGGCCGCAGTGACAACCGCCGGCGTGCCAGAGCGGCGCGCCGGTCAGGGTTCCTGCGGCGCGTTCCATGGCGGGGCCAGGAGCTTCGCGCGATAATACCGCAACTCCTCGATCGATTCGTGGATGTCAGCCAAAGCCGTATGGAGGGATTCCTTGGCGATGGCGGCAGCGACTTCGGGCGCCCAGCGCCGCGCCAGTTCCTTCAGCGTGCTGACATCCAGATTGCGGTAGTGAAAATAGCGTTCGAGAGCCGGCATGCCACGGGCCAGGAAACGCCGGTCCTGGCAGACGCTGTTGCCGCACATCGGCGACCGGCCGGCATCGACGTGTGCGGCGAGGAAATCGAGCGTCGCCCGCTCGGCGGCCATCTCGTCGTAACGGCTCGCGCGCACCCGCGCAACGAGGCCGGTGCCGCCGTGCGTGCGGGTGTTCCAGTCGTCCATTCCGTCGAGCACGGCGTCGGACTGGTGAACCGCGATGACAGGTCCCTCGGCGATCACGACCAGATCGGCGTCGGTGACGACGGTGGCGATTTCAATGATGCGGTCCGCGTCGGGGACGAGGCCGGTCATCTCGAGATCGATCCAGATCAGGCGGTCTTCGCGCGGCATGTTGCCGTGAATCTTAGCAGAGGCTAGAGTGCCGCTCGCCGCCTGCCATGCATCCTTTCACTGTCCTGTTCATCGCGCTCCTCGCCGCCGGATTCGCGCTGCGCGAGTGGCTGCTGTGGCGCCAGATCCTGGCGGTTCGCGCCGGACGCGAATGCGTGCCCGCGCCATTCGCGGCATCGATCACGCAGGAGCAGCACGCACGTGCTGCGGATTACACGATAGCGCTCGCGCGCGCGGCGATGGCACAGGCCGCCGCAAGCGCAGCAATCCTGCTGCTGGTCACCGTCGGCGGAGGCATCGCGGCGCTTGACACGTGGATTGCGGGATTCGGATTCAGCGCAGTCCCGCATGGCGTCGCCGTCATCGCCGCAATCGCGCTCGCGCTGACGATCTGCGGGCTGCCATTCGATGTCTGGAGCACCTTCGGCATCGAGGCCCGCTTCGGATTCAATCGCACGACGCCCGCGCTTTTCGCGGTCGACCTGCTGAAGGGCCTCGCCATCTCGGCGGTGCTGCTCCTGCCCGTGGTTGCCGCAATACTCTGGTCGATACCGGCCCTTGGCGACCGCTGGTGGCTCTGGGCCTGGGGCGGCTGGGCGCTGTTTTCATTCCTGCTTGCCTGGGCGTGGCCGCGCCTGATCGCGCCGCTCTTCAACCGTTTCCACGAGCTCGAGGACGGCGAACTCAGGCGCGCGGTCGAGGCACTGGCGCGACGCTGCGGATTCGAGCCGCGTGGCGTGCGGGTCATGGACGGCTCGCGACGGAGCACGCACGGCAATGCCTACTTCACCGGTCTGGGCCGCGCCAAGCGCATCGTCTTTTTCGACACGCTGCTGCAGTCGCTGGCGCCGCCCGAAGTTCAGGCCGTGCTCGCGCACGAGCTCGGCCATTACCGGCTGAAGCACGTGGCCTGGCGCATTGCCTGGTCGCTCGCCGCGGCGTTTGCCGGTTTCGCCGCGCTCGCATGGCTTGCCGGGCAGCCGTGGTTCCAGCCTGCGCTCGGCGTCGCCCATGGCGGCACGCATACCCTTTTGCTGCTGTTCGTGCTGGCGGCACCGGTATTCCTGCTGCCGGTCGAACCGTTGAACGCCTGGCTGTCGCGCCGGCACGAGTTCCAGGCCGACGATTACGCCGCCCGGCACGCGGACTCGAACACGCTCGCCGATGCGCTGGTGAAGCTCTATCGGGACAATGCCACGACGCTGACGCCGGACCGGCTGTATGCGGCATTTCACGCGTCGCACCCGCCCGCGCTCGCTCGCATTGCGCGCCTGCGCGCGGAAGCCGGCCAGTGAAATGCCGGACCGATGCGGCCGATGTGCAGCATGGCCGGGTGATTGCGAGCCATGGCCGCGACGCCGTCGTGCTGGACGATTCCGGCCGCCAGACACCGTGCCGGCTGCAGGGGCGACGGCTCGCGGTGGTTTGCGGCGACCGCGTGCGCTGGATCCGGGCTTCCACCGAGGGCGCCACGGGACTCATCACGGAGGTGCTGCCGCGATCGACGTTGCTCGCGCGGATCAACCAGCGCGGTGAATCCGAGGCGGTAGCAGCCAACCTGTCGCAGCTCATCACCGTCGTCGCGCCGATGCCGGTCCCGGACTTCGGCCTGTGCGACCGTTACCTGGCGGCGGCCGAATGGGCCGGTCTCAAGGCCTGCATCGTCGCGAACAAGAGCGATATCGCCGATTCATCCGGAGCGCTCGCAACGCTCGATGACTATGTCCGGATCGGCTATCCCGTGGTGCGCGCGAGCAAGCGCGCCGCGGACGGCGGGCGCGAACTGGCGCTGCGGCTCGCGGGCGAGACCAGCGTCCTGGTCGGGCAATCCGGCGTCGGCAAGAGCTCGCTGATCAACCTGCTGGTGCCGGGGGTTCACGCGCGGGTCGACGAGGTGACGCGCGCCACCGAGAGCGGCCGGCATACGACCAGCACTTCGTCCCTGTACGGCGTGCCGACCGGGGGCGAACTGATCGACTCACCCGGTGTGCGCGACTTTGCGCCGCCGCTGCCGGCGCCGCGCGAAATCGCCGGCGGATTCCGCGAGATCGCCGCTGCCGCGCCCCGTTGCCGGTTTGCCGACTGCCTGCACGCACGCGAACCGGACTGCGCGGTGCTGGCGTCCGCCGACCAGGGCGAGATCAGCGCGCGGCGCCTCGCGAGTTACCGGCAGCTGCTCGAACTGGCCAGGGAAATGGCGGCGCGAACGCCGCGGGTCAGGCGATGAGCTGACGGCCGGCCAGCGCGTGCGCGAGCGTGCCGCCATCGACGTATTCGAGTTCGCCGCCGACCGGGACGCCGTGCGCGATGCGCGAAGCGCGGATTCCCCGCCGCTGCACCATCTCGCCGATGAAATGCGCGGTCGCTTCGCCTTCCACGGTGGGATTGGTCGCAAGTATCACTTCCCGGATCTCGCCTTCGTCGAGCAGTGCTTCGAGCCTGCCGAGACCCAGCTGTTCCGGTCCGATGCCGTCGAGCGGCGACAGGTGGCCCATCAGCACGAAGTAGCGTCCGCCATAGCCCCCGGACTGTTCAACCGCCACGACGTCTGCCGGCGACTCCACGATGCAGAGCACCGATGCATCGCGGCGCGGTGCGGAGCAGATCTCGCATAACTCGCCGTCCGTCAGCATGCGGCACCGCCGGCAATGAACGACATTCGACGCGGCCTCTTCGAGCGCGCGTGCCAGCGCGCGACCGCCGTCGCGATTGCGTTCGAGCAGGTGGAAAGCCATGCGCTGCGCCGATTTCGGTCCGACGCCCGGCAGCACGCGCAGGGCCTCGATCAGTCGGCCCAGACCCGGAGAATACTTCACGGCCGGGACGCCGTCAGAAGGGCAGTTTCATGCCGGGTGGCAACTGCATTCCGCCCATCGCGCCGGACATGTGCTGCTGCACGGCCTCGGCCACGCGACGGACCGCGTCGTTGCAGGCCGCGGCGACGAGGTCCTCCAGCATTTCCCGATCGGAGCCGTCGATCGACGGGTCGATCTGCACGCGCCGGACTTCGTGGCGTCCGTTCATGACGACCTTGACCATGCCGCCGCCGGCTTCCCCGGTCACCTCGAGAGCGCCCAGCTGTTCCTGGGCTTTCTGCATGTTCGCCTGAAGCTGCTGGGCCTGGCGCATGAGCTGCCCGAGATTCGGTTTCATGGCGGCATTCTACCCGACGGGCTTGATGGAATTCGGCTGGATGACTGCGCCGAAGCGGTCACGCAGGGCTTGCACATTCGGGTCGTTTTCGAGCGCGGCCCGCGCCTGTTCGAGCCGCTCGTCACGCGCCTGTTCGTCGCGGCGCGCGGGCGTGTCGTCCGCGCCGCCGACCTCGATCTCGATCGTCACCGGTTCGCCGACCAGGCGCCCCAATGCCTGTGCCAGACGGTCCTGCTGCTGTCGCGTAAGCAACGATTGCGCGCGCGCATCGAGCAGGAACCGGAACCTGTTGCCTTCCCGTCCGAGCAGCTGGCAGTTTCCTGCAAGCTGACGGGCGGCGCCCTGCAGGTCGAGCCGCGCGAGCAGTTCCGGCCAGGCGCCGGTCGTGCTGTCGGCGGGAGCCGTCGCCGGCTTCGGCGACGCCGGGGCGGCCGTGCGCACCGCAGTGCCGTTCGCGGGCGCTCCCGCCCGGTCTGCCGGCCCTGCCGGCCGGAACGCCAGCATGCGCAGCAAGGTCATCTCGATGCCGATGCGCGCGTCCGGCGCGAGATCGAGGTCGCGCCGGCCGAGAATTGCGATCTGGAAACAGAGCTGAAGTTCCTCAGCGGACACCAGCGCGCCCAGCGATTCGAGCAGCTCCGTGCCATAGATCTCGTCTTCGGCCAGGTCCGGCACGGACTGGCGCAAGGCTACTTTCTGCAGGAGCGCCGCCATCTCGTCGAGCAGCTGGCCGTAGTCCGGGGCGAACTCGTCAATCGCGGCGACCGTATCCATCACGCCGCGCGCGTCTCGTCTGGCGAGGCGCTCGACCAGCCCGACCACCTGCTGCCGGTCCACCGTGCCGAGCATGGCGCGGGCATCGGCCTCGGTCACGCGGCCGGCGCCGAATGCCAGCATCTGGTCGAGCAGCGACAGGGCATCGCGCAGGCTGCCGTCAGCGGCACGCGAGAGCAGCGCAACGGCCGCAGGTTCGGCAGCGACGCCCTCCGCCTGCAGGATCTGCTGCAGGCGCCCCGTGATCAGCGACACGGGCAGGCGCTTCAGGTTGAACTGAAGGCAGCGTGACAGCACCGTGACCGGCAGCTTCTGCGGATCCGTGGTGGCGAGCAGGAACTTGACGTGCGGCGGCGGCTCCTCGAGCGTCTTCAGCAGCGCGTTGAACGAATGCGTCGACAGCATGTGCACTTCGTCGATCAGGTAAACCTTGTAGCGGCCGCGCGTCGGCAGGTACTGCACGTTCTCGAGCAGTTCCCGCGTATCGTCCACTTTGGTGCGCGAGGCCGCGTCGACCTCGATCAGGTCCACGAAGCGCCCCTCGTCCACTTCGCGGCAGGTGCCGCACTCGCCGCAGGGACTGGAGCTGACGCCCCGCTCGCAATTCAGGGACTTTGCGAGAATGCGCGCAATCGTCGTCTTGCCGACGCCCCGCGTGCCGGTGAAGAGGAAGGCGTGATGGATGCGGCCGGAATCGAGCGCATTGACGAGCGCCTGGCGCACGTGCTCCTGGCCAACCAGTTCGTCGAAGCTGCGCGGGCGCCATTTTCTCGCGAGTACCAGGTAACTCATCGATGTCCTTGCCGCCGACTCGGCCCACCTGCCGGCGACGCTACCGGATGGAGGCGGCCCGCGCCAGCACCCCTCCGGCACCCGATGCCACCGTTACCGTTGCTCCCTTCCGGGCCTGGCGGGGTTCACGGCTGATCGGCGCGGAGGAACCAACGCGAGCCACCAAAAACTGGCGGAGAGGGTGGGATTCGAACCCACGTAGGGCGTAATGCCCTCAACCGATTTCGAGTCGGTGCCGTTATGACCGCTTCGGTACCTCTCCGCGCGGGAACCCGGACGGCCGTCGTCGCGGCACTGACCGGAGGCGGTATTCTACATCAATGCAGCCGGAGCCCGCGCAGGCCGCCTCTCGGCGGAGGGACGTTCGCAGCCGCTTCGGAGTGCCGGCCATCGCGGCGCTGTCGCTGGTGCTCGGCACCTGTTCGCGCATGCCGGGCGCGTTCGAGCAGATCCGCCTCCAGGGTGTCGTCAAGATCGTCACCCGCAACAGTCCGCTCGCCTATTACGAAGGCGCAGCGGGCCCGGAAGGCCCCGAATACGAACTCGCGTCCGGATTTGCGCGCAGGCTCGGCGTGCGGCTGGAGATCGTGCTGGCGCCCACCGGCGCCGCCGCGCTGGATGCGGTCCGCAGGAATCGCGCACAGATCGCGGCCGCCGGCATCGTTGCCAATGCAGCGCGACGTGAGCAGGCGCTGTTCGGCCCGGTGTTCCAGCGCATCGATCAGCACGTCGTCTACCGCGTGTCGGACCCCCTGCCCCGGTCGGCGGCCGATCTCATTGACCGGCGCATCGTCGTGATCCGGGACACCACGCACGCGGCGGCCCTGCAACGCCTGGCGCAGGAGTGGCCCGCGCTGCGCTGGACAGAGGTTGAAGGAAAAGTCCCGCTCGACCTGCTGGCGATGGTCGCCAATGGCGAGGCGGATGTGACCGTTGCCGATTCGACCGAGTTCTCGCTGGGCCGGCACTTTCATCCGGAACTGCGCCCGGCTTTCAAGCTCGCCGAATCCGAAGCGATCGCCTGGGCGCTCGCGCCACGCAGCACCGACCTGCTGCCGCAGGTCGAGCTGTACTTCGAGGAACTCGAGGCGATCGGCAAACTCACGGAGATCCTCGAACGCCATCGCCGCTCGCTGGTCCGCTTCGATCGCGTGGACGCGGCGAACTTCGTCGCCGGCGTGCGCGAGCGCCTGCCGCGCTACCGGCCATGGTTCGAGGAGGCGGCGGCCGAGACCGGGATCGACTGGCGCCTGATCGCCGCCATCGGCTATCAGGAATCGCGCTGGGATGAGTCCGCGAGATCGCCGACTGGCGTGCGCGGACTCATGATGCTGACGGCGGAAACGGCGCAGCGCGTCGGCGTGCGCGACCGCAACGATCCGCGCGACAGCATCCTGGGCGGCGCGCGTTATCTGCGACTAATCCGCAAGACGATCCCGGCGCGCATCGAGGAGCCGGACCGCACCTGGCTCGCGCTTGCGGCGTACAACGTTGGATACGGCCATCTCGAAGACGCGCGCATTCTCGCGCAGCGTCGAGGCAAGAGTCCCGACGCCTGGGCGGACGTGCAGGAAACTTTGCCGCTGCTCGCACAGGAGCGCTGGTACACGCGCACCAGGCGCGGCTATGCGCGCGGCTGGGAGCCCGTCGGCTTCGTCAGGAACGTGCAGACCTACGCCGAGCTCCTGCGCTGGATGCCGGCGGACGAGGCCGCCTCAACGGCGGGAAGCGAAGAACCGCTTTAGCCGGGCACCGCATTCTTCGGACAATACGCCGCCGAATGCGTCCACGCGGTGGTTCATCTCGGGCGCCGACACCAGATTGAAGGCGCTGCCGGCGGCGCCCTGGCGCGGATCCCAGGCGCCGAACACGAGCCGCGCGATGCGGGCGTGCGCGATCGCCGCCGTGCACATCGGACAGGGCTCGAGCGTCACGTACAGCGTCGTGCCGGCGAGGCGGTAGTCGCCGACTTTCTGCGCGGCGTTGCGCATCGCCAGGATTTCCGCATGCGCCGTCGGATCTCGCAGCGCCACCGGCTGGTTCCAGCCCGCACCCAGCAGCTGGTCGTCGCGAACGACGAGCGCTCCGACCGGAACTTCGCCCTCGGCCTCGGCGCGCAACGCCAGCTCGAGCGCGCGGCGCATCCATTCCTCGTCGCGGCTCACGCCGGCGGCCGCTCGATACCGGGTCGCGTCAATTGAGCCTCCAGCTCGCAAAGTGGCGCCGGGGGTACAAGCCGCCCGGGCAACCTAGCGTAGCAGCAGCCGATCCGCGACCCTGGCCCGGGCCCGGGCCCTCACTGTTGCAGAAGTGTTGTATATGGCTGGAACAGTGAATAGCCCCGCCATCGCCAGGCCAGCATCTGCCAGCCACGCCTGCACGCGCTCGCCAACGGCCCAGACTCTGACAATGCCGGGTAACGTCGCGAGGGCGTCGATCGCATGGTCGGCCACGTCCTCGTTGAACCGGCCTACCAGCCCCTGGTCAGACCCGAACACTTTCCAATGCTCGAGGCCGCCAGGGCCTTCATCGTGCGAACTACGGATTGTAGATCGCCGGCGCTGCCGATCTTGCGTCGTAGATTTCCGTAGTGTCGCTCATCGTTCGTCGGGGAGTTCCCGAACAGGACTGATTGGGTTTCCGGATTGACTGTGTTTGGCGCGCAGGCGTCCAAGGGTGCTCTCGATCAAGCGGGTCAACTTGTCCGCAGCACCTTCGACCGCCTGGCTGCTGGTCGCCGCACGGTGCGTAACTGCGATCGGCTGCAGGCCTTCGAGGCGGGCTTCCATCAGGCAACGCATGTCGCCGTTACCGCGTGCCTTCTGGTTGCTGTTCTCATCGCTCAAATGCACTTCTACCCGCGTGATGTCATCACTGAATCGGCTGAGGGCACCTTCTACAGTGCGATTGACCTCGGCAGACAGCGCCTCATCACCGTGGACGTTGCGGTCGGTATTGACCTGGATCTGCATGTGGATCTCCCTCTGGAGTCTTGATCGGTTCAGTGCCGGTAAACGGCCGCTAGGCCCGTGCGCGTTGGCATCCGCTCTGCGGGCAGCACTTGAATCTGACCGCCCTTCGTTTCGACCAGCTCGCCGAGATCGTCGAGGAGGTCATCGACTTGCGGGTGTTTCAGATCGGCCGCTTGTATCTGCCCCGTCGTGCGGTCAATGCGGCCCGCAATTTGGCGCCCGGCTTCAATCAGCAGCGTCGCCACCCGACCGCCGGCCGCCGCTTCCGCAACCCGCGCGAGATCAGCGCTGCCAAGCCCGTCGGCCTCCGCGGCGGAAAACGCCTCGACCATCGCCACCTGCCGCGCCCGTTGCTGTGGCTCAACGACTTCCCAGACGCGCTGTCTAAGCTCCTCGATCGGTAGCCCTTCGGGATTTGCGGTGAGCCCCGCTTCCAGCAGAAACGGGTTCCGACTCACCTTGCGAAACAGGTGGTGATGTTCCGGCAACGAGGCTAGCACTAGGGGCAGCCCGGACACCTTGGAGTGGTGTTCGAGCACCGCGCGGTCGATGGCACGAAAGAACCGCTCCGCGTCGAGATCGACCTCGTCCGTCTTGCCGCCGTGGCCGTGGTGCATTGGACCCTTCGATCCGCCCACACCACCGTAGGAAGCGACCGTGTGATGCGGGTCAGTCAACTCAACGCCGAGAGCCTCGGACATCGTTCTAGGAACCCCTTCCGCTGGATCGATCCGATCGAGCGTGTCGCGGTTGCCTTCGAAGAGCTGGATTTTCCCCCGGCTCAGCCCGAGCACCTGGTAACGATCGACCGACTGGAGAAAGCGGCGCAGGGGCTTGGTATGAAAACTGTCGGCCACCACCGCAAGGTCGGGTACCGAGCGCTGCAACCGAAACACGCGAAAAAAGCCGGGCGCACTCAGCACGGCCAATCCGTCTAGCGTGTCGTTCCAGAACTGATGATCTTGCGCCAGCCCTGCAAAGGGCTCCAGCAAGGCTCGTGAGTCCTTGGCTGGTTTCTGTTCTCGCAGCGAAGCCTCGAGCACTTTGACCAAATTGCGGAACTTGATCTGGTCCTGCTGATTGTCGGGGTGGTGTCGATGGGTTGGCTGGTACAGCGACAGGCAGGGCGACGTATGAACCGCGGATAACTCGCTCAGCGATTTGGTGGTCAGCACGTGGTTCATGATTTTTCCTTCGGTTTGGTGTCTGGCGCGGCCAGGAACACATCGAGCGCCTGACGGGCGATATCGATGATCGCTGCGCGGTCTTCATCTTCGAGTACTTCCTCAGACTCCAATCGCGTGCGTAGGTTCTCCGGAAGCGCCGCTGCGGCTTCGCGAACCGTCTATTCAGCGCCCCGCCCCCAAAGGTATCGATTTCCAGGATCACCGCCGCCGCGCAGGCCTCGGTGGCTTCATCGATGACGCGTTTCACGAAGGGCGCGAGCCCAAGGGCGATCACGCCCTCGATGGGCACAACGAAGACGAACGGCCGCGCCGTGTCCGGCTGGGCCGCGACGAAGCGGGCCAGCAAGAGCAGCCCGAGTCCGATCAGCGCAGCGCTGTTGAGGAGCTTCAGCTCGCGCTCGCCAGGATCATGGCGCGACGCGAATGGTGCCCGACTCGATCACTTGCCCGCCCGCCACCGCGGATTCCATTCGGGCGTTGTAGCTCACCGTTTCCACGGTCTGGCGGCTGCTCGTAGGGCAGGCGCTACTCGTCGGTCCCCGGTTCACCGCCAGCCGCAGCTGCGATGAAGCCCGTGAGCCGCGCCCGGGCGGCATCGAAGCGCGCGTGCAGGGTCGGCGTCTGCACTGCGCCGTAGGCTTCCCGTGCCCGCTGTTCGGCGACATCGATGGCGCGAAGCAGATCGGCAGCGGCCTCGGCTAGGGCTGCCGGATCGGTATTGCCCTCGGCACCGATCCACAGCGGTGACGTGTGCGCAAACGGCCTCTTGGCCATGCTCGGCCACGGATCGGCAAGCGGTGCGCTGGCATAGGCGCGCGCCGCCACCCAGCCCCCGGCGGGCAGGCTGATCTGCCCTGCAAACGTTCGGCTCTGCCCGGCGGCAACGCCGGATTCGCGATGCACGACCACGCCATTGACCACGATCTCGAAGCGGTCGACAGCCACCGTGCTGGCCAGCGTCGCCCGCCAGCTGCGCTCTCCGGATTCGACCACGTCTCCCGGGCCCAAGCCCTCGCCCACCTGGAACTGCAGCGCAGGTCCGGTGGTGACGAAGCTGCGCCCCGCAATGGCCTCGGCGAGCACGGCGTCGTAGTCCTTGCCGACCTTGGGCGCACGCACATAGGTGCGCGCGGTGCCCATCGCCGGCGTGCGATGGAAGTCCGCCCAGCCGTCGGTGCCCGACATGGCGACCATGGGCCGACCAATGTTCAGGAACCGATACCAGAGCGCCGAGTTTCCGAGCGGGCTGGTCCAGGCACAGACGATCTCGAGACCTATGCGCTCGGCGAGCACTCCGTCCGACACCAGCTCCAGCGGTATCTGGCTGGCGGCGAGGTCGGCGAACGGATCCGCATCGTCAGACAGAGGATGGACATAGGTGGCGAACGCACCGTTGCGCTCTGCGAAAGCGATCACCCCGGTATTGGACTGGTCGCTGTCGCCAAAGCGCGGGTTGGAAGGGCCGAAGAAAAAGGGGTGATAGGCCTTGTCGGTGCGCGACAGGCCGACGTGTCCATGAAAATGCGAGCGCACTTCCTGCGACTGGTCGACGGTGCGTCCATCGCGAGTGGTCTGCTGGCCGATCAGGTGCATATCGATACCCCGCTCCCAGCGATTCCAGGACATCGGGTTGATCTGGTCTAGGTCCTCGCCGGCCAGCAGTCGCAGCATGTCCTCGTGCGTCGCACGATGCTGGCCGTCACCATTGAGATGCACGTGCTGGTCAACCGACACGTAGCCCGCCGCTTCCGCTGACCACAACGTCTCTAGGCGCAGTGTCGCGACGACGCGGCTGTCGCGACCGACTTGAGAGTTTGCCCGGGCCATCACGGTCATCGGGCCACGCGCGGCGAGGATGGAATAGCTGCCAACCGGCACGACGAACTCGGCGCGCCCGGTGCTGTACAGGTAGTGACGGCCGGTCTCCGGGTCGACATAGGTCGGGCCGTCGGGCGCTGCCACCGGGTGGCCGTTTGCAGCACTGATGACCAATCGCGCCGGCACCTGCTCACCCTGCGCATCGCGCGTCTCCACCACCAGCGTGCCCATTTCGACGCCGTGGTCCCAGTCCGTGATCGCCACCTCTCGCGGCTCTCCGCCGAAGGTCGGTATCGTCATCATGCGGAACCGCTGGTTCTGGTCGGGCTCGACATAGAAGATCGCTGCGCCGTCGGCGCTGAAGCTGGGTGTCAGCGCGTAGCCCCTGCCATGGGTGAGCCGCGATGCGGGCCCCGGCCGGTCGAGGTCCATGGTGTACAGATGGTAGTCGTTGTCGATCGGCGAGCTGAACACGATGACCCGCTCACGCGGATGCACGTCGGCGGTCAAATGGTAAGTCAGGGTATTCTCGCGGACCGCAACGTCCTGCCCGCTCTGGAAGTCGCGCAGGCGAAGGGTGCGCAGCGCTCCCGCGCCATGCAGGTAGACGATGCCGCGGCCGTCCGGCAGACGCCGGACGTTGCGTTCCACCTGCGCCAGATCGGTCAGGCGCTCCTCGCTGCCTGAGGCGAGATGCCGTCGCCACAGGCTCAGCACGTCACCCTGGCCCGAGGTGTAGAACAGATGCACGCCGTCGGCGGAGAACTCAGGATCGAGTTCAATGGTCGGCGAGTTGATCACGCTCTGGCGACCGGATTCGATCTCCATGAGCACGATTGCGGTATCCGCGCCCATGTCGCGAACGTAGGCCAGCCGCTTGCCATCGGCTGACCAGCGGGGCCGACTGTCGACCTCGGCGCCCGAGGTGAGCCGTCGCGCCGATCCGGTCTGCAAATCCAGCAGCCAGATCCAGCCACGGGCAGCCAGGGCCAGCTGCCGGCCATCCGGTGCCGGCGCCGGGTCGATCGGACCGTGCGCCAGGAAGGGCAACTCGTGCTGCTCCAGATAGACGTGGTGGCCGAAGTCGGACACCTTGGCGTAGCGGTTGACCCACTGCGCCGAAGCACTGCCCGCGACGAGCAGGGCGCTGCACGCAACGGCGCGAAGGATGATGGATCCGGATCGACGCATGAGATTCCCCTGGGAAACGCCGCTGCGCCACGAACAGTCCCGGCGGTCAGTCGGCGGCGGGCTGTTCCGGCGCCGAGTCGTACGCCATCGTGGTCAGGTAAGCCGGCTGCCTGCGCGCGGCGTGGGCGTACTCGAAGGCGTGTGCGATTCCGAGCAGCTTCGCGTCCTGCCACGCCCCGGCAAAGAACGAGACTCCAACCGGGAGGCCGTGCACAAACCCTCCTGGCACGCTGACGCTCGGGTAGCCGGCGACCGCGGCTGGCGGGGTGCTGCAGGTTGCGCTTCTGTTGTCGCCGAGCACGAGGTCGATGGACCAGGCTGGGCCGCAGGTGACGGCCACGAGCGCGTCGAGCTGGTGAGTGCCGAGTGCGTCGTCGATGCCTTCCGCTCCCGCCAGTCGCCGGATCCGCGCAGACTTGTTGCGGTACTCGGCCGTGTCGAGGCCGCCCTTGCGCTCGGCTTCGAGGAACAGCTCCTGCCCGAACCAGCGCAGCTCGGTCGCGGCCTCGCGCTCGTTGAACGCAATGACGTCGGTGAGTGAATTCAGCGGATGCGTGCCGCGCCCGGTAAGGTAGGCGGCGAGATCGGCCTTCAGCTCGAACAGCAGTACGGCCAGCTCGTCTTCGGAATATTCTGCGGCGGGTCGCAGGACGACGGGATCGATGATTTCCGCGCCCTGCGCCTTGAGCGTTGCGATGGCCAGTTCGAGAACCGGTTCTGCGGCGGGGCCGCCGCCATGGTTCCTCACAATGCCGAAGCGGCGGCCCTTGAGGCTCGCGGCCTGGAGCGACGCCTGGAATCCGCCGGTTCGGCCTTCTGCCATGGCCGTCGCCTGATCGGCCGGGTCGACGCCTGCCAATGCATCGAGCAGGATCGCGGCGTCGGCCACAGTGCGCGTCATCGGCCCGGCGGTGTCCTGACTGCGTGAAATCGGTACGATGCCCCGGCGGCTGACCAAGCCAACCGTCGGCTTGAATCCGACGATGCCGTTGGTCGAGGCCGGGCACAGGATTGAGCCGTCGGTCTCTGTTCCGATCGCTGCGGCGACGAAGCCGGCCGCGACCGCGGCGCCGGAACCGGAACTCGAACCGCAGGGCGAGCGGTCCAGTACGTGTGGATTTCGCGTCTGGCCGCCGACGGCGCTCCATCCGCTGCTCGAGCGCGTGCTGCGGATATTCGCCCATTCGCTGAGGTTGGTCTTGCCCAGAATGACAGCCCCGGCCTCGCGCAGGCGCCGCACAATCTCGGCATCGCGCAGTGCGGGAGCGCCGGTAAGCGCCAGGGAGCCCGCCGTCGTCGGCAGCCGGTCGCCGGTATCGATGTTGTCCTTGATCAGGACCGGAATGCCGTGCAGCGGCCCCCGGATCCTGCCGGCCCTCCGTTCTGCATCGCGTTCGTCCGCGATTGCCAGCGCATCGGGATTGGTGGCGATGACGGCATTAAGTGTCGGCCCGGCGTCGTCGACTGCCGCGATGCGGTCGAGCGACCACTGCGTGACCTCGCGCGCACTCAGCGTGCCTGCGGCCATCGCCTCCTGAAGTCCCGCGATGTCAATTTCGGTGAGATCGGGCGTGGTTTCGGTTTCGGGCGCGCGCGTGCAGCCGGACGTTGCGAGAAGCATCAGCGCGATGCAGGTGGAATACGGAAAGTTCATGTGAATCTACCTGGAATATGGCGCCGAGGGGTGGAATCGTACCACCGGACTGTGGAACGAGACTAAACAGGGGATCAGGTCGCTTGGAGGAGGGCGCGCAGCACCGCCCTCGCGCTCGCCTCCCATCACGAGCACGGCGACGGTCACTCGATTCAGAACCACTTCCCCGGCGGCGGCGCCCGTGGCCCCAGCGACGCGACCGGCGGATCCTGCGCTCCCCGCTCCCGCCGGTGCGCGAGAATGAATGGACGCTGGCAGATATTGAAGTGGAAAGTGCCCTACTCCCACTCGATCGTCGCCGGCGGCTTGCCGGAGACGTCGTAGACGACGCGCGATACGCCTTGCACCTCATTGACGATGCGCCGCGCGACCAGATCCAGGAAATCGTACGGCAGCCGCGACCAGTGCGCGGTCATGAAATCGATGGTCTCGACGGCGCGCAGCGCAATGACCCAGTCATAACGGCGGCCGTCGCCCATCACAGCGACCGAGCGCACCGGCAGGAAGATGGCCATCGCCTGGCTCACCCGGTCATAGAGATCGTGCGCGCGCAATTCTTCGATGAAGATGGCGTCTGCGCGGCGCAGCAGGTCCGCGGCCTCGCGCGTCACGCGGCCGAGGATCCGCACGCCCAGGCCCGGACCCGGGAACGGATGGCGGAACACCATCTCGCGCGGCAGCCCGAGCTCGAGACCAATGCGGCGCACTTCATCCTTGAACAACTCGCGCAATGGCTCGAGCAGTTTCAGGTGCATGCGCTCGGGCAGGCCGCCAACGTTGTGATGCGATTTGATGACGTGGGCCTTCCCGGTCCGGGCACCGGCGGATTCGATGACGTCCGGATAAATCGTGCCCTGGGCAAGCCATTTCACGCCGTCCAGCTTCTTCGACTCGTCCTCGAATACCTCGATGAACATCCGGCCGATGATCTTGCGCTTGCATTCCGGGTCTTGCTCGTCGCCAAGCGCCGCGAAGAACCGGTCGGCCGCGTCCACTCGGATCACGCGGATGCCGAGGTGACGCGCGAAGGTCTCCATGACCTGGTCGCCCTCGCCCTGGCGCAGCAGGCCGTGATCGACGAATACGCAGACGAGCTGAGGGCCGATCGCGCGGTGCAGGAGCGCCGCAACCACCGACGAGTCCACGCCGCCCGACAAGGCGAGCAGCACGTTTTCGCTGCCGACCTGCGCGCGCACGCGCGCCACGGCATCGGCAACGATGTTGCCCGCGTCCCACAGCGCGTCGCAGCCGCAGATGAGGCGGACGAAGCGCTCGAGAATCACGGCGCCCGACCGAGTGTGCGTCACCTCCGGGTGGAACTGCACGCCGTAAAACCGCGCCTCCTCGTTCGCCATCGCCGCGAGCGGCGCATTCGCGGTCGCCGCGATCGCGACGAATCCGGGCGGCAGGGTCTCGACGCGGTCGCCGTGGCTCATCCAGACGTCGAGCGGCGCGTCGTCGGCGGCGATTCCGTCGAGCAGCCGCGACGGCGCCGTGCGCTCGACTTTCGCATAGCCGAATTCGCGATGCGCCGACGGCGCGACGCGCCCGCCCAGTTGCGCTGCCATGGTCTGCATCCCGTAGCAGATGCCGAGCACCGGAATGCCCAGCGTGAACACGACCGCTGGCGCCCGCGGCGGGCTGTCGTCCGTCACCGATTCCGGTCCGCCCGACAGGATGATGCCGCTTGCGCCGAAATGCCTGACGGTGTCCTCGTCGGCGTCCCAGGGAAGGATCTCGCAGTAGACGCCGATCTCGCGCACACGGCGTGCGATCAACTGCGTGTACTGCGCGCCGAAGTCGAGGATCAGGATCCGGTGAGCGTGGATGTCGGCCTGCGTGGCCTCGAGTCGCGCTGCCATCATCCGATCCGGTAGTTCGGCGCTTCTTTGGTGATGCTGACGTCGTGCACGTGGCTTTCGCGCACGCCAGCCCCGGTGACTCGAACGAATACCGGTCGCGAGCGCATTTCATCGATGTCGTGGCTGCCCGTGTAGCCCATCGCCGCGCGCAGGCCGCCGGCCAGCTGGTGCAGGATCGTGACCAGGCTGCCTTTGTAGGGCACGCGGCCCTCCACGCCCTCGGGCACCAGTTTCTCCAGTTCCTCGACCGTGTCCTGGAAGTAGCGGTCGCTCGAGCCATGCCGCTGCGCCATCGCTCCGAGCGAGCCCATGCCGCGATACGACTTGTAGGAAGCGCCCTGATAGAGCTCGACTTCCCCAGGCGATTCCTCGGTGCCGGCAAACTGCCCGCCGATCATCACCGTGTACGCGCCGGCGGCGATCGCCTTGGCGACGTCCCCGGAATAGCGGATGCCGCCGTCGGAGATCAGCGGCACGCCGGTCTTCGCCAGCGCTTCCGCCACCATCGCGACCGCCGTGATCTGCGGCACGCCGACGCCTGCGACGACCCGCGTCGTGCAGATCGAGCCCGGGCCGATGCCGACCTTGACCCCATCCACGCCGGCATCGACCAGCGCCTTCGCCCCGTCAGCCGTCACGATGTTGCCGCCGACCACCTGCAGCGCCGGGTGCGCCGCCTTGATCCTCGCGATGGTCGCGAGCACGCCCTTCGAATGGCCGTGGGAAGTGTCGACCACCACGACATCAACGCCAGCGTCGACCAGCTGCGCGACGCGATCGAGGGTGTCGGCAGCGGTGCCGACCGCGGCGCCGGTGCGCAGCCGACCATGCTCGTCCTTGCAGGCGCGCGGGAAATCGCGGGCCTTCTGGATGTCCTTGACCGTGATCATGCCGCGCAGCCGGCCCTCTTCGTCGACCACCGGCACTTTCTCGATGCGGTGCCGGTGGAGAAGCTGCAGCACTTCGGCGCGGGTCGTGTTCTCGCGCACGGTCACGAGTTTCTCGCGCGGCGTCATCACCTTCGACACCGGCAGGTCGAGCTGCTCTTCAAAGCGGATGTCGCGGTGCGTGATGATGCCGACGAGCTGGTTGCCGTCGGCCGTCACGGGGAGGCCCGAGATCCCCTTGGCGCGCGTCAAGGCGATGACGTCGCGGATCGTCGCATCGGGGCGCACGGTGATCGGGTCCTTGATGACGCCGCTCTCGTGCTTCTTGACCCGGCCCACTTCGCGGGCCTGGGCTTCGGCGGTCATGTTCTTGTGGATGATGCCGATGCCGCCTTCCTGTGCGATCGTGATCGCGAGGCGTGCCTCGGTGACCGTATCCATCGCCGAGGAAACGAATGGCAGGTTGAGCCGGATGCCGCGGGTGAGCTGCGTCGACAGGTCCACCTCGCGCGGCAGCACATCCGAGTAAGCGGGGACGAGCAGGACGTCGTCGAAGGTGAGTGCTTCCTGGACGATGCGCATCGGCGGGATTCCCGGGGGCAGTCCGAATGAAGCGGCGCATTGTACTTTGACGCCCGCCCCGTTGTAAGTGGAGCGTACAGCTTCCGGCTCGCTTAGCATGGGCCATGGACGAAATGCGGGACATTTATACGGTCGGGCGCCTGAATCGCGAGGCGCGCAGGCTACTGGAAGCCGGACTGCCGTCGCTCTGGATCACGGGCGAGCTGTCCAACCTGTCCCGCCCGTCCTCCGGGCACTGGTATTTCACGCTGAAGGACGCGGACGCGCAGGTGCGCTGCGCCATGTTCCGCCAGCGCAACCTGGCCTGCCGCGCAGCGCCGCGCGACGGGCTGCAGGTGCTGCTGCGGGCGCGTGTCGGCCTCTATGAGGCGCGCGGCGACTTCCAGCTCGTCGTCGACCACCTGGAAGAAGCCGGCGAAGGCGAACTGCGCCAGCGCTTCGAGGCGCTGAAGCTGCGACTCGCCGGCGAAGGCCTGTTCGACGCCGACCGAAAGCGCCCGCCGCCGCGGTTTCCACGGCGCGTCGGCGTCGTGACGTCGGCGACCGGCGCGGCGCTTCGTGACGTGCTGCAGGTCATCCGGCGGCGATACCCGGCCATGCCGGTGCTGATCTACGCCGTGCCCGTCCAGGGCGCCGGTGCCGCGCGCGAAATCGGCGAGATGCTCGCCATGGCCGACCGCCGCGCCGAGGTCGATGTCCTGCTGCTGGTGCGCGGCGGCGGCTCGCTCGAGGATCTGCAAGCCTTCAACGACGAGGGCCTTGCGCGGGTCATCGCGGGTCTCGAGCTGCCGCTGATCTGCGGCGTCGGACACGAGATCGACTTCACGATCGCCGATTTCGTCGCGGACCTGCGCGCGCCGACGCCCTCCGCCGCGGCCGAACTCGCCGTGCCGGATGCCGCGGCGTGGCTCGCCGGCTTCGACGCGATGGCGCGCCGGCTCGCCGGCGCCGCCATGCGGGCATCCCGGCTGCGGCGTGAATCGCTGGCCCGCAGCGCGAGGCGGCTCGCGAGCCTGCACCCGGCGCAGGCGCTTGCGCAGCGGGCGCAGCGCCTCGACGAACTGCAGACGCGGGCGCAGGCCGCGATGCGCCGCGCCGTCGTCCATGCCGGCGAGCGCGTCGCCCGCCAGGCAGCGGAACTCGCCGGCCGGTCGCCGACGGCTCGTATCGCAGCCCTGGCGGCGCGCATTACGCATGCCGGCTTGATGCTCGCACCGGCCCTGCGGCATCGACTCGCGATTGCCGACGGCAGGCTGCAGGCGGCCGCCAGCGGCCTGCATGCGACGAGCCCGCTCGCGACACTCGCTCGCGGCTATGCCATCGTCACGCTGGCGGCGGATGGGCGTGTCGTCACCGACGGATCGCAGGCGCCGCCCGGAACGGAGATCGATGCGCGGCTCGCGCGCGGGCGGCTGCGCGCGCGCGTGACGGCATCCGGGGGCTGATTCAGCCCTGCCGCCGGCGGTCGCGCTCTTTGGTCCGCCGCTGGCGCGGCGTCAGCTTGTCGCGGCGGCCTGCGAATGGGTTCTTCTCGCTGCGGAAATCGACGCGTACCGGTGTGCCCGACAGGCGGAAGGCTTCGCGATAGCAATTCATCAGGTAGCGGCGATAGTCCTGCGGCGTGCGCTCCGCCTGCGAACCGTGCACGACGATCACTGGCGGATTGCGCCCGCCCTGGTGCGCATAGCGCAACCGGATGCGCCGTCCACGTACCAGCGGTGGCTGATGCTGGCGCATCGCGGCTTCGAGCACGCGCGTGAGTTCGGGCGTCGGCATCTCGCGCATCGCCGCCGCGTAGGCGGCCCGCACCGAGTCCATCAGCTCGCCGACACCGCTGCCGTGCAGTGCGGAAATGTAGTGCAATGGCGCGAAATCGAGGAAGCGCAGACGCTGCGCGATCTGGTCGCGGATGCCGTCCCGCTGTTCGGTCGACACGTGATCCCATTTGTTGACCGCGATCGCGAGTGCGCGGCCGCGCTCGGCGACGATGCCGAGCAGCGTCGCATCCTGCTCGGCGACATTCTCCCGCGCATCCAGCACGCCGATCACGACATGGGCCGAATCAATCGCCTGCAGGGTCTTGATTACACTCCATTTTTCCAGTGTCTCCTCGACGCGGGCGCGACGCCGGACGCCCGCCGTATCGATCAGCACGTAGTCCTGCCCGTCACGCGTGAATGGCACCTGCACGGCATCGCGGGTCGTACCCGGCTGATCGAAGGTGATGAGCCGTTCCTCGCCGAGCAGGCGATTGATCAGCGTCGATTTTCCGACGTTCGGTCGTCCGACGACGCAGACTCGGATGGCTCGTGAGCTACCGGCGTCCGCACTCTCATCCGCAGGTGGCTGGCCCGCGAACACCAGCTCGATCAGGTCGTCGATGCCCTGGCGGTGGGCTGCCGACAACGGCACCGGTTCGCCGAGGCCGAATGCATGGAACTCGGCGACCACGATCGCGGCGTCCTTGCCTTCCGACTTGTTGACGACCACGGTGACGGGCTTGCCGCTGCGGCGCAGCACGTCGGCAACGAACAGGTCGGCGTCGTCGAGTCCACTCTGGCCATCGACCAGGAACAGCACGTGGTCGGCGCCATCGATGGCGCGTTGGGTCTGTTGCGCCATGAGCTGCATGACGCCGCGCGGGGACTCGACCAGGCCGCCGGTATCGACCACGATGAATCGATACGGCTCCGAGTGCCCGTAGCCGTACTTGCGATCGCGCGTGAGTCCGGGAATGTCGGCGACGAGCGCGTCGCGCGTGCCGGTCAGCGCATTGAACAGCGTCGACTTGCCGACGTTCGGCCGGCCGACCAGCGCGAAGACAGGCAACATGGCATGCGTAACCGGGCAGCGTCAGCCGGTGGCCGGCGGCACCGCGCGCCAGGCTTCGACGTTGCCGGAGTCGGTCTGGAACAGCAGCAGCTCGCCTGCGGCGACCGGCGCATTCGTGATGCGCCCGCCGGACTTCACCCGCGCCAGCAGGTCGCCGGACACGGCATCCAGCCAGTGCACGTAGCCGTCGAAGTCGCCGACCACGATGGCATTGCCCGACAGCGCAGGCCGGGTCAGCGAGCGATGCAGCAACTGCTCCTGGCGCCAGACCTCAGTGCCGTCCCGCCGGCGGAGCGCAACCACGGTGCTGTTGGCGGTTGTCACGTACAGGTAGCTTGCGTCCGCCGCCAGCCCCCGGTGGCTCGACAGTTCGCGGCCCCACCAGATCTGGCCGGAGTCGCGCGCCAGCATCGCGATGCGGCCCTGGTAGCCGACCACGTAGATGTCCTGCCCGCTCACGGTCACCGGCGAATCGATGTCCACGAGCCGTTCGATTTCGGTCCGCCCCTGCGAGGGCGCGACGGTCGCGGACCACAGCAGTTCGCCGGTCGCGAGCGTCACGGCGACGACCTTGCCATTGTCGAAACCCGCGATGACCATGTCGCCGCTGATGACCGGCGAGCCGTTGCCGCGCAGCGTCAGGCGCGGCACCGGCTGCTCGTAAACCCAGGCTTCCGTTCCGTCCGTCGCGCGCAATGCGCGCAGCCTCCCGTCCACCGTCCGCACCACGACCAGGCCGCCGGCGATGACCGGCGCGGCCAGCACCTCGCCGCCGACCGGGACACGCCAGCGTTCCGCGCCGGATTCCGCATCCAGCGCCACGAGTTCGCCGCTGGACGCGCCAGCGACGACGAGGCCTTCGCCGGCGGCGGGACCGCCCGCAAGCGGCAGCTTCGTATTCGCGCGCCAGAGGTCACGGCCGGTCGCGAGTTCGATCCCTCCGATGTCGCCGCCATGACCGGCGACATAGACCCTGCCGTCCGCCACCGCCGGTCGCAGGCCGAGGCGCAGCACGTCGTCGCCACCCCCACCGGCGCTCGCGCTCCAGATACGGCTGGTCTTGAGCCGGGGCGAGAAGTCGACCAGCTCAGCCGGTGGCGCGACCTCCTTCTCCTTGCTGCAGCCGAACGCCAGGAGCGCAATAGCGACGAGTCCGATGATGCGATGGATGCGCATGCCTTACTCCGTTGCCGGGGCGGTCGCAGCCGCGGCCGCGGCTGCCGAGGATAGTTCGTCGATCTTCAAGCCCAGGAGTTCCGCATCGACCAGCTCCCCATCCATCGACGGCGTTCCCGCCAGTGACTGTGCATTGCGATAAGCCGCGAGGGCGCCGGCCTCGTCTCCGCGCGCCAGCAGGACGTCGCCGCGCAGTTCCTCGACACGCGCCTCGGTCGCCGGCTGGCGTGCTGATTCGAGGGTTGCCAGCGCGTCATCATGACGACCCTGCGCCAGCTGCACGCGCGCGAGGCGCATCTGCGCCACGAGACGGAGTTCCGGGTCGTCCGACTTCCGCGCCACCCCCGCGAGCCGGGATTCGGCCTGACCCAGATTGCCGCCCTCGACGTCCAGCCGGGCAAGCAGGAGCAGCGCCTGGTCGGCATAGGGCGAGTCGCGATGCGCAGTCGCGAGCTCGTTGCCGATGCGCACTCCCTCCTCGCGATTGTTACGGGTCAACGCTTCGAGCATCGCGCTGAACCGCGCCTCCGCCGCGAGCGAGTCCGTGGCCCGGCTCGATTGCCACCACTGATAGCCGTAATACCCGCCAGCGACCAGGGCGACCCCGGCCGCCATCCAGATCCAGTTCGCGCGCAGCCAGTCACGCAACTGTTCCGCCTGCTCGCGTTCCGAGAGAAATTCATCGACCATCGTCAGTACCCCGTCAATCTCTGCGCCGCAACAGCGCGCCGATGCGCGCCGGCAATTCGTCCCAGCTGCATTCCTGCTGCGGCGACTCGACGCGCAGCTGCTTCAATGCCGCCACCCGCCGCCCCGCTTCATCGTCGCCGATGATGAGGGCGAGCGCCGCACCGCTCCGGTCGGCGCGCTTCATCTGCGCCTTGAGGCCGCCGCCGCACAGGTTGACCAGCACGCCAGTCCCCGGCAACGCATCCCGCAAACGGTCCGCCAGCGCGATGCCGGCGCGTTCCGCGCCCTCGCCTGAAAGCACGAGATAGACCGCGGGCGTGGCGGCCGGGACGGCAACCTGCGCCTTCCGCAGCAGACTCACGAGGCGCTCGATGCCGAGCGCCCAACCGATGGCCGGCGTGGGTTCTCCGCCCAGCTGCTCGACCAGGCCATCATAGCGGCCGCCGGAGCACACGGCATCCTGCGCGCCGAGCGCGTCCGTGGTCCACTCGAAAACGGTGCGCGTGTAGTAGTCGAGCCCGCGCACCAGCCGCGCATCGACTTCATGCGCGATGCCGCAATCCGCGAGCAGTCCGCGGAAGCGATCGAAATGCGCGCGCGACTCGTCGTCGAGGTGATCCGTCAGCGACGGCGCCCCGGCAATGACCGCGGCCAGCGCGGGATTCTTGGAATCGAGGATCCTGAGCGGATTCGTATCGAGCCGCCGCTGGCTGTCCGCATCGAGCGCATCGCGCTGGCTCGTGAAATAGCCCACGAGCAGTTCCCGGTAACGCCGGCGCGATTCGGGAGTACCGAGCGAATTGACCCGCAGTCGCACGCCGTCAATGCCAAGCTTGCGCCACAGCCGCGCCGAGAGCTGAATCATCTCGACGTCGATGTCAGGGCCCGGATAGCCGAACGCCTCGCAGTCGATCTGGTGGAACTGCCGGTAACGGCCCTGCTGCGGCCGTTCGTACCGGAACATCGGCCCGGCGGTCCACAGGCGCTGTTTCTGGTTATGCAGCAGCCCGTGCTCGATCGCCGCGCGCACGAGTCCGGCGGTTGCCTCGGGGCGCAGCGCAAGCCAGCCGCCGCCGCGGTCCTCGAAGCGGTACATTTCCTTCTCGACGATGTCCGTGTGCTCGCCGATCGAGCGCTGGAAGAGTTCGGCATGCTCGAGCAACGGAACGCGCATTTCCTGGTAGCCATATTCGGCGAACAGCTCGCGCGCGGCTCGCTCGACCTGCTGCCAGTAAGGCATCTCGTCCGCGAGCAGGTCGTTCATGCCACGGACGGCCTGGAGCTTCTTGACCATCGTTATTGGCCGTCCGCCGTCGTCCACCACCAGAAAACCGCAACCAGCACCAGCGCCAGCGCGACGGCCGCCAGCGGCCAGCCCCAGCGCGCATGGCTCCTGCGCCGCGGATGAAGGTCGAGGGCCGGCAGGAAACTCGGCGCCGGAATCTCGTCGGCCTCCCAGCTCGCCATGATCTCGTCTTCGGAAACGCCGACCAGCAATGCGTAGTTGCGCAGGTGGCCTTTGGCGAATACCGGCGCTCCCAGCAGGGCCATGCGGTCCTCCTCGAGCGCGAGCACGAGCGCCGCGTTCAGCCGCAGCCGGTCGGCGACTTCTTCGATGGAGAGTCCGCGTGCTTCACGGGCGATCCGTAGTCGTGCGCCCGGCGAAGGACCGCTCCCCCGCGAATTCATCCCTTGTCCCGGCGTTCCAGGTCGTCGAGCACGCGAAGCTGCACGGAGCCCGGAAACTCTTTGCGCAGCCGCTCGCCGAAGGCCGTGGCGGCCGCGTCGTCTTTGAGGGCTTTTTCGATCTGGTGTCCGAGCAGCAGCGCGTCCGCCGTTGCCGGCGCAGTCGCGAGGAAGCGCTCGATGAATGCGCGTGCCTGCAGGTGATTGCCGCGGTCGTGCGAGACGCCGGCAAGCTGCACGTACGCCTCGGGATAGATGGACTTGACGGCAAGCGCCTGGCGCAGATAGCGTTCCGCGCGCTCCAGTTCGCCAGCGCTCCTCGCGCAGACGCCGGCATTCGTAAAGGCGACTTCCGGCGTGCGATAAACCGGATTGCCCGCGGCCTTCAGGAACATTTCCTCGCCCTTCGTGTGCTCCTTGTGACGGCACAGGAAGGCGCCAAGCGCATTCTGCGCTTCGGGGCTGTTCTGGTCCGCGCGCAGCGCCAGCCGGAAGTGCTTCTCGGCCCGCTTCGTGTCCAGCAAGCGTTCGTACACGACGCCGGCCGCGAGCTGCACCGACAGGTCGCGCGGGTTCTGCTCGAGCGCTTTCTCGATCTTCTCGGTCGCGGCCTGCAGCTGTTCGCGCTTCATGTACTCGATCGCGAGCCGCGCGTTGATCTTGCCCGCTTCGAGGATCGGATCTCCCTGGGGGGCCGTCGATTGCGCATGCGCCGCCGCTGCGAGCAGCAAGGCAAGGGAAAGCGCGGCCAGTCGCGTCTTCATGCGCGCACCGCAAGCCGCACCAGCCTGCTCCCGAGCCGCACTTGCGTGCGATCCAGCACCTGCCCGCGCAACTGGCCGCAAGCGGCATCGATGTCGTCCCCGCGAGTCCGCCGTATGGTCGCCATGACGCCTCCCTGGACCAGCAGGTCGCGAAAACGCCGGATCGTCTCGGCCGGCGAACGACGGTACTTCGTTCCCGGGAAGGTATTGAACGGGATGAGGTTCACCTTGGCTCCATGACCGCGCAGCAGCTTCGCGAGTTCCCGCGCGTGCTCGGGCCTGTCGTTGACGCCGTCCAGCATCGTATATTCGAATGTCACGCTGCGGCCATTCTGGCGCTCCAGGTAATGCCAGCAGGCATCGAGCAGTTCCGCGATCGGATGCCTGCGGTTGATCGGCACCAGCTCGTCGCGCAGCCGGTCGTTCGGCGCGTGCAGCGACACCGCGAGCGCGACATTGCATTCCTCGGCGAGACGCAGGATCTGGGGCACCAGCCCCGACGTCGACAGCGTCACCCGCCGCCGCGACAGGTCATAGCCGAAATCATCGAGCATGAGCTGCATCGCCGGCAGCACATTGCGGTAGTTCGCGAGCGGCTCGCCCATGCCCATCAGCACGACGTTCGTGATGATGCGCTCGCCGTCCGGGTCGCGGCCCAGTTCCCGGTTCGCGAGCCACACCTGACCGATGATCTCGGCGGCGGTCAGGTTGCGATTGAAACCCTGCTGACCGGTCGAGCAGAACGAGCAGTCGAGCGCACAGCCGATCTGGCTCGAGATGCAGAGCGTGCCGCGGCTGGCTTCGGGAATGAACACGGTCTCGATCACCTGCTCGGAGCCGGTCGCCCCGGGCATGCGGAGCAGCCACTTGCGCGTCCCGTCTGCCGCCGTACGGTCGGCGACGATCTTCGGCACCGTGACTTCCGCGCGCTCGGCGAGGGCCGCGCGAAAATCCTTCGCAAGATCGGTCATGCGCGCAAAATCGGCCTCGCCGCGGCGGTAGATCCACTTGAGCAGCTGTCGCGCGCGAAACGGCTTCGCGCCGAAGTCGCCGACGAAGGCTTCGAGCTCGGGCCGCGGCATCCCGAGCAGGTTGGTCCGTTGTGGCGCCCCGGGCATCGCGGCCGCGTCAGCGCGTTCGGGCGCAGAGCGCCGTTTCGGCAAAGAAGTACGAAATCTCGCGCGCGGCATTCTCGGCACTGTCCGAACCGTGCACGACGTTCTCCTCGATGCTGGTCGCAAGGTCGGCGCGGATCGTGCCGGGCGCGGCTTTCTTCGGATCCGTCGCGCCCATGACCTCGCGGTACCGCGCGACGGCGGACTCGCCTTCGAGCACCTGGACCATCACGGGACCCGACGTCATGTACGCGCACAGGTCGCGGAAGAACGGCCGTTCACGATGCACGGCGTAAAAACCCTCGGCCTGGCTCCGGGTGAGGTGCATCATGCGGGCGCCGATGATCCGCAGTCCCGCCCGCTCGAACCGGTCATAGACGTCGCCGATCAGATTGCGGCTGACGCCGTCGGGTTTGACGATGGACAGGGTTCGCTCTAACGCCATGGGTTCCTCGCGTGCCGAAGAGGTCGTGCAGGACCGCGCATTCTACCGCCCGGCGTCCTGCCCCGGCAATTGGCGCGAACGTGGAAGTGCCCGTCCCTAAAGGGAAAATCAGATGCTGAAGCTTTCGCCGCAGCCGCATTCGCCGCTCACGTTGGGGTTGCGGAAGCGGAATGCTTCGTTCAGGCCGTGGCGCACGAAATCGACCTCGGTGCCGTCGATCAGCTTCAGGCTGTCCGCATCGACCAGCACCTGCACGCCCTGGCTGTCGAAAACGCGATCCCCGGGCTCCATTTCGTCCGCGTAGTTCACGACATAGGCAAAGCCCGAACAACCGGTCTTGCGGACGCCGAGGCGCAGGCCGATGCCGCGGCCACGTTCCGATAGAAAGTGCCGGACCCGGTCCGCTGCCGCGGGCGTCAGTGTGATGGCCATGTTCAACCGAATTGTACCGCACGGGCTGCCGTGAGCAGCCCACTGTGCGCATCCTCGACCACCAGGAAGCGCCCGAGTTTCTCGACGGGCGCGCCGAGCGTCGCGATGAGTTCGCGCGCATCACATGTGCCCGCCCCGTCGACCGATGACCCGGAAAGCCGTTCCGCGGTTTGCGCGGCGGCGGCCAGGACGTGCGGGCAGCCCCAGGCACGGAAGCTGCAGGCCACGAAGCGGCCCCGCAGGACGCGGGCTTCGAATCGCACCCAGGCACCTCGATCGAGCGCCATCGCTTCGCCGGTGACCGGCAGTCCCGCGCCGTCCGGCAGAGGTCCTCCGAACGGCAAGGTCTCAAACAGTCGCCGGACCACCTCGGAGTACCGTTCCCCGTCGTTCACGCAATGCGCTCCAGCGCGCCGGGCGGCAGCACGGCGCGCAGGCGCCGTACGCAATCGACCAGGATCGCGGCGGCCCGATCAATGTCCTCGCCGGTCGTCGCGCGCCCGAGACTGATGCGAAGCGACGCCTGGATCGCGAGATCCGACAATCCCAGTGCGCGCAGCACGTAAGAACGCTCGGCCGAAGCCGAACTGCAGGCCGCGCCGCTCGCGACGGCGAGCTTCCCGTCGAGCGCGAGCAGCAGGCTCTCCCCTTCGATGCCGGCGAAGCCGACATTCAGAATGCCTGGGACCGAGGGTTCCGCCGCGCCGTTGCGCCACACGGGCGACGCCGCCTGCAGTCTCTGCCAGAGCCGCTCGCGCAGACTGCGAACGCGAGTGCCCTCCGGCGCGAGCGTCGCGCCGGCGATCCGGCAGGCAACGCCAAAACCGACGAGCTGGTGCGTCGCCAGCGTGCCGGAACGAAGCCCGCCCTCGTGTCCGCCGCCGAACTGGAGGGGCCGCAGCGCCGGCCGCGGCCGGCGCCGGACATAGAGCGCACCGACGCCTTTCGGACCCGCCAGCTTATGCGCACAGAAACTGAGGAGCGCAATGCCGGGATCGGCGACGTCGATCGGCACTTTCCCAGCGCTTTGCGCGGCATCGACGTGAAACGTCACCTCACGCGCGTCGCACATCGCGGCGATCGCCGCGATGTCGTTCAACACGCCCGTCTCGTTGTTCGCGTGCATCAGCGAGACGAGCGCCGTATCGGGCGCGAGCGCGGCTGCGACGTCGTCCGGCGCAATCGCGCCGTCCGGTCGCGGCGACAGCCAGGTGATGCGAAAACCCTCCTGCTCGAGCTGACGGCAGGCGTCGAGCCCGGCGCGATGCTCGATCCGGGAAGTCACGATGTGTCGCGCTCCACGCGGCGCCGCGCGCGCCGCACCGAGGATCGCGAGATTGACGCTTTCGGTAGCGCCGGAGGTGAACACGATGGATTCCGGCGGCGCCTGGATCAGCGCCGCGACCTCCGCGCGCGCGGCTTCGACGCGTGCGGCAGCGAGCCGCCCCGCCGCGTGCGCCGATGCGGCATTGCCCTGCAGCCCCGCATCACCCAGGCACTCGCACATTGCCTGTGCGACGGCGGGGTCGACGGGCGAGGTCGCTGCGTAGTCCAGGTAGATCGGAGCGTCGGGCATGCTGCTCAGTCCAACGGCCGGATGCGCCGATCGATTGCCGCGAGCAGTCCGCGCAGGATGCCCACTTCGCCGTCGTCCGGCGCCGCGCGCGACAGCATCCGCCGGATGCGCGGGCCCAGCTGGCCGGCGTTGCCTGCGTGCATGAAGCCGACGCGCGTCATCACCGCATCCAGGTGCGCATCGAGCGCCGCCATCTCCTTCGCGGTGGCCGGCGGCGCCATGGCATCGGCGCCGTGATGCTGCCCGAGGCCGGCCATGTGTATCTCGTAAGCGACGATCTGTACCGCCTGCGCAAGATTCAGCGATTCGTATTCCGCGTCGGCCGGAATGCGCAGCAGCGCGTGGCAGCGTGCGAGTTCCTCGTTTGCGAGTCCGCTGCGCTCGCCGCCGAACAGCACGGCGGCGGGCCGCAGCGCCGATGCCGCCTTCAGTTCGCGCGCAGCCTCGCGCGCATCCAGCACGCGATGGCGGGCGCTGCGCGGCCGTGCGCTCGCCCCGATCACGAGTCCGCAGTCCGCGATCGCACTGGCGACATCGGGCACGACCCGGGCCCCGGCGACGACATCCGCGGCCGCAGATGCGCGCGTGAGCGCCTCCGGTTCCGGGTGCGCCTGCGACCGGACCAGCACGAGCGACGACAGCCCCATGTTCTTCATTGCGCGGGCGCTGGCTCCGATGTTGCCCGGATGCGTGGTGTCGACGAGAACGAAGCGGATTGCGGCGGACATGACCATTCCCGGAGAATGGCGGGTATTCTACTAGCCGTCCTGCTGGAGCGGACCATGCACCCCCTGGTCAACATTGCGGTCGGCGCCGCGCGGCGTGCCGGCGAACTGATCGTGCGCAACCTCGACCGCGCCGGCGGCGTTAGCGTCAGCGAAAAGAGCCGCAACGATTTCGTCAGCGACGTGGATCGCGCGGCCGAACAGGCCGTGATCACGGCGATCCGCAAGGCCTATCCCGATCACGGAATTCTCGCCGAGGAAAGCGGGCATCACGCCGGCGACGAATACACCTGGGTCATCGATCCGCTCGACGGCACGACCAACTTCCTGCACGCCTTTCCGCAGTTCGCGGTGTCCATCTGCTGCCGCCACCGCGATCGCGCGGAGGCCGCCGTCGTGTTCGACCCGCTGCACGGCGAGCTTTTCACCGCCGCGCGCGGCGACGGCGCACAGCTCGACGGCCGGCGCCTGCGCGTCTCGCAGCGGCTCGGGCTCGACGGAGCATTGATCGGCACGGGATTCCCGTTCCGCGAAAACAAGCGCTGGCTCAAGCCCTATCTCGCAATGCTGGAACAGGTGATGGATCGCACGGCGGGCGTGCGTCGCGCGGGCGCCGCGTCGCTCGACCTCGCTTATGTCGCCGCGGGCCGGCTCGACGGCTTCTGGGAAGTCGGCCTCGCGCCCTGGGACACGGCTGCCGGCAATCTGCTCATCACCGAATCGGGCGGCCGCGTCGGCACGCTCGCGGGAACCGATTACCGCGACGGCGGCAACCTGATCGTCGGCAATCCGCGCGTTTATGCGGCGCTGATCGAACTCTTTGCGCCGTATCTCGACGACGACCTGCGCAAATAAGCATTCGGGTCGCTCTCGCAATCGCATTTGGGCTGGGTTAGAGTCCGCTACGGTTTCGCAGGGGGGATGCCGCATGAGCTCGAGCCTGTTCCGCACCCAGCCGGTCACTGTCCAGCCGCGTGTCGATGCCGGCGAGCCCGTCGAAGGGAGCATCGAAGGCGAAGCCACGCTGAAGCGCGTGCTGACCGCGCGGCATCTCGTGTTGCTCGGCATCGGCGCGGTGATCGGCGCCGGCATCTTCGTCATGACCGGCAATGCCGCCGCCAACTACGCGGGACCGGCGATCATCCTCTCCTTCATGATGGCCGGCATCGCCTGTGCTTTTGCCGGCCTCTGCTACGCCGAGTTCGCGGCGATGCTCCCGGTATCCGGCAGCGCTTATTCGTACGCGTACGCGACGCTCGGCGAACTGGTGGCCTGGTTCATCGGCTGGAACCTGGTGCTCGAATACACGTTTGCCGCGGCGACGGTCGCGGTCGGCTGGTCGGGCTATTTCACCGGGCTGCTCGAAACGATTGGCAGCGCGCTCGGGACCAGTCTGACGCTGCCGGCGGCGCTCACCAATGCGCCGCTCAATGTCGTGGAAGGACGATTCGTGCCGACCGGCGCGCTGGTCAATCTGCCGGCCGTCGCGATCGTGCTTGCGGTCGCTGCGCTCTGCTATCGCGGCATCACGCAGTCGGCCATGGTCAACGCCGTGATCGTCGCGATCAAGGTCGGCGTGATTCTGCTGTTCATGGCGTTCACGCTGCAATACGTGAACCCGGACAACTGGACGCCGTTCATTCCGGAGCCGGAAGGCCCGGGCCGCTTCGGCTTCGACGGCGTCGTCCGCGGCGCGAGCGTCGTGTTCTTCGCCTATATCGGATTCGACGCGGTCTCGACCGCGGCCCAGGAAGCGAAGAATCCGCAACGCGACATGCCGATCGGCATCCTGGGATCGCTCGCCATCTGCACGTTGATCTATATCGCGATGTCGGCGGTGATGACCGGCATCATGCCGTTCGAGCTGCTCGGCACGCCGCGGCCCGTGGCGACCGCGCTCGAGCACTATCCGAGCCTGCTGTGGCTCAAGTCCGTCGTCGAAATCGGCGCCATCGCGGGCCTGACGTCCGTGATCCTGGTCATGATGCTGGGCCAGCCGCGCATCTTCTACGCGATGTCGCGCGACGGGATGATCCCGCCGATGTTCGGACGCATCCACAAGGTATATCGCACGCCGCACGTCGGCACCGTCGTCGTCGGCGCCACGGCCGTCGTCCTCGCGGGCCTGCTGCCGATCGGCGTTCTCGGCGATCTCGTGTCGATGGGCACGCTGCTGGCCTTCGCGACCGTGTGTATCGGCGTGCTGATCCTGCGCCGCACCCGGCCGGACCTGCCGCGCGCATTCCGCGTGCCGGCCGCGCCGGTCGTCTGCACCCTCGGCGCCGCGGCCTGCCTGTACCTGTTCTATCCGGCGTTCATGGCGAACTGGCACTGGATGACTGGATGGATAGTGATCGGCTTCCTGATCTACTTTGGCTACAGCCGGCGGCACAGCAAGCTCAACAAGTAGGCGGTTTCAGCGAGCGTGTGCGTGGCGCCGGCCGGGTGGCCCGTCAAGCGGGCGACCGCGGCCCTCAGCGCTTTTTCTGCTCGTCCGCCGGCATCACCGGCCCGCGCAGCTCGACGGGCTGGCCGCGCCTGCGCACGCGGATGTTGATCATCTCGACGCCGACCGAGAAGGCCATGGCGAAGTAGAGGTAGCCCTTCGGGATGTCGAAGTCGAGCGACTCGCCGATCAGCGCGACGCCGATCAGGATCAGGAACGCGAGCGCGAGGATCTTGATCGTCGGATGGCGGTCGATGAACTCGTTGATCGGCCGCGCCATGAACATCATCACGATGACCGCGATCACGATCGCGGCCACCATGATCTCGATGTGCTCGGCGAGACCTACGGCCGTGAACACCGAATCGAGCGAAAAGATGATGTCGATCAGGCCGATCTGGATGACCACGCCCAGCACCCGCGTGCGCAGCTTGACGCTCTTGCCGGTGTGATCCTCGGCGCCTTCCAGCGAGCCATGGATCTCGTTGACGCTCTTGACCAGCAGGAACAGGCCGCCGAAGAACAGAATCAGGTCCCGGCCGGATATCTCCTCTCCGAGCACGGTGAAGAGCGGCGCGGTCAGTCCGATCAGCCAGGTGATCGAGAACAGCAGGCCGATGCGCGTGATCATGGCGAAGGCGAGGCCCAGTACGCGGCCGCGCTGCTGCAGTTCGGGCGGCAGCTTCGAGACGAGTATCGACAGGAAAATGATGTTGTCGATGCCGAGGACGATCTCGAGCAGCGTCAGCGTCAGGAACGAAAGCCATACCGCCGGGTCGGCGAGCAGTTCGATCACGGGGTCAGCCGCTCCCGCCGGTCACGGCAGCGCATCGGCTTCGCCCCGCTTCTCGGGCGGCATCAAGTCGCGCTGCGACAACCCGAGGTCGAGCGCCAGGGCGCCCGCTACGTAGATCGACGAGAACGTACCGATGACGATGCCGACAAGGAGCGCGACGCCGAAGGGCCGAAGCGCTTCACCGCCGAGCAATACCAGCGCGATCACCACGATCGAGGTCGTTCCGGAACTCAGCAAGGTTCGGGACAGGGTTTCGTTGATGGCAGCGTCCATGACCTCGCGCGGCGAAGCCTTGCGCATCTGCACGAGCCGTTCTCGCACGCGGTCAAACACGACCACGGTGTCATTCAGCGAGTAACCGATGACGGCAAGAATTGCCGCCATCACCGAAAGATCGAAGGTCAGCCCGGTGACCGCAAAAAGGCCGACTACAACCAGCGGATCGTGCAGTACGGCGACGATCGCACCGATCGCAAACTTCCACTGGAAGCGCATGACCACGTAGATTGCGATGAAGAGCAGCGCCATTAACAGCGCCGTCGCACCCTTTTCCGCCAGCTCGCGTCCGGCCTGAGGTCCGACCGATTCGGTGCGGCGAATTTCCGCCTGCGTATCAACCGTGGCGAGCGCGCTGCGCACCTGTTCGGTGACCTCGCGCGCGGCCTCGCCCTCGGCGGGTGGCAGGCGCACGAGCACGTCCTGGGTAGTGCCGAAACTCTGGACGATCGCATCGCCAAGGCCGCCGGCCGAGAGCGCAGTCCGCAGCCGCTCGAGATCGGCCGTCTCCGGGAAGTGGACCTCAATGACCACGCCGCCGGTGAAGTCGATGCCAAAGTTCAGGCCGCGGATCGATACCGCCACGACGGACGCCACGATGACCATGACTGAAACCGCGTACCAGTAGCGGCGTTTGTCAAGGAACCGGATTTTCGGGGTGCGCTTGAAGAGTTCCACGACCAGGGCCTCAGATGGCGAGCCGCTCGACGCGGCGCCGGCGGCCATAGATCTGGTTCAGCAGCGCGCGACTGCCGATCAATGACGTGAACATGGAGGTCAGGATGCCGAGATTGAGCACGACCGCGAAGCCCTTGATGGGCCCGGTACCGAACACGAAGAGCATTGCGCCGGCGATCAGCGTCGTCACGTTGGCGTCGACAATCGCCGAAAACGCGCGCTCGAAGCCTGCATTGATCGCCGCCAGCGGCGAACTGCCGAGGCGTAGTTCCTCGCGAATGCGCTCGAAGATCAGGATGTTGGCATCAACTGCCATGCCGACCGTCAGCACGATCCCGGCGATGCCGGGCAGGGTGAGCGCCGCCTTGAACATCGACAATAGCGCGGTCAGCAGGACCACGTTCGCAAGCAGCACCAAATTCGCGACCAGCCCGAAAACGCGGTAATAGAAGATCATGAATGCAAACAATCCGGCCATGCCGATCATCAGCGCCCTGAACCCGCGCTGGATGTTCTCCTTGCCGAGATTCGGGCCGATCAGACGCTGTTCGACGATGTATAGCGGCGCCGCCAGTGCGCCGGCGCGCAGGAGTTTCGCGAGTTCGGTGCCTTCGAGGGCTGTCAGGCCGGTGATCAGGAATTGATTCGAAAAAACGCCGCGTATCGTCGCGACACTGATGACCTCTTCTTTCGAATGGTCCAGAAGGACCTTGCGCCCGTCGCGCTCGACCAGTTCACGCTCCTTCTCGATGAATACGACCGCCATCGGCCTGTTCAGGTTCTCGCGCGTGGTTCGCAGCATGTCCTCCCCGCCGCGACTGTCCAGTTTCACGCTGACAGCCGGTTCACCCTGCGCCGGCGCAAAAGACGCGTCCACCAGCTGCTCACCGGTCGCGATCACCTCGCGCTTCAGCAGCACGGGCGATCCGTCGCGCTGATGGTACAGACGCGTGCCGAGCGGAGCGCGTCCGGTACGCTCGGCTTCCAGTGGGCTGCTAACGGTGTCGACGAGCCGGAACTCGAGCGTCGCGATCTTGCCGAGCACGCGCACCACCTCGGAAGCGTCCTGGATGCCCGGCAACTGTACGACGATGCGATTGAGCCCCCGGCGCTGCACGATCGGTTCGGCGACGCCGAGCGCATTGACGCGGTTGCTGAGCGCCGTGATGTTCTGCTGAATCGCGAAATCCTGGCGCTGTCGCACCTGATCCTCACTCAGCGTCAACATCATCTCGCCGGGCATGGCGCCGTCCTCCGGCAACAAGGCGGAATCGAACTTCCGAAACGCCGCGATCATTGCGTCGCGCGTGGCCGGATCACGCAGCCGGATTACCACCCCGTTGCCGCGCGCGGCGACGTCCTCGTACTGGATGCGCGCGTCACGCAGCACCTTGCGAGCGTCGCGCTCCATCATCTGGAGCAACTGGTCGACTGCTCCCTCCACGTCGACTTCGTAAACCAGATAGATGCCGCCACGCAGGTCCAGGCCGAGGCTCATTGTTTCCAGCCCCAGGGCCCCAAGCCAGGCCGGCGCGCGCGATGCAAATGTGGTCGCAATCGCAAATTGGCCTTCGTAACGACTCGCAATCAGGTCGCGCGCCTCGAGCTGCTCATCGACTGCCGCGAAGCGGATCAGCAGCCGGCCGTCCCCGTCCAGCGAAACGGACTCGAACGGGATACCAGCGTCTGCGAGCACACCGCTGAACTCGGGGATTACCGCCTCGGTGAAGGTTGCGCGGTCACGACGCGAGAGTTGCAGGGCAGGTGACTCACCGAAGACGTTTGGCAGTGCAACCAGGCTTGCCAGGAGCATGACGACGAGCACCATCACGCTTTTCCAGACAGGAAATTGACGCATCATCGCGGCAGGTCGTGCCAATCGGCGCTCAGGCGCCCTTGTACGTGCCCTTCGGCATCAACTGCGCGACCTGGAACCGCTGCACGGTGATCGCGACGCCGGAGGCGATTTCAAGCTTAATGAACTGGTCGTGCACTTCGCCGATGCGGCCGAGGATGCCGCCGGTGGTCACGATCTCGTCGCCCACGGCGAGCTTGGCCACCATTTCGCGGTGCTCCTTCGCGCGCTTGGTCTGCGGGCGGATCAGCAGGAAATAGAAAACGACGAATATCAGCACCAGCGGCAGCAGCGTCGTCAGCGTGTTGGCGGTCGAGCCTGCGGCAGCCTGTGCCAGGGCGGGCGTGATGAAAAAGTCCATTTCCTTCCTCTGCGGAGGGGCCGGTCCGTCCGGCCCTGTTTTGGGCGCGTGATTATGCCACAGAGGCGGCCGGCTGCCGCCGGGCGGCATGGAAACCGTCGCGAAATGCGCCGAATGCGCCAGCGAGGATCGCCGCGCGCATGCGGGCCATCAGGTCCAGGTAGTAATGCAGGTTGTGCAGCGTCGCGAGGCGCGGACCCAGCATCTCGCCGCAGCGGTCGAGATGGCGCAGGTACGCACGGCTGTAATGTCGGCAGGTGTAGCAGGCGCAGCCGGGATCGACGGGCCCAGTGTCCTCGGCATACCGCGCATTGCGGATGTTGATGACGCCCCAGGGCACGAACAGGTGACCGTTGCGCGCGTGCCGGGTCGGCATGACGCAATCAAACAGGTCGCTGCCGGCCGCGACCGCCTCGACGAGGTCTTCCGGCCGGCCGACGCCCATCAGGTAACACGGCTTGCCGGGCGGCATCAGCGGCAGCAGGGTCTCGAGTACCCGCTGGCGTTCGCCCGCAGGTTCGCCGACCGACAGGCCGCCGATCGCAAGACCCTCGAAACCGATGGCCTCCAGGCCCGCGAGCGACGCCGCGCGCAGCGCGTCGTGCATGCCGCCCTGCACGATGCCGAACAGCACGCCCTCGCCCCGGCCCGCGTCCCAGGCGGCGCGGCTGCGCTCGGACCAGCGGAGCGAAAGCTCCATGGACTCGCGCGCCTGCGACTCGGTGGCGGGATAGGGCGTGCATTCATCGAACACCATCGCGATGTCCGAGTCGAGGGCGCGCTGCACTGCCATCGAGCGCTCGGGATCGAGGAAAACCTCGCTGCCATCCACGGGCGAGCGGAAACCGACGCCCTGCTCCGACACCTTGCGCATCGCGGCCAGGCTGAAGACCTGATAGCCGCCGGAATCCGTCAGGATCGGGCGCTCCCAGTGCATCAGCCGATGCAGGCCGCCGTGGGCCTGCACGACCGCCGTACCGGGCCGCAGCATCAGGTGAAACGTATTCGCTAGCACGATCTCGGCGCCGCAGGCTACGAGCTCCTCCGGCGTCACGCCTTTGACGGTGCCGTAAGTGCCGACCGGCATGAAGGCCGGCGTCTCGACCGCGCCGCGCGCGAACTCGATGCGCCCGCGGCGCGCATTGCCGTCCCGGGCGAGCAGCGCGAACTTCATTCGCGCTCCGCACGTGACGCGAGCGCGGCAGGATCCGGCAGCACGAACATCGCATCTCCGTAACTGAAGAACCGGTAGCGGCCGGCGATCGCGTGATGATACGCGGCGAGCACCCGCTCGCGACCCGCGAATGCCGACACCAGCACCAGCAGCGTGGACTCCGGCAGGTGGAAGTTGGTCAACAGCGCATCGACGACGCGAAACCGGTGGCCCGGCGCAATGAAGATGTCGGTCTCGCCGTCCTGCGGCGCAAGCGCACCGTCCGCCGCCGCGGATTCGAGCGCGCGCACGACCGTCGTGCCGACCGCGACGACGCGGCCGCCGCGCCGGCGCGCCGCCTGTATCGCCGCGACGGCCTCCGGCGGCACGCGGAAGCGTTCGGCGTGCATGCGGTGGCCGGCGAGTTCGTCGCTGCGGAGCGGCTGGAAAGTGCCGGCGCCCACGTGCAGCGTCAGGCGCGTAACGTCGATGCCGGCCGTGAGCAGGCGCTCGAGCATCGGCCCGTCGAAATGCAGTCCGGCCGTCGGCGCGGCGACCGCGCCGCATTCGGCCGCATAGACGGTCTGGTAGCGTTCGCGGTCCAGCTCCCCCGCCGCTCGCGCGATGTAGGGCGGCAACGGCATGCTGCCTTCGGTCTCGAAGTATTCGACCGCCTCGCGATCGAGTTCGAACTCGTAGAGATCGCCCTGTCGCGATGCGACGGTCGCGGTGGCCCCTGCTGGCAGCGATACGATTCCGCCGGGACGCAGCCCCTTGCTGGCGCGCGCCTGTGCTAGAAACCGGCGCGGTCCCAGCACACGTTCCAGCAGGATTTCGCAGGCGCCGCCGCTGTCCTTGCGCCCGCGGACACGCGCCGGCAGTACGCGCGTGTCATTCAACACCAGCAGGTCGCCCGGGCGCAGCAGTGTCGGCAGGTCGGTGAACAGCAGGTCGCGGAGCTTTCCGTCCGCGCCGTCGAGCGCCAGCAGGCGGCTCGCGGTACGCGCCGGCAACGGCTGCTGCGCGATCAGTTCCTGCGGCAACGGATACGAAAAATCTGCGCGGCGCATGGGCCGCGCAGACTAGCACAGGGCTGCCGCCGTTCAGTCCGTCGTCGCGGCGGCCGGCAGGTGGCGGCGGCACAGCACGTCGACTTCCGTGCGTGCCGGCACCTTCGCGTTCAGCGTCTGGGCGCGCCGGTCGCGAAGGATCTTCAGTTCAACCGCTTCGCCCGGCTGGTACGAGCGCAGGATGCGCATCGCATGGCGGCCATTCTCAGGCTCGCGCCCGCCGATCGTAACGATCACGTCGCCATCCTGCAGCCCGAGTGATGCATCCGCAGGCGCACGGACGACCAGCACACCCTTGTCGGCGCCGAAGTACCGGCCAAGACCCGGCGTCAGCGAGGCAAACTCCGCATCGCCCAATTCTTCTAGCAGCCAGTGCGGGGCGCCGGCCATCGCGATACCGGCCATCGGCGGCATCGGCGTCAGGCCGTCCTGGCGGAACCGGAAAATGGGGTCGAGCGGCCGCGCCTCGACCGCGACCTTGACCGGCTTGCCGTCACGCTTCAGTTCCAGAGAGACCTTGTCGCCGGGCTCGATCCCTTCCATGACCTTGACGAGCTCGCGACCGGTCGTGACCGGCGTTGCCTGGATTGCGACGATCACGTCGCCGCTCCGGACGCCTGCCTCCGCCGCCGGCCCGCCCGGGCTCACGCCATTGACGCGTATGCCCGCCCCGTCCGCCTCGGTGCCGCCGAGATTCACGCCGAGCATGGCGCGGCGACCCGGCGGCATCCGGAATTCGAAAACGCGATGCATGGCCGAATTGCCCGCTTCACTCGAAAGCTCGGCGATTTCGCGCGCGGCTTCCTCGAGCCGACGCTGTGCGTCTTCGAGACGCTGTTCGAGTTCGGACTCGTCTCTCGCCTGGGCGCCTGCCGGCGCGGCTCCGAGCACAAGCACCGCCGAGACCGCCACCATCGTCGCAAAAATCCTGTTCATCCTGGCCTCCGGAATATCAGTAGGCGCCGATCGCGTCCGCGTAGCGGACCTGGACCAGCGAATTCATCACCTCGGCCCGCTGGCGCCACAGACGCTCCGAGCGTTCCGGCGCATTGGGCTCGAGCGTCACGCGGGTCAACCGGTCATCGAGCAATGCGAGCCGGTCCTCGAGTTCCGCCACGGTGAATGCCGTGCTGCCGCGCATGACCCGGCGTTCCGGCAGCGTCGCCAGCAGTTGCTCGAGCCGCGCATTCTCGGCGCGCACGGCCTCTGTCGCGGGCACCGGCAGCGCCGCGGCCGCCGTCGCCTGCGCGAGATCGCGCTGCGTGACATGCAGCCACCAGCCGAGACCCGCGGCCAGCGCGAGCACGGCGGCCGCGATCGGCACCGGCCACCGCAGGTTCGCGCGCGATTGCCGCCGGCGGCGCGCGGCCAGCACGCCCGCCCAGCCGGCGGCCGGCGCATCGAAGCCGGAGAGCGCCGACAGACGCCGGCTCCATGCTTTCAGTTCGGTGTGCATGGCAACTCCTCCGCGACCGGAGCCGAATCGGCCAGACATTCGCGAAGCCGCGTATGCGCGCGCGACAGCTGCGACTTCGAGAAACTCGGCGTGCGGCCGAGCGAGAGGCCGATCTCCGCGTGCGTGTAGCCCTCCACGTCGTGCAGCCACACAACCGCGCGCGAAATCGCGGGCAGGGTCATCAGCGCGCGCTCGACGCCGGCGTCGACGGACGCTGCGCGCTCGCGTGCCGGCAGGCGATCGGCGCCGCCCGGATCCTTGTCCATCCATTCGAGGCTGCGGTGCCAGGGCGAGCGCAGATACATCAGCGCGCGATTGACCGCGAGTGCGCGGATCCACGCCGGCAGCGGACAGCGGCCTTCGTAGGCGCCGATGTGCTCGAGCACATCGACAAAGGTCTCCTGCAGAAGCTCCTCGGCGATCGCCGGTCGGCGCACCAGGCGGCGCAACAGGGTATAGAGCGGTCCGGCCGTCGCGTGATAGACGGCCTCGACCGCGGCCTCGTCGCCAGCCTGGGCGGCGGCGACGATCTCCGGCGGTATCTGGATCGAGGCAATTCGCGTCATCGGGCGCTTAGATGCCCCGACCGGTCAAAAGGTCGCGGTGTGCCGTCAATTGACTGGTGCCGAGGGCGAGAATCGAACTCGCATGACCTTGCGGTCGGCAGATTTTGAGTCTGCTGTGTCTACCAATTCCACCACCCCGGCTCTCCCGGCCGGCGAGTATACGGCGGCTTGGCAGCGCCGGTCTCTGCGACCACAATCCGGCCGATGAACTTCTGCCCGAGCTGCGGCGCGAAGGTAGCCCGGCGCATTCCCGTTGGCGATAACCTGCCCCGTCACGTCTGCGAAAGCTGCCAGGCGATCCATTACGAGAACCCGAAACTCATAGCCGGCTGCGTGCCAGAGAGCGGCGGTCTGATCCTGCTGTGCCGGCGGGCGATCGAGCCGCGCCGCGGTTACTGGACGGTGCCCGCGGGATTCATGGAGAACGGCGAAACGCTGCAGCAGGCGGCCGCGCGCGAGTGCCATGAAGAAGCGCTGGCCCGCGTCGCGATACAGGATCCCTGCGCGATTGTTCACGTGCTGCACGCCAACCAGGTGCACGTCCTGTTCCGCGCCGTTCTCGCGGATGGCAGGTTCGGCATCGGCGTCGAGAGTCTGGAGGTCGGTCTTTACGACGAGCGCGACATTCCCTGGCCCGAGCTCGCGTTTCCGAGCGTCGAGTTCACGTTGCGGCGTTACTTCGAGGACCGCGCGAAAGGCGAGCGCGCCCTGCATTTCAAGACGTTCGAGCGCGCGCCGCGCGCCGCTTGAGACCGCTCTGGGCTTCCGCCTGTGGCACAATGCGCCGCTTCAAAAACCGGGCCCGGGAGTTGTCTCGATGACGTTCATCGTCACCGAATCCTGCATCAAGTGCAAGTACAAGGATTGCGTCGAGGTCTGTCCGGTGGACTGCTTCCACGAGGGCCCGAATTTTCTCGTGATCGATCCCGAAGAATGCATCGACTGCACGCTGTGCGAACCCGAATGCCCGGTCGAGGCGATCTATTCGGAAGAGGAAGTGCCGGCCGGCCAGGAGCAGTTCCTGGCGCTGAATGCCGAACTCGCAAAGGAATGGCCGGTGATCACGCAGCGCGGCGAGCCGCCACCCGACGCGGACGACTGGAAGGACGTGCCGGACAAGCTCCGGCTGCTCGAACGCTGAATCGTTACTTCGTCGCGGCGGTCGTCGCCCCGGCCTGTGCCAGGTACTCCGCCATGTTCGCCGCAGGCAGGTAGCCGGCAAGATATTCGCCGGAATCCGTGATGATGCCGGGCGTCCCGCGGATGCCGAGGCGCTCGCCGACCGAGTGATTGGCGGCGATTCGGGTGGCGCATTTTGCCGCGCTGACCGCCTCCCCCCGTTTGGCGCGGGTCAGGGCATCACGGCGATCGGCGCTGCACATCACGGCTTCGGCCTTGCGCCAGGCCTGGGAATCGGGCCCGCCTGACGGGTACATCACGTAGCGCACGCTGAAACCGAGCCGGTTGAATTCGGCGATCTCCTGGTGCATGCGCCGGCAGTAGCTGCAGTCGACGTCCGTGAACACGGTCAGCGTATGCCGCACCGGGCCGGTCGGCGCGAATACGATGGCGTCGCTGTCGGGGATCGCGGCCAGGATGTCCAGGCGGCCTTCCTGGCGGCGCGGTTCTGTCAGGTTCCGCTTCGACTTCATGTCGAAGACGTCGCCGTCGACGTAAAAGCGGCCGTCGGTCGAGACATAGCCGACTTCGGCTCCCGAACGGATCTCGTACAGCCCGGCGATCGGCGACGGCTTGACGTCCGCGGGTTTCACGTCGAGCTGGCGCGCGATCTCGACGCGGATGTCGGGTTTTGCTGGCGGCGCCGTGGTGGCGGCCGTCGAAGCCGCGATCGCGAGGGTCGCGAGCGCGAGGACAGATAACGGTCGGTATATAGGGTTCACGCGGGCCTCGGGGCTCTGTTAGGCCGTCATTTCGACCGCGCGCCGGGGCCGCGGTTCAGCCCGGCAATTCTATCAGCCGCGCGGGTGGTGCTGGGCGTGCAGTTCTTTCATGCGCTCGCGCGCGACGTGCGTGTAGATCTGGGTGGTCGACAGGTCGCTGTGGCCGAGTAGCATCTGCACGACGCGCAGATCCGCCCCGTGGTTCAGCAGGTGGGTCGCAAACGCGTGGCGCAGCGTATGCGGCGAAAGGTCCTTTTCGATGCCGCCCTTCTTCGCATAGCGCTTGATGATGTGCCAGAAGGCCTGACGGGTCATGCGATCCCCGCGCCGGGTCGGGAACAAGTGGTCGGTCTGGCGGTCGAGCAGGATCTCGCCGCGGGCGCCGCGCACGAATTCGTTCAGCCAGCGCACGGCTTCCTCGCCGAGCGGAATCATGCGTTCGCGGTTGCCCTTGCCGACGATGCGCAGCACCCCCTGGTTCAGGTTGACCTGGCCGTGGCGCAGGCTCACGAGTTCCGATACGCGGAGCCCAGTCGCATAGAGCACTTCGAGCATTGTGCGATCGCGATGGCCGAGCGGGTCGCTGGTCTGCGGCGCCGCGAGCAGCGCATCCACCTGCGCCTCGGTCAGTGACCGCGGCAATGAACGCCCGATCTTGGGCATCGCGATCTGCGCGGTCGGGTCCTCCTGGATCACGCCCTCGCGGACGAGATAGCGGAAGAACCGGCGGAAGCTCGAGAGCTGGCGCGCCGTCGAGCGCGGCCGCGCGCCGGTTTCGACACGCCAGGCGATGAAGCCGAGCAGGTCATTGCGCGCGGTGCGCACCAGCTCTGTATCGCGCCGGTGCAGCCAGCGGGACAGCGCGGTCAGGTCCGCCCGGTATGCGGCGAGCGTGTTCGGGGAGAGCCCGCGTTCCATCCAGACGGCGTCGAGGAAACGCACGATCATCGGCTCGACAGCCTCGTCGGCGCCGCCGCCGGTCGCGAGTGTCGCGGCACGCACTGAAGTCGACGATTTCATGGCTGCGCTCATGGATCCTTCCTGCTTCCGGTCGCGGACGACGCCACCGCCGCGGACTCGCCCGCGGCGGGCTGGTGCGACAGAATGCAGACGCAGTATGGTTTGGCTCCTGCGGAATCGAACGTGACCCGTCTCACAGACGCTTAGGACCATTAACATAACCGGAACCAGTTCACAGTACCCCGCGGCCGGAGACCGTCCCCGACGATGATTCCGAACCCCTTGCGGCTCCTCTGGGGTCTGTGGGCGTGGCTGCTGCTACTGCCGACGTTCGCGATCGCCGTCCTCCCGATTCTCGCGCTGCCGCGGCTGGCGGACCGGCGCGCGCTGGCGCGGCAGGTTTGCCGGGTCTATTTCTCGCTCTGCGGCCTGCCGGTCCAGGTACGCGGCATCGAGCTTCTGCCGACGGGCGCCTGCATCATCGTCGCCAATCACGCGAGTTACGTGGACGGGCCGCTGCTATTCGCCTGCCTGCCGCCGCGCTTTGGCTTCGTGATCAAGAAGGAGGCCTCGCGCATTCCGCTCGGCGGGTTTCTGCTGCGCCGCCTCGGGCACCACTTCGTCGAGCGGCGCAACCGCCACGAGGGCGCGAGCGACGCGCGGCGCATCCTGCGCGCTGTCGAGCAGGGCCAGGCGGTTGCGTTCTTCCCGGAAGGCACCTTCGTCGCGGAACCGGGGCTCGGGCGTTTCCACAGCGGCGCATTCGCCGCCGCGGTGCGCGCCGGCGTACCGATCGCGCCGGTCGTGATCCGGGGCACGCGCAAGGTGTTGTGCTCGGGGCAGATCCTGCCGCGTTGGGGCCGCGTCGAAGTCGAGGCGCTGGCGCCCCTGGCCGCCGAGACCGGCGCGGGCGATGCCGCGGCGGCGCTGCGCAACCTGGCGCACGAACACATCGCCGCATCCCTGGACGAACCGCTGTTCTAGAGGGGACGCATCCCTTTGAAAGGGGTCGCATCCTTTTCGCAGCAATTCGATCTTGGCCCGGCGATTTCCACAGAAAGGGATGCGACTCCTTTCAAAGGGATGCGTCCCCTTTACATGTTGCGGCGGTACTGGCCGCCGACGGCGTAGAGCGCACGCGAGATCCGCCCGAGCGACGCGGACTTGACGGTCTCCATCAGCTCCGCGAACACGTTGCCCGAAGCGGCAGCCGTCTCCTGCAACCGTTCGAGCGCTGCGTCCTGCGCGGCTGCGTGCCCGTCGTTGTAGGCCCGGACTCCCAGCACCTGCGCCTGTTTCTCCTTCTCGGTCGACCGGATCAGCTCGGCGTTGCGGTTCTCGTCCGCATTGGCTTTCTCCGGCAGGAAGGTATTGACGCCGATGATCGGCAGGCTACCGTCGTGCTTCTTGTGCTCGTAGTACAGCGACTCTTCCTGGATCTTGCCGCGCTGGTACATGGTTTCCATCGCGCCCAGCACGCCGCCGCGCTCCGACAGGCTCTCGAACTCGAGATAGACGGCCTCTTCCACCATGTCCGTCAGCCGCTCGATCGCGAATGAGCCCTGCCAGGGATTCTGGTTCTGGTTGAGGCCGAGCTCGCGCGCAATGATGAGCTGGATCGCGACCGCACGCCGCACGCTCTCCTCGGTCGGCGTCGTGATCGCCTCGTCATAGGCATTCGTATGCAGGCTGTTGCAGCTGTCGAACAGCGCATACATCGCCTGCAGCGTCGTGCGGATGTCGTTGAACTGGATTTCGCGCGCGTGCAGCGAGCGGCCCGATGTTTGAACGTGGTACTTCAGCATCTGGCTGCGCGGGCTCGCGCCGTAGCGGTCGCGCATCGCGCGCGCCCAGATGCGCCGTGCGACGCGGCCGATCACCGCGTATTCCGGGTCCATGCCGTTGCTGAAGAAGAACGAGAGATTCGGCGCGAAGTCGTCCACCTCCATGCCGCGCGACAAATAGTACTCGACGATCGTAAATCCGTTCGCGAGCGTGAAGGCGAGCTGCGACACCGGGTTCGCACCCGCCTCGGCGATGTGATAGCCGGAGATCGACACCGAATAGAAGTTGCGCACGCGGTTGTCGGTGAAGAACTGCTGTACGTCGCCCATCATCCGGAGCGCGAATTCCGTCGAGAAGATGCAGGTGTTCTGCGCCTGGTCCTCCTTCAGGATGTCGGCCTGCACGGTGCCGCGCACGCGCGCGAGCGCCTCCGCACGGATCCGGCCGTAAGTCCCGGAGTCCACCACCTGGTCGCCGCTCACGCCCAGCAGCCCGAGGCCGGAGCCGTCATGACCGGCCGGCAGTTCGCCACGGTAGCGTGGCCGCTCGCGGCCCTCGAACAGCTTCGCGATCTTTGCCTCCGCCTCCTCCCAGCGGCCGGTTTCGCGCAGATGACGCTCGACCTGCTGGTCCACGGCGGTGTTCATGAACATCGCGAGGATCATCGGCGCCGGGCCATTGATGGTCATCGACACCGAAGTGGACGGTGCGCAGAGATCGAATCCGGAATACAGCCGCTTCATGTCGTCGAGCGAGGCGATCGAGACGCCGGAGTTGCCGATGCGGCCATAGATGTCCGGCCGCTCGTCCGGGTCTTCTCCATACAGCGTCGTCGAGTCGAAGGCCGTGGACAGCCGCGTCGCCTGGTGGCCCCGCGCGAGATAATGAAAGCGGCGATTGGTGCGCTCCGGCATGCCCTCGCCGGCGAACATGCGGGTTGGGTCCTCGTCCTCGCGCCGGTACGGATAGATGCCGCCCGTGTACGGATACGCGCCCGGCAGATTTTCGGTCAACAGGAAAGCGAGCTGGGCACCCCAGTCGGTATAGCGCGGCGTCGCGATCTTCGGCAGCTTCAGGTGCGACAACGACTCGCTGTAGTTCGGTCCGCGCACCTCCCGGTCGCGCACGCGATAGCTGAACTCATCCGCGGTCGCGGCCTGCTGCCGCGACGGCCAGTCCTTCAGGAGCGCGATGCCTTCCGGACCGATCGCGTCGAGCGCTGCATTGTATTCCTGGCGCAGCCGGGAAAGCGCCGCATCCGGATCGGACAATGCCCCATCGGCATAGCGGTCGAGCGGCGCGGCGAGCGCCGGATCGCCGAGGGCTGCGAGCGCGCGATGCAGCCCATGAGCGCGGCTCGCCGCATCGGCCGCGGCATAGGCCGCCCGGTTCGCATCGCGGCCGGTGCTCGCGATTTCCGCGAGGTATCGCACGCGGCCGCCCGGAATGATCGCCTGCCGCTTCGGCAGTCCGAGCGGCGCGATGCCCTCCGGCTGCCAGGGGCGCAAGCGGCCCCACTGCTCGTGCAGCCGGCCGCAGAGCGCCGCGAACAGCGCATTCACGCCCGCATCGTTGAACTGGCTAGCGATCGTCGGATAGACCGGCAGTTCCTCCGGCGGCGTCTTGAACAGTTTTCGGTTCCGTGCGACCTGCTTGCGCACGTCGCGCAGCGCATCTTCCGCACCGCGCTTCTCGAACTTGTTCAGCACGACGAAGTCGGCGAAGTCCAGCATATCGATCTTCTCGAGCTGGCTCGCCGCGCCGTAGTCGGTGGTCATCACGTACATCGACAGATCCACGAGATCCACGATCTCCGTGTCGCTCTGGCCGATGCCGGCGGTCTCAATGACGATGAGGTCGAATCCTGCGGATTTCAGCAGCTGCACGGTGTCGGCGAGCACCGCCGAGGTCGCCAGGTGCTGGCGGCGCGTCGCGAGCGAGCGCATGAAGAGCTGCTCGTTCGCGAGCGAGTTCATGCGGATGCGGTCGCCGAGGAGCGCACCGCCGGAACGCCGCCGCGTGGGGTCCATCGCGACGACGGCCACGCGACGGTCCGGGAAAAATCGCACGATGCGATTCAGGATTTCGTCGGTCAACGAGGACTTGCCGGCGCCGCCCGTGCCGGTGATGCCGAGCACCGGAGGGCGATTCAGGGTCTTGGCGGCGAGCGAGCGCAGCCGGTCGATGACGTCCTCACTGCCCTGCTCGAGTGCCGTGATCGCGCGCGCCAGCCGGACCGGGTCGTCCGCCGACACGGCTTCGCCCGCATACAACGGGCGCGGCGAGGCCTGCACCCGGCGAAACACGTCATCGATCATGCCGTCGAGGCCGAGCCGCTGGCCGTCGGCGGGCGTGTAGATCTTCTCGACCCCGTAGGCTTCGAGTTCCGCGACCTCGTCCGGCGCGATCGTGCCGCCGCCGCCGACCACCACGCGGATGTGCGCCGCGCCCGCCTCGGCGAGCATGTCGATCATGTAGCGGAAATACTCGTTGTGCCCGCCCTGATAGCTGCTGACGGCGATGCCGTCGGCGTCCTCGTGGATCGCGGCGCGCACGATGTCGGCGACGCTGCGGTTATGGCCGAGGTGCACGACTTCGGCGCCGTGCGCCTGCAGGATCCGCCGGATGATGTTGATGGCCGCGTCGTGCCCGTCAAAAAGCGAAGCGGCGCTGACAAAGCGCAGCGGCGCGCGCACGGGATCGGCTACCTTGTCGATGCGTTCGGCCGGGCTGCTCATCGGGTCACTCCATCGAGCCCGCCTGACAGTGTAACGGCAGCGCTTCCGGCCCGGCCGGTCGCAAGACAAATTTCCTTTTGCAGGGCAAAATAGCCGCCTATGGCAAAACAATCAGTCGTCATTCTGGGTGCCCGCCGGACGCCGATCGGCGCCATGCTGGGTGTGTATTCCGCGGTCGGGGCCCCGGTCCTCGGCGCAACTGCTCTGCGCGGGGCGGCCGCGAGTGCAGGCGTCGAGCCCGGCATCGTCAATGAAGTCTTGATGGGCTGCGTACTGCCGGCCGGGCAAGGCCAGGCGCCGGCCCGACAGGCCGCCATCGCCGCCGGCATCCCGCAGTCGGTGCCCGCGACCACCGTCAACAAGATGTGCGGCTCCGGCATGAAGGCCGTGATGATGGCCGCGGACCAGCTCGCCTCGGGCGGCGCCGAATTCGTGCTCGCCGGCGGCATGGAGTCGATGACCAATGCCCCTTACCTGCTGCCGAAGGCGCGGTCCGGGTATCGCATGGGGCACGGCGAAATCCTCGATCACATGTTCTACGACGGACTGCAGAGTCCCTGGGACGGCAAGCTGATGGGCTGCTTCGCCGATGCGACCGCCGCGAAGTACGGCTTCTCGCGCGCCGAGCAGGACGCATTCGCGGCCGAATCCGTGCGACGCGCGCTGGCCGCCGTCGAGTCGGGCGCATTCGAAACCGAAATCGCCGCGGTGACGATCACCGACCGCAAGGGCGAGCGCAGCATCGCCCGCGACGAAACGCCGTTCAACGTCTCGATCGAGAAGATCCCGACGCTGAAGCCGGCTTTCGGCAAGGATGGCACCGTGACCGCCGCGAGTTCTTCGTCTATTGCCGATGGCGCCGCGGCACTGCTGCTGGCGCGGGAAGATGCTGCCGCCGCGCAGAAGCTGAAGCCGGTCGCGCGCATCGTCGCGCAGGCGAGCCACGCCCACGCGCCCGAATGGTTCACGACGGCGCCGGGCGGCGCGATCGCGACCGTATTGAAGCGGGCCGGCTGGAGCGCAGCCGACGTCGATCTGTACGAGATCAACGAGGCATTCGCGGTCGTGACGATGGCGGCCATGAAAGACATCGGCATCGCGCACGATCGCGTCAATGTTCACGGCGGCGCCTGCGCGCTCGGCCATCCGGTCGGTGCGACCGGCGCGCGCATCCTGACGACGCTCATCCATGCCTTGAAGCTGCGCGGCGGCAGGCGCGGCGTGGCGGCGCTCTGCATCGGCGGCGGCGAAGCGACTGCCGTCGCCATCGAGCTCAGCTGACACCGGCCCGGGCCGTATCCAGGGTTTCGCCGATCTCGGTCGACAGCGGGATTCCGGCCACTTCATAGCCGCGGCGGAAGTCGCGCACATGCCGGGCCATCCACTCGGAAGCGGCAGTCGCGTCGCGTGCGCGCACCGCGGACACGATCTGCCGGTGCGCCAGCTCGATGCGCGAGCGCGCCTGCGGCACGCGGTCGATGATCACGGCCAGGCTCGGCTTCAGCAGGCGCAGCAGCGGCTCATTCAGCAGCACGAACACCGGATTGCCGCTCGCCTCGCCCAGCGCGTCGAAGAATGCGGCGACGTCGCCGACGGCCTCTTCGCGCTCGCCCCGGCGCCCGGCGAACCGCCGGGCAGCGGCTTCGATCGCCGCCAGCGATGCATCGGCACGCCGCAGCGCCGCAGCGCCCGCAATGCCGGGCTGCACGGATTGCAGCGCCTCCCAGACATCGACGACGCGTGCGCGGTGCAGTTCGAAAGCTACGGAAAGCCCGCCGCCCACAGCCTCGCGCGTCGGACGCGTGACGTACAGGCGCTTGCCGCCGCGCCGGCGGCCCAGCAGACCGTTGCTTTCCAGCTTGCGCAGCGCCTCCCGAACCGTCGAGCGGTTGACCTCGAACTGCCGGGCGAGCTCGGTTTCGGTGGGCAGCGGCTGGCCTTCCACGAGCTCGCGGCGCAGTATCCGGGCGCGGATCGCCTCGGAAACGCGCCAGTAGGCCGGCGCATAGCTCAGGGGTTCGAACATGGGTCGCGTTTTTCCGTCTCAGGCTTGCCTGTCGGATTGTCGGACAATATCATAGCCGAGGTCAAGGCTACCCGCCCGCCGGAGGCGCCATGTTCCAGGTCGACTTCGATTTTCAGCTAGGCGAGCGTGCCGACCAGTTGCGCCAGGCCGTCCATGACTTCGCGATGCGGCGCATCGCACCGCTGGCGGAGACGATAGACCGCAGCAACCGTTTTCCCCGCGAGCTCTGGCCCGAGATGGGCGAGATGGGACTGCTCGGCATGACCGTGCCGGAAGAATTCGGCGGTCTCGGCTTCGGCTATCTCGAGCACGTCATCGCGATGGAGGAAATCAGCCGCGCCTCCGGGTCGATCGGGCTCTCCTATGGCGCGCATTCCAATCTCTGCGTGAACCAGCTGCGCCGCTACGGCACGGACGCGCAGAAACGGCGCTACCTGCCCCGCCTCGTCAGCGGCGAGGACGTCGGGGCACTCGCGATGAGCGAACCCGGTTCGGGCTCCGACGTCGTGTCGATGCGCGCGCGCGCGGATCGCAAGGACGGCGGATTCGTGCTGAACGGCAGCAAGATGTGGATCACGAACGGCCCCGAGGCCGACACCGCGGTGGTCTACGCGACGACCGCGCCCGGCAGCGGCGCCGCCGGCATCACGGCTTTCATCATCGAGCGCGGCATGAAAGGCTATCGCAGCGCGCAGAAGCTCGACAAGCTCGGCATGCGCGGCTCCGACACCTGCGAACTTGTGTTCGAGGACTGCTTCGTGCCGGATGGAAACCTGCTCGGCGAAGTCGGCGGCGGCGCCGAGATCCTGATGTCCGGGCTCGACTACGAGCGCGTCGTGCTCGCCGGCGGCCCGCTCGGCCTGATGCGCGCGGCGCTCGACATCGTGATGCCCTACCTGCATGACCGCGAGCAGTTCGGCCGGCCGATCGGGAGCTTCCAGCTCATGCAGGCCAAGCTCGCCGACCTGTACGCGGCCTGCAATGCGTCGCGCGCGTACACCTATGCGGTGGCGCGCGCCTGCGATGCCGGCCGCACGACCCGCTACGACGCGGCGGCCTGTCTGCTGACGGCCTCCGAGCACGCGACGCGCGCCGGGCTGGAAGCGATCCAGATGCTGGGCGGCAACGGCTACATCAATGAGTATCCCGCGGGCCGCATCCTGCGCGATGCCAAGCTCTACGAGATCGGCGCCGGCACCAACGAGATCCGCCGCATGCTGATCGGGCGCGAGCTGTTCCGCGCGACCACGCCATGACGCGCATCGTTTCGCGCATCGATGCGGGCGGCGCCGATTTCCGCGACAACGTGGCGCAAATGCAGGCGCTGGTGGACGAGCTGCGCGAGCGGCTTGCCGCGGCCGCCGCGGGGGGCGGCGAGGAAGCGCGCACGAAACATCTCGCGCGCGGCAAGCTGCTGCCGCGCGACCGCATCGAAGCGCTGCTCGATCCCGGCAGCCCGTTTCTCGAGATCGCGCCGCTCGCCGCCGGCGGCATGTACGGCGACGATGCGCCGGCCGCGGGCCTGGTTGCCGGCATCGGCCGGATCCTCGGCCGCGAACTGCTGGTGGTCGCCAACGACGCCACGGTGAAGGGCGGCACGTACTATCCGATCACCGTCAAGAAACACCTGCGCGCGCAGGAAATCGCCATCGAGAACCGCCTGCCCTGCGTCTATCTCGTGGATTCCGGCGGCGCCTTCCTGCCGCTGCAGGACGAGGTGTTTCCGGACCGCGAGCATTTCGGCCGCATTTTCTACAACCAGGCGCGCCTGTCGGCCGCGGGCATCCCGCAGGTCGCGGTCGTGATGGGCAGCTGCACGGCGGGCGGCGCCTACGTACCGGCCATGTGCGACGAATCCATCATCGTGAAGAACCAGGGCACGATCTTTCTCGGCGGTCCACCGCTTGTCAAGGCCGCGACCGGCGAAGTCGTCGATGCGGAATCGCTCGGCGGCGGCGACGTGCATGCGCGCACCTCGGGCGTCGTCGATCATCTGGCCGACAACGACGCGCACGCGCTCGCCATGGCGCGCGAGATCGTCGGCGCGCTCAACCATCACCCGGCATCCTGGCTGGGCCGTCAGGAACCGGCCGAACCCGCATATCCAGCCAGCCAGATCTACGGGCTCGTGCCGCGCGACCTGCGCCAGCCCTATGACGTGCGCGAAGTCATCGCGTGCATTGTCGATGGCTCGGAGTTCCACGAGTTCAAGGCGCTCTATGGCAAGACGCTCGTCTGCGGCTTCGCGCACATCTGGGGCCGGCCGGTCGCCGTGCTCGCCAACAACGGCATCCTGTTCTCGGAATCGGCGCTGAAGGGCGCGCATTTCGTTCAGCTCGCCAATCGCCGGAAGGTGCCGCTGCTGTTCCTGCAGAACATCACGGGCTTCATGGTCGGCAAGCGCTACGAAGCGGGCGGCATCGCGCGTGACGGCGCCAAGATGGTGACGGCCGTCGCCTGCTCGACGGTGCCAAAACTCACGGTCGTGATCGGCGGCTCGTTCGGCGCCGGCAATTACGCCATGTGCGGGCGCGCTTATGGCGGCCGCTTCCTGTGGTCCTGGCCGAATGCGCGGATCTCGGTGATGGGCGGCGAACAGGCCGCGAGCGTGCTCGCGACCGTGCGCAGGGACGGCATCGAAGCAAAGGGCGGCAGCTGGCCGGAAGCGGACGAGCAGAAGTTCGTCGCGAATATCCGCGAGCAGTACGAGCGCCAGGGCAATCCCTATTACGCCAGTGCGCGGCTCTGGGACGACGGCGTCATCGACCCGGCAGACACGCGACGCGTGCTCGGTCTCGCGCTCGACGTGGTCGCGACCGGTCCGGCGCCCGCGCCGGAATCCTACGGCGTGTTCCGGATGTAGTGCCGATGCTGCGCACCGAACACGATCCACGCGGCATCGCCACGCTGACGCTCGACCGGCCGGCGCAGCGCAACGCGCTTTCCGCCGAGCTCGTCCAGCAGCTCACCGACGCGCTCGCGGCACTCGCGACCGACCCGGCGGTACGCATTGTGCTGCTGAAGGGCGCCGGCGACGTGTTCTGCGCCGGCGCCGACATCGGCGAGATGCGCGCCGCGGGCGCGGAAACGCAGCAGGCCAATGAGGCCGATTCACACCGCTTCGCGACGTTGCTCGCGCGGCTCGAGGCCCAGCCGCAGCCAACCATCGCCGTGGTGCATGGCAGAGCCTACGGGGGCGCGATCGGGCTGATCGCCGCCTGCGACATTGCCATCGCCGCCGGGAGCGCGCGTTTCGCATTGTCCGAGGTGCGCCTCGGACTGATTCCCGCGATGATCTCTCCGTACGTGATTCGCGCGATCGGCGAGCGCCAGGCGCATCGCTGGTTCCTGACCGGCGAGGCCATGGACACCGCCACCGCCCTGCGCATTGGCCTCGCGCACGAGGTAGCCGCGGATGCGGCGCTGCCGGCGGCGGTCGAAAAGATCGTGGCCGCGTTGCTCGCGGGCGGGCCGAAGGCGCAGTCCGAGATCAAGCGGCTCCTCCGTCGCGCGACCGGCCGCGGCAAGGAATCGGACGATTCGCTGCTCGCCGAGACCGCGCGCTGGATCGCGCGCATCCGCGCCGGCGACGAGGGCCGTGAAGGCCTCTCCGCATTCCTCGAACGGCGCAACCCGCGCTGGATGCGCGGCGAATGAGCATCCGTCGGCTCCTCATCGCCAATCGCGGCGAGATCGCCTGCCGCATCATCCGGACCTGCCGCCGCCTCGGCGTGCATGCCATCGCCGTGTACTCGGAAGCGGATCGCGAAGCGCTGCACGTGCGCATGGCGGACGAATCGGCCTGCATCGGCCCCGCGCCCTCACGCGAATCCTATCTCGACGTCGCGGCAGTCCTCGCCGCGGCGCGTAACACCCGCGCGGACGCGATCCACCCGGGCTACGGTTTCCTGTCGGAGAACGCCGCCTTTGCCGAGGCCTGCGCCGCTACCGGCATCGTATTCGTCGGGCCGACCTCGGCCGCGATCACGGCGATGGGATTGAAGCACGAAGCGAAGGCCATCGTCGCGGCGGCCGGCGTGGCGGTCGTGCCCGGCTATATGGGCGAAGACCAGTCGCCGGCGCGACTCGCAAAGGAAGCGGCGCAGGTCGGCTTCCCGCTGCTCGTCAAAGCCGTCGCCGGCGGCGGCGGCAAGGGCATGCGGGTCGTGCGCGCGCCCGCCGAGCTCGCCGAGGCCATCGCCGGCGCGCGCGGCGAGGCCGAGAACGCCTTCGGCGACGGCCGACTGATGCTCGAACGGTTTCTCGAACGGCCGCGACACATCGAAGTGCAGGTCTTCGGCGACAGTCACGGCGGTTGCCTGCACCTGTTCGAGCGCGAGTGCTCGGTGCAACGCCGCTACCAGAAGATCATCGAGGAATCGCCCTCGCCCTTCATCGAAGATGCGACGCGCGCAGCGATGACGGCGGCCGCCGTGCGCGCGGCGTTGGCGGTCGGTTACGTCAATGCCGGCACGATCGAATTCATCGTCGGCGCAGACGGCCGCTTCTACTTCATGGAAATGAACACCCGCCTGCAGGTCGAGCATCCGGTCACGGAGCAGGTCACGGGCATCGATCTCGTCGAATGGCAGCTCGCGATCGCGGCGGGTGGACGTTTGCCGCTCTTGCAATCGGAAATCCGGCAGCAGGGCCACGCGATCGAGGCCCGGCTCTACAGCGAGGATCCGCGCCGTGGGTTCCTGCCCTCGGTCGGACGCATCGAACGGTTCGCGCGGCCGCCGGAGGACGCCCATTGGCGCGTAGACAGCGGCATCGAGGACGGCGACTCGATCAGCGTGTACTACGACCCAATGATCGCGAAAGTGATTGCGACCGGATGCGACCGCGCCGAGGCGCTCGCAACGCTCCGTCACCGGCTCGACCGCACGGCAATCTTCGGCGTCGCAAACAACCTGCCGCTCCTGCGCAACATCGCCGCGCATCCGCAATTCGAGGCCGGCGACTTCGACACCGGATTCGTGGACCGTGAGCTTGCGGCGCTCACGGCCGAGCGCACGCCGCAGCCGGAGGCGCTCCTGCTCGCGGCGGCGGTCGCGGAACAGTCGGCCGCCGCGCCGGATCAGCGCTCGCCCTGGGCCCCGGGCGACGCCTGGCGCGCAGGCGGACAGACCCTGCGATCGATCGGAATACGCACGCCGGCATTCCAGCGGCTGCGCATGAGCCGGGACGGCGATGCCATCCGTGTCGCGGGCGATGCGCTGGACCTGTCCGGCAGCGTGATCGCCGAAGGGTCGGATCGCTATCGCGTGAACGCTGGCCGCGGCGCGCAGACACTCGAGCTGATCCGCGCCGGTCACCGCCTGCATATCATCGGCGAACAGGTCGACGAGATCGTGCTCGCGCCGGCATGGCCGTTCGAGCGCAGCGTCGAGGATGCGGATGCGCATCCGTCGTCGCCGTTGCCGGGACGCGTGGTCGATGTGCGCGTGCAGGCCGGGGTTGCGGTCCAGCGCGGCGACGTGCTCGCGATCGTCGAAGGCATGAAAATGCAGCATGCGATCCGCGCCGGCCGTGCGGGCCGCGTCGAGTCGGTGCTCGCGCGCCAGGGCGAGCTTGTCGAGGCCGATACGGTGCTCTTTGACATAGCGCCTGCCTGATGGTTGTCTTGCGCCGCAATAATCGCTAAGGTCCTGACCCCATTGCATTGTCTGCACTTCATTTCGCAGGTGCAGTAAAGGGCGGCATGGATCTCAAGAACAAGATTGTCGTGATTACCGGCGCAGGCCGTGGCATTGGGCGTGCGATGGCATTGGCGTTTGCGGCGAAAGGCGCCTCGATCGCGGCGCTGGATCTGCATGCAACGGATCTCGCCGAAACCTGCGCGCTCTGCAGTGCGCAGGGCGTGCGCGCTTTGCCCTACACGGTCGATGTGACCAATGAGGCGCAGGTGATCGCCGGCCTCGATGCCGTGGTCGGCGCGTTTAGCCACCTCGACGTTCTCGTCAATAACGCCGGCATCACGAGGGATGCACTGCTCGTGAAAGCGAAGGACGGGGCGATCGTCTCGAAGATGTCGCTCGCGCAATGGCAGTCGGTCGTCGACGTGAATCTGACCGGCGTTTTCCTGTGCGGGCGCGAGGCGGCGGAGCGCATGATCCAAGCTGGCCACGGCGGGCTGATCGTCAACATCTCGTCCATATCGCGCGAAGGCAATGCGGGCCAGACCAATTATTCTGCGACCAAGGCGGGCGTCGCCGCGATGACGGTCGTCTGGGCCAAGGAACTGGCGCGCCACGGCATCCGCAGCGCCGCGATTGCGCCCGGCTTCTGCGCGACCGAGATCCTTGCCGCGATGAAGCCGGAGGTCCTTGCCCGCGTGCAGAGCGCGATTCCGCTGGGCCGGCTGGGCAAGCCCGAAGAGATCGCGGCGACCGCCGTGTTCATTGCGGAGAACGACTTTGTCACCGGGCGCGTGATCGAGGTGGACGGCGGACTAAGGTTGTAGACTGTCCGCGAGGTACAGGCATGAATCTCGACGCGGTACGGGCGGTCATCACGGGCGGCGCATCCGGTCTCGGTCTCGCGACTGCCGCGCACCTCATCGCCGCCGGCGGCAAGGCCGCCCTGCTCGACGTACAGGACGACGCCGGCGCCAAGGCCGCAGAGTCTCTGGGCGCGAATGCCACGTATCATCACTGCGACGTCACCAGCGAAGCCGCCGTGGATGCGGCAGTCGCGGATGCGGCGCGGCAGATGGGCGGGCTCAATGTCGCAGTCTCCTGCGCGGGCGTCGCGACGCCCGGCAAGCTGCTCGGGCGCGATGGGCCGCTGGCGTCCGCCGCGTTCCTGCGCGTGCTGCAGATCAATACGCTCGGTACGTTTCATCTCGACCGGGCGGCTGCCGCCGTCATGCAGCACAACAAGCCCGATGCCGACGGCGAGCGCGGACTGATCATCCATACGGCATCCGTCGCCGCGTTCGAGGGTCAGGTCGGCCAGCCTGCTTATGCGGCCTCCAAGGCAGCTGTCGTAGGAATGGTCCTGCCGCTCGCGCGGGAACTCGCGCGCTTCGGCATCCGCGTGATGGGCATTGCGCCCGGGATCTTCGGGACGCCGATGATGGCCGGCCTGCCGCAGGAGGCACAGGACTCGCTCGGCAGGCAGGTGCCGTTTCCGCCGCGGCTCGGACGTCCGGAGGAATACGCGGAACTCGTCGCGGCGGTCTGCACCAATCGCATGCTGAACGGCGAAACCATCCGCATCGATGGCGCCATCCGGATGGCGCCGCGATGAAGTCGCGATGGACTCACGCTGCCGCACCGCTTCTCCTTGCGCTGGTCATGGCCGGCTGCGCGACCCGGCCGCCTACGGTTTCGGGCGAAGGCCCGGCGCCCGCGCCCGCGCCGAGCGGCATCCAGATTCCAGTCGAGTACTACACGCTTGGCAACGGCCTGAAGGTTGTATTGTCGCGCGACACGACCTCCCCCACCGCGACTGTCGGCGTGTATTACCGCATCGGATTCCGTATCGAACCGCAAGGCCGCACCGGCTTCGCGCACCTGTTCGAGCACCTGATGTTCCAGGGCTCCGCGAATCTCGGAAAGATGGAATTCATCCGGCTGGTCGAGGGCAATGGCGGAGTCGTCAACGGCTCGACCCGGTTCGACTACACGAATTACTTCCAGATCGTACCCGCCCACACGCTCGAAACCGTGCTGTGGGCCGAAGCCGACCGCATGAAGGGACCCGCAATCACGCAGGAAAACCTCGTGAACCAGCAGGGCGTCGTCAAGAACGAGGTGCGCGTCAACGTGCTGAACCAGCCTTACGGCGGTTTCCCCTGGCTGACGATGCCGCAGGTCGCGAACAGGAACTGGCACAACGCGCATAATTTTTACGGCGATCTCGCGGACCTGGATGCCGCGACACTCGACGATGCGCGTGACTTCTTCGATGCGTACTACGGTCCAAACAATGCGGTGCTCGTGGTCGCTGGCGACTTCGACGCCGCGACGGCGCGCGCCTGGATCGAGAAGTATTTTGGTGCCATCCCGTCGCGGCCGGCGCCGGAACAACCCGATCTCGCGGAACCGCCGCAACAGGCCGAGCAGCGATCGAGTTACGTCGATCGTCTCGCGCCGCGGCCTGCGCTTGCGCTCGCCTGGCATGTTCCGCCGCGCGACACGCCCGATCACTACGCCTTCGGACTGCTCGACCAGGTCCTGCTGCAGGGCGAGGACAGCGTGCTGTGGCAACGCCTGGTGCAGCAGCGCGGGTATTCGAGCGCGGTATCCGGCGGCATCAATCTGCTCGGGAACCAGTTCACCTACGACGGTCCGATGTTGTGGATGCTCTACCTCGTGCATGACCCGTCCGTGGCGCCGGAGACGATTGTTTCGGACATCGACGCCGAGATCGCCCGGCTGCAATCAGAACCGCCATCCGCCGCCGAACTGACCCGCGCACTGACCAAGATCCGCGCCGACCTGTATAGCCTCGCCGGATCCAGCACGCGCTTCGGGCTGCTCGATCTGCTCGCCTGCTTTGCGCTATTCGACGACGACCCGGCGCGCATCAACCGCATCGAGTCGGAGTTCCGCGCGGTGACACCCGGCCAGATCAGCGAGGTCGCGCGCCGCTACCTGACGCCCGCAACGCGGACGATCCAGATCGTCGAGCCCGGCGGCGCCGCGCAGGCCGCGCCATGAACCGGCTGCTCGTTCTGCTTCTGGCGACGTTCATTGCCGTTCCGGCCGGGCTGACGCGGGAAACGCCGCCCGCACCCGGGCAGCCGCGGGATTTCAGTCTGCCCGCCAAGGAAACGCTGCGGCTGCCGAACGGGCTCTCGATGACCTTCATCGACTACGGCAGCGTGCCCAAGGTCACCGTCCTCGCGGTCGTGCGCACGGGCAACATCGACGAGGGCGAGTCGACCTGGCTCGCCGACGTCGCCGTCGAGATGCTGAAGGAAGGCACGGCGACACGCAGCGCCACCGACATCGCCCACGAAGCCGCCGGCATGGGCGGCACGCTCAATGTCGGCGCCGGCGCCGAGCAGACCAGCGTCGGAATTTCCGTGCTGTCGGAACACGCCGTGCCGGCGGTGAAGCTGGTAGCGGACGTGCTGCGCAATCCGCGGTTCCCGGAATCCGAGTTGCCGCGGGTCATCGCCAATTTCGAGCGCAGCCTCGCCGTCGCCCGCTCGGATCCGCAGGGACTGGCCGACGAAGCACTCGCCAGGCTCGTGTTCGGCGATCACCCGTTCGGGCGCGCGCTGCCGCGGGACGGCCAGCTCGCGGGCTACGACATGGCCGCCGTGCGCGGTTTTCATGCGCAGAATTTCGGCGCGGCACGGACCCACGTCTACGTCGCGGGCCGCTACGATCGCGCGGCACTCGAGGCCGCGCTTAAAGAAGCCTTCGGCGACTGGCCCGCGGGCCGGCCGGCAACGGTCCTGCCGCCGCATCCGAGCGACACGCTGCAACTCGCGCTGATCGACAGCCCCGATGCGCCGCAGTCCTCCGTGCGCATCGCCGTGCCGGTGCCGCATCCGGCTGCCGCGGATTATTTCCAGACGACACTGACGAACAGCCTGCTGGGCGGCACATTCAGCTCGCGCATCATGACCAATATCCGCGAGGACAAGGGCTACAGCTACTCGCCGAGCTCGTCCCTCAGCGCCAGGCGCGGCAGCGCGCTCTGGGTGCTGCAGGCCGAGGTTGCGAGCGAACACACGGCCGCTGCGATCACGGAGATTTTCAATGAGATTGACCGGTTGCAGCGCGAAGCGCCGCCGGAAGCCGAGCTGCAGGCGATCAAGGCCTATCGCTCAGGAATCTTCGTGATCTCGAACTCCTCGCCGAACGGCGTGCTGGGCCAGTTCGCCTTCATGGACCTGCACGGCCTGCCGCCCGAGTTCCTGACGAACTGGGTCGCCAGCATCCATGCGGTGACGCCGGCGGAAGTCAGCGCGATCACGCGCGAGTACATCCGGCGCGAGCGCATGACGGTCGTTGTCGCGGGCGATCTGTCCACGATTGCCGACAGCGTGCGCGGGCTCCTGCAGTTCGAAGGAGCAAAGATGCCGTGACCGATCGCGACGTCATGGAATACGACGTCGTCATCGTCGGCGCCGGCCCTGCCGGCCTCGCCTGCGCGGTGCGCCTGAAGCAGCTGAAGCCGGATCTCACCGTCTGCGTTCTGGAGAAGGCCTCCACCATCGGCGCGCACATGGTCTCGGGCTGCGCGCTCGAGCCTGAATCGCTCGATGCGCTGCTGCCGGAATGGCGCCAGTCGCCGCCCGCCATCTGCGTGCCGTGCAAGCGCGACGAGTTCTGGTACTTCACGAAGAAGGGCGGCATCCGCCTGCCAAATCCGCCGCAGATGCACAACCGCGGCAACGTCATCGTCTCGCTTGGCCAGCTCGTACCCTGGATGGCGAGCCGCGCGGAAGTTCTCGGCGTCGACGTGTTTCCGGGCTACGCCGCGGCCGAGGCGCTGGTCGATGACGACGGTCGCATCGCAGGCGTGCGCATCGGCGACATGGGGCTCGAACGGGACGGCACGCCGGGCCCCGGCTTCACGCCGGGCGCGGATATCCGTGCGGGCACCACGGTCATCGCGGAGGGCTGCCGCGGCAGCGTCACCAAGCAGCTCGTCACCCGCCTCGGTCTCGCGGACGGCTGCTCGCCCCAGAGCTACGGCCTCGGCATCAAGGAGCTCTGGCAGTTGCCGCCCGACCGCGTCGAGCCGGGACTCATTCATCATTCCGTCGGCTGGCCCGCGGATTCGAAAACCTACGGGGGCAGCTTCCTGTATCACCTCGAACGGGATCAGCTCTACGTCGGCTACGTTTCCGGCCTGGATTACGCCGATCCGCGCTTCCGTCCGTTCGAGGCATTTCAGCAGTTCAAGCATCACCCGCGCATCCGCCCGCTCCTCGAAGGCGGCGAAATCCTCTCCTACGGCGCGCGTGCGATCGCGGCCGGCGGCTGGCAGGCGCTGCCGCGCATGGACGCGCCCGGCCTGCTCCTGATCGGCGACGCCGCGGGAACGCTGAACGTGCCGAAGATCAAGGGCGTGCACCAGGCGATTCGGTGCGGCTCACTGGCGGCCGAGCATCTGGTCGAACACGGAAAGACCGAAGGCTTCGACGCGCGATGGCGGGCGTCCGCCGGCGGGCAGGAGCTCAAGCGCGTGCGCAACATCAAGCCGGGGTTCCATCGCGGCCTGTGGTGGGGTCTCGCGAATGCGGCGCTCGAAACCGCGACGCGCGGCCATGTCCCGTGGACGCTCAGGCATCACGAAAACCATCTAACTCTGCACCGCCTCGAGACCGCGTCAGTCGTCGAACGCGGCTGGATCGAGCGCGACCTCGCGCCGCGCGACCGGCTCGCCGCCGTATTCCATGCCGGCAACGTGCACGACGAGAAGCAGCCCGTGCACCTGATCGTCCACGACACGAACATCTGCGCGACGCGTTGCATCACCGAGTTCGGCAATCCCTGCCAGAATTTCTGCCCGGCCGCGGTGTACGAGATGGTCGACGACGGCGCCGGCGGCAAGCGGCTGCAGATCAACGCCGCGAACTGCGTTCACTGCAAGGCCTGCGACATCAAGGACCCTTACGGCATCATCACCTGGACCACCCCCGAGGGCGGTTCCGGGCCGAATTACCCGAATCTCTGAATGGCCGCCGAAGAACCCATCTGGACGCCATCGCTGTTCAGGATCGCAGACGCCAACCTCACCCGATTCATGGCTTTTGCGGCGGCGCGCGGCGCGAATGCCGTGGATTACGATGCGCTGTACGACTGGTCGGTTACGGAACCGGCGGCGTTCTGGGAGACGCTCTTCGAATTCGCGGGCGTCATCGCCGACCGCGGCAGCGGTCCAGTGCTCGTCGACGGCGAACGCATGCCCGGCGCGCGCTGGTTCTCCGGCACGCGGCTGAACTTCGCCGAAAACCTGCTGCGCGGTCCGGATGCGGAACCCGCGATCGTGTTTCGCAACGAACGCGGCGCACGGCGGGACCTGAGCTGGCGCGAACTGCGTGCGGAGACCGCGCGGATTGCGGCCGGGCTTCGCGCCGACGGCATCGGCCCCGGCGATGTCGTAGCGGGATTCCTGCCGAACCTGCCGGAAACCGTGATCGCGATGCTCGCGACCGCCAGTCTCGGCGCGACCTGGACCTCGTGCTCGCCGGATTTCGGCATCCAGGGCGTGCTCGACCGGTTCGGGCAGGTTCGGCCGAAAGCGGTCTTCACGGCGGACGGATACTTCTATGCGGGCAAATCCGTCGACTCTCTTGCGCCGATCGCGGGCGTCCTCGAGCGGCTGCCATCCGTGTCCCGGGTCATCGTCGTGACTTACGGCGGCACCCGGGCCGGCGCGACCGCGCTGCCGGCTGCCCTGCCATTCGCCGACTATGGCGAGCGTGGCGCGCCGCTCGTGTTTTCGCGGATGTCGTTCGACCACCCGCTCTATGTCCTGTACTCGAGCGGCACGACCGGCGTGCCGAAGTGCATCGTTCACGGCGCCGGCGGCACGCTGCTGCAGCACCTGAAGGAACACCTGCTGCATACCGACCTGAAGCCAGGCGACCGGCTGTTCTACTTCACGACCTGCGGCTGGATGATGTGGAACTGGCTGGCGAGCGCGCTCGCCGCCGAGGCGACGATCGTGCTCTACGACGGATCGCCGTTCCATCCGGGGCCGGCCGTGCTGTGGGACATGGCGGCCGACGAGGCCGTCACGGTGTTCGGGACGAGCCCAAAATACCTCGCCGCGCTGCAGAAGGAAGATTACCGGCCAAAGGAACGGCATGGACTCAAGGTGCTGCGGACGCTGCTGTCGACCGGCTCACCGCTCGCGCCGGAGCAGTATGACTTCGTCGACGCCGCGATCGGCCCGGATGTGCAGCTCGCCTCGATTTCGGGCGGCACGGACATCGTGTCCTGCTTTGCGCTCGGCAATCCGCTGCTGCCGGTCTGGCGCGGCGAACTACAGTGCCGCGGACTCGGCATGAAGGTCGAGGTCTGGAATGACGACGGGGAGGCGGTGACCGGCGAACGCGGCGAGCTCGTCTGCACCGCGCCGTTTCCCTCGATGCCGGTCGGGTTCTGGAACGACCCGGACAGCAGGCGCTACCGCGCCGCGTACTTCGAGCGATTCCCCGGCGTCTGGCACCATGGCGACTACGCGATGCTGACGCCCCGCGGCGGTCTCGTGATCCTCGGCCGCTCCGATGCCGTGCTGAATCCCGGCGGTGTGCGCATCGGCACCGCGGAGATCTACCGGCAGGTCGAGCAGCTCGACGAAGTGCAGGACAGCGTCGTCGTCGGCCAGGACTGGCAACACGACGTACGCATCGTGCTGTTCGTGCGCCTGCGCGATGGCCTCACGCTCGACGATGCGCTACGCGACCGCATTCGCCGGCAGATCCGCGCCCATACCACGCCGCGGCACGTGCCGGCGCGGATCGTCCAGGTCCCGGAGATCCCGCGCACGATCAGCGGCAAGGTCGTCGAGCTCGCGGTGCGCGATACGATCCACGGACGGGCGGTGCGCAACACCGACGCGCTCGCGAATCCCGCCGCGCTCGAACATTTCCGCGATCGCGCCGAGCTCGCCGGCTGAATCGCGCGGCCGCCAAGCCACCGCTGACCCTGCGCGTTGAGGCTGCGCTCGCCGCGCACGGCGGGCGGCCGGACCAGCCGCAGCGCCAGGTCATCGCGCGCCTCGAGGACCTGCGCCGGCGCGTGCTCGCACGGCGCAGCCTGCTCGCGCGCGGACTTGGGCTGCTGCCCGGTTCGCGCGCCAATAAGGCGCCGCTGCGCGGCCTCTATCTCTGGGGCGGCGTCGGCCGAGGCAAGACTTTCCTGATCGACGAGTTCTTCGCCGAACTGCCGATCCCCGAAAAGCGCCGCTGGCATTTCCACCGGTTCCTTCAGGATGTGCATGCGGGCCTGCACAAACACCGCAATCTTCCCGGGCCCCTCGACCGGGTCGCGTCCGACATCGCGGCGCAAGCGCGGCTGCTTTGCCTGGACGAGTTCGTCGTCAATGATGTCGCCGACGCGATGGTTCTCGCGACGCTGCTCGATTCGCTCTTCTCGCGGGGCGTAACGCTGGTCGCGACCTCCAACCTGCCGCCGGCGGATCTCTACCGCGGCGGGCTGCAGCGGGAACGTTTCTTGCCGGCGATCGCGCTGATCGAAAAGCACTGCCGCGTGATGGAACTCGATGCAGGCGTCGACTATCGACTGCGCCAGCTGGAGCGTGCGACGCTTTATTTCGGCCCGGACGTCGCGGACGCGGAATCGCGCCTCGCCGCGGAGTTCGAGCGGCTCGCAGACGGACCCGGCGAGAAGGACGTGCGCGTGCAGGTAGCCGGGCGCGCCGTGCGGGCGCGGCGGGAGGCGGAAGACGTGGTCTGGTTCGATTTCCGCGAGATCTGCGAGGGACCGCGCTCGACGGCGGACTACATCGAGATCGCGCGCTGCTATCACACGGTGTTCGTCGGCCGCGTGCCCGTGATGGATGCGACCGGCGACGATGCGGCCCGCCGCTTCATCACGATGGTCGACGAATTCTATGACCGGGGCGTCAAGCTGGTCCTGTCTGCGGCGGAGGAGCCCGGTGCCGTGTATCGCGGCGAGCGGCTCGCGTTCGAGTTCCGCCGCACGGCCAGCCGGCTGGCGGAAATGCAGGGACGCCGTTATCTGGCGCGGCCGCACCGTCCCTAGCGGGCGTAACCAATGTTATTTCCGCGTCGACTGCGCGCGATGTAAACGGTCACGCCGATTGCCACGAGACCGGTCCAGCCGCCGACCATGGATCGGCCGGACAGGCGTGCCGTGCCTGACATGCGGAAGTTGTGAACTGTTTCCCGATCAGATGACGCCGCGCCGCTCCTGGTCGAGCTCGATCGATTCGAAAAGCGCCCGGAAATTGCCTTCGCCGAAGCCCTCATTGCCCTTGCGCTGGATGATCTCGAAGAAGATCGGACCGATGACGTTCTTCGTGAAGATCTGCAGCAGGATGCCGTCGTCCGCGCTGCCGTCGATCAGTATGCGCCGATCCTTCATACGCGCGAGAGATTCACAGTGGCCGGTCACGCGCGATTCGATCCCCTCGTAATAAGTGTCCGGCGTATCCTGGAATTCGACGCCGTTCGCCCGCAGCGCATCCACGGTGGCATAAATGTCGTCGGTGAACAGCGCAATGTGCTGTATGCCCTCGCCGTGGTATTCGCGCAGGTATTCCTCGATCTGGCTCTTGTCATCCTGACTCTCGTTGATCGGGATGCGGATCTTGCCGCAGGGACTCGTCATCGCCCGGCTGAACAGGCCGGTCTTCTTTCCCTCGATGTCGAAGTATCGGATCTCGCGGAAATTGAACAGCCGATCGTAGAAACCCGCCCACAGGTTCATGTGGCCACGGCTCACGTTATGCGTCAGGTGATCGATCAGCGTAAGGCCGGCCGCGCGTACGCCGGCGGGGTCCTTGACCTGCACGAAATCCACGTCGTAGATGGTCCGGTCGCCGTAGCGGTCGACCAGATAGATCAGGCTTCCGCCAATGCCCTCGATCGCCGGAATGTGCAGCTCCATCGGTCCCACCGGCAGCTCGACCGGTTTGGCGCCGAGTTCCACGGCCCGGCGGAACGCCGCCCCGGCGTCCCGCACGCGGAACGCCATCGCGCAGGCGGACGGCCCGTGCTCGCGGGCGAAGCGCTGGCCGAACCCGCCCGGCTCCGCATTGATGACGAAATTGATGTCGCCCTGGCGATGCAGCGTCACGTTCTTGCTGCGATGGCGAGCAGTCACCGGAAAACCCATGCGGACGAACAGGCCGCGAAGCTGCTCGGGATCCGGCGCGGTGTACTCCACGAACTCGAAGCCATCCGTGCCCATCGGGTTGTCGCTACGCTCGGCCATGATCCGCTCCCGGGTTAGTTGCAGTTGCAACTATAATGCATCGATGGCGGCTCCCGATGTCCCCGCTCTCGATCTCGAGCATTTTCTCCCCTACCGGCTCTCGGTGCTGTCGAACACCGTGTCCTCGGCCCTCGCCGGCGCGTATGCGCGGCGCTTCGGGCTCACGATCCCGCAGTGGCGCGTGATCGCCGTGCTGGCGCGCTCACCGGGGCTTTCCGCGGCCGGCGTCGCCGAGCGCACGGCCATGGACAAGGTGGCGGTCAGCCGCGCGGTGACAGGTCTGGTCCGCGCCGGTCGCGTGCGGCGCGCGCTGGCGGCGGCTGACCGGCGGCGCTCGGTGCTGTCGCTGACCGCCCGGGGTATGCTGGTTTACGCGCGCATCATCCCGCTCGCGCTCGCCTATGAACGCCGGCTGCTGGCGGAACTGTCGCCGGCCGAGCAATCGCAGTTCAATGCCCTGCTTTCCCGTCTGCAGAAACGCTCCTGGCTGCTCGGACCCGCCGGCGGCCCGCGTGTATAATTCGCGCCGCCACGCCGTCGTCCGCAGCGTTGCGGGCCGGACGCCCCTGGAGTGTCGATGCTAGGCAGGATTCCGGCCGCCCGTCAGGCAATCATCGATCGCATCGCCGCACGCGCCCGCCGGGCCGGACACCGCGGATTGCCGGTCTCGCCCGAGCGCCTGGTGCGCTGCTTCTATCACGGCGTTTCCGAACTCGATCTGGTGCAGCGCACGCCGGCCGACCTCGCGGGCGCGGCACTTCTGCAGTTTCAACTCGGCCGGGTTCGCCGCGCGGGCCGCGCGCTGGTACGGGTGTTCAATCCGGATCCGAAAAAGGACGGCTTCTCGTCCTCGCACACCGTCATCATGGTCGTCACGGACGACATGCCGTTCCTGGTCGACTCGCTGGGAATCGCAAGCGCCGCCAGCGGGCTCGCGGTGCATCTCCTCGCCCATCCCGTCTTCTCGGTCGTGCGCGACCGCACCGGCCGCATGCGGGAAGTACATCTCGACAACGCGCCGGCAGGCGCGAAGCCAGAATCCTGGCAGCTGATCGAGGTTGACCGCGAGCCGGACCCGCGCCGGCTGGCCGCGCTGGAGCAGCGCATCCGCAGCACCCTGGAGGATGTCAGGCGCGCAACGAGCGACTGGCGGCGCATGCGCGCAATGGCGCACGACGTGGCCGCCGAACTCGGCAGGACCCGGGTCCGCGGCCAGTCGGTCGACCTGCGCGAGGCGAAAGCGCTGATCGAGTGGATGGACGACAATCATTTCACTTTTCTCGGTTATCGCGAATACCGTCTGCGCCGGGGGCCACGCCGCGACCTGCTGGTACCGGTCCCGAAATCCGGGCTCGGCATCATGCGTTCTGCCCGGCACCAGCGGTCGCGACCGATCGCGCTGACGGGTGAAGTACGTGTATTTGCGCGCTCCACCGAACCGCTGATCATCACCAAGGCGAATTCGATCGCGACCGTGCATCGGGCGACCCATCTCGATTACGTCGGCATCAAGACCTTCGATGCGCGGGGGAATGTCACCGGCGAGCGGCGCTTCATCGGACTGTGGACTTCCTCGGCGTACAGCGGCGGGGCGAGCGAGATTCCCGTGCTCCGGCTGAAGGTCCAGCGCGTCATCAGGCATTTCGGGTTGAAGCCGTCCAGCCACGACCACAAGGCGGTTACGCACGCCCTCGAAACCTTCCCGCGCGACGAACTCTTCCAGGCAACGATCGCGGACCTGGTGCGCATCGTGCGCGGCATCGTCAACCTGTATGAGCGGGCGCAGGTCCGGCTGTTTGTGCGTCGCGACATCTTCCGCCGGTTCTACTCCTGCCTCGTGTTCGTGCCGCGCGACCGCTACAACACGCAGGCGCGCGAACGCATCGAGCGGCTCGCGTGCGATGCTTTCGGCGGCGTCGAGATAGAATCGCAGGTCCACCTGTCGGAATCCCTGCTGGCGCGCCTGCACATGCTGGTGCGAACCTCGCCCGATTCCGAGGCAAGCGTCGATGCCGCCGAGCTCGAGCGGCAGATCACCGAAACGGTGCGCACCTGGCCGGACCAGCTGAAAGATGCCCTGCTCGACGCGCACGACGAGGCGGATGCGCTCAAGCTGTTTCGCGCATGGGGGGCCGCGTTTCCGGGCTCGTACCAGGACGACACGCCGTTCGACGCCGCCGTCGGGGATATCGCCAGCCTCGAGGCGCTGCTCGACGGCTCCCGGATCCTGCGCATGAGCCTGTACCGCGCCGCGGGTCAACCCGGGCACAAGGTCCAGTTCAAGCTGTTCCGGCGTGAGCGGCCGATCCCGATCTCCGACGTGCTGCCGACGATCGAGAACCTCGGGCTCAAGCTGATCAGCGAGCGCCCTTACGAGATCGAGACTCCGACCGGCAGCCTGTGGATCCAGGATTTCGAGCTCGAGCATCCGCGCGGCGTGCGGATCGACCTCGACAGCGACGGCCCGCGTTTCAAGTCCACATTCGCGAATGTGTGGCTCGGCAATACGGACAATGACGGATTCAACCGCCTCGTACTCGCCGCTGATCTCAGCTGGCGCGAAGCGATGGTGCTTCGGACCTACGCTCGCTGGTTCGGCCAGCTCGGCATGCCGCTGTCGCAGGCCTACATGGAGGAAGCGCTGGCGAGCAATGCCGCCGCAGCCGGCAGGCTGTTCAAACTGTTCGTCGCGCGCTTCGATCCCGCGCTCGGCCGCGCGGAGCGCAGGCGCGCCGAAGCGACGCAGCGCCGCGCAATCGCCAACCTGCTCACGAAAGTCACGCGTATCGACGATGACCGCATCCTGCGCGCCTTTCTCGCCGCCATCGATGCGACGCTGCGTACGAACTACTTCCAGGTCGGAGCCGACGGCACACCAAAGCCCTACCTGTCGCTGAAGCTCCATCCCCGGCTGGTCGTCGAAGTGCCGCTGCCGCGACCCATGTTCGAGATCTTCGTGCACTCGCCCCGCGTCGAGGGCGTGCACCTGCGCATGGCCCGGGTCGCGCGCGGCGGCCTGCGCTGGTCGGACCGGCGCGAGGACTTCCGCACCGAAGTCCTCGGACTGATGAAGGCGCAGCACGTCAAGAATTCGGTCATCGTGCCGGCCGGCGCCAAGGGGGGCTTCGTGCCGCGTCGGCTGCCCGCCGCCCGCGACGCAGCGCAGTACGAGGGCACGGAGTGCTACCGCATATTCATCCGCGCACTGCTCGACGTCACCGACAACGTGATCGGCGGCAAGGTCGTGCCGCCCCCGGCCGTCGTGCGGCACGACCCCGACGACGCCTACCTCGTCGTCGCCGCCGACAAGGGTACGGCGAAATTTTCAGACGTCGCCAATTCGATCTCCGACCAGTACGGATTCTGGCTTGGCGACGCCTTCGCATCCGGCGGATCCGCGGGTTATGACCACAAGAACATGGCGATCACGGCGCGTGGTGGCTGGGAATCGGTACGGCGCCACTTCCGCGAGCTCGGACTGGACATCCAGGCGCAGGATTTCACGGTCGCCGGCATCGGCGACATGTCCGGAGACGTCTTCGGCAACGCGATGCTGCTGTCGCCGCACATCCGGCTGCTCGCGGCCTTCGATCACCGTCATATCTTCCTGGACCCGGCGCCGGACGCGGCAACGAGCTTTGCGGAGCGACGGCGCATGTTCCGGATGCCGCGCTCCAGCTGGGAGGACTACAATGCGAAGCTGCTGTCGACGGGCGGCGGCGTGCATTCGCGCCTGGACAAGTCGATCGCATTGTCGCCGGAAGCGCGCACGATGCTCGGCATCGGCACGGCATCGGCGACGCCCACCGAGATCATGCGCGCGATCCTCCGGATACCCGTGGACCTGTTGTGGAACGGCGGCATCGGCACTTACGTCAAGTCCGTGGACGAGTCGCACGGCGAGATCGGCGACCGGGCCAACGACGCCCTGCGGATCAATGGCAGCGAACTGCGTTGCCGCGTCGTCGGCGAAGGCGGCAATCTCGGCGTCTCGCAGCGGGGGCGCATCGAGTTCGCGCTCTCCGGCGGGCGCATCAACACGGACTTCATCGACAATTCCGCGGGCGTCAACTGTTCCGACGTCGAAGTGAACCTCAAGATCCTGTTCAATCCGCTGATGCAGTCGGGCAGGCTCCGCCGCCCGGCCCGCAACAAGCTGCTCGCCCGCATGACCGAAGAGGTCGGTCAGCTCGTGCTGCGGAACAACTATCTTCAATCGCTCGCGATCTCGACGCTGCAGGCGCGCGCCGCGGAGCGCATATCGGAACTCGGCCACGTGATCCATGCGCTCGAGCGCGCGGGCACGCTTGACCGCGTGCTCGAGGCTCTGCCGACGGAGGACGAGATCGGGGAGCGGCGCCGCAAGGGGCTCGGGCTCACGCGCCCGGAGCTCTCGATGCTGTTGTCATACTCGAAGATCTGGCTGTCGGACCAGCTCTGCCGGACCGACGTCGCGCACGACCGGTTCCTGGCCGGCGAGCTGACACGGTATTTTCCCGTTCCGGTGCAGCGGCGCTTTCCGCGCGAGATCCTGCGGCACCAGTTGCGCACCGACATCATCGTGACCGCGACGACGAACAGCCTCGTCAACCGCATGGGGCCGGTATTCGCGATCCGCGCCCAGGAAGACACCGGCGCCGACGTCGGCAGCATCGCCCGCGCCTACGCGATTGCGCGCGAAGTCACCGGCATGCGCGATCTATGGGCCGACATCGAGGCCCTGGACGATCAGGCGCCGACCGCGCTGCAGTACGACATGATGTACGAGACGACGCGTCTGCTGCGCCATCTCAGCTACTGGGTGCTCCGACAGCACGGCAACGACCTGGACATCGAGCGCGCGGTATCGCGCCTGCGCCCGGGCATCCAGGAGCTGATGCGCGACCTGCCGGAGCTGATCGAGGGCGCGGAAGTCGAGCGCTACGATACCGTGCTCGCCCGATTTGCGCGGGATGAAGTGCCCGCCCGCGTTGCGCGGCGCGTCGCGTCGCTCGGCGCCGTTTACGCGGGTGTCGACATCGTCGAGGTGGCGCAGGCGCGCCACGCCGCGATCAGTCACGCTGCGCGCGTGTACTTCGGGCTTGGCGCCGCACTCGGCCTCGACTGGGTTCGCGGCGAGATCGAGCGCCTCGTCGTCGAAGGGCACTGGCAGGCGGTCGCCCGTGGCACGCTCCGTGAGGAAGCTTATTCGCTGCAGCGCCGGCTCGCCGACCAGGTGCTCGCGCGCAGCCGCCGCGGCGACGCGGGCTCCCGCGTCGCGGCCTGGCTCGCAGCCGGCGGCGCCGCGGTGGAGAACGTGAGACGGACCGTCAGCGCAATGCGGGCCGGGAGCGCCGTCGATTTTCCGACACTGTCGGTCGCGCTGCAGGCCGTGCGCCGGCTTGCGGAGCGCTGAGGCGGTCGTGGCCGGCAAGCTCGTGCTGTTGCGTCACGGCCAGAGCACCTGGAACCTCGAGAATCTTTTCACGGGCTGGACTGACGTGGACCTGACGGCACAGGGCCGAGAGGAGGCGTGCGCGGCGGGACAGCTGCTTCAGGAGCGCGGCTTCGAGTTCGACATCGCCTTCACATCCGTGCTGAAGCGCGCCATCCGGACGCTGTGGATCCTGATGGACGAGATGGACAGGATGTGGATACCGGTCGAGCGCGACTGGCGGCTGAACGAGCGCCACTATGGCGCATTGCAGGGACTCGACAAGGCCGAGACGACGGCGAAGTACGGCGTCGAGCAGGTCAAGATCTGGCGGCGCAGCTACGATGTGCCGCCGTCGCCGCTGGCCGCGGACGATCCGCGGCATCCGAAACTCGATCCAAGGTATCGCCGGATTTCGGCGTCCGCGCTGCCCGCGACCGAATCGCTGAAGGATACGCTCGTGCGCGTCGTCCCCTGCTGGCAGGAGCGCATCGCGCCGGCGCTTGCCGCCGGAGCCGACGTGCTGGTGGTCGCACACGGCAACAGCCTGCGCGCGCTGGTCAAGATGCTGGAAGGCATGAGCGATGCCGCGATCGTCGAATTCAACATTCCGACCGGCGTTCCAATCTACTATGAACTGGATTCGTCGCAGCGGCCGGCCGGGCCGCGGCGGTTTCTCGGGGATGCGGCCGCGATCGAGGCGGCGGCAAAGGCCGTTGCGGCGCAGGCGGAGCGCCGCTAGCCGGTCGTCCGGTCATTCCTCCGGCGCGATCTCGACTTCCATGCCGGCGAGAGTCGCCTCGAACGGAATCTGGCAGGAGAGCCGCGAACCCTGCGGTCGATAGCTTTCCAGTTCCTGCAGGATCTCCTTCTCGTCACCCTGCATCGGCGGCAGCCTGTCGAGCCACGGCGCCGCGACGTAGACGTGACAGGTTGCGCAGGAGCACATGCCGCCGCAGATCGCCGCGACGCCGTAATCGAACTCGCGCAGCGTTTCCATCAGGCTCACGCCCTCGCGCGCATTGACGCGATGTTCGCCGCCGTCGCGGTCGGTTACGATGATCTCGCTCATGGGTCGCGCATCTTGCTGGATGCGCCCGCATGCGCGCAACCGCTCAGTCGAGCAGCCGCGCTTCCAGTCGCGCCTGCAGCACCCGGTCCACTTCGAGCCCTGTAGTTCGCGCGACGCCGTTCCATCCGTACCACAGGCAGTCGAAAATCCACCGCTGCGCCTCGAGCCGGTCGCGGAGCGTCCCGTCATCGGCGCCATAGCCGCCGAGCAGGACATCGATCTCGCGCGGCCCGAGCCCGTGGTAGCCGATGCAGGACGCCAGATCCGCGGCCGGATCGCCCGGGCCCGCGTATTCCCAGTCGATCGCCAGAAGCCCGCCCGGCGCATCGACGAGATTGCGATGGTGCAGGTCGTGATGGCAGGGAGCGAGCCGGAACGGCGGCGGCAATGCCGCGCGCCGCCGTGCGAGCAGGGCCGCGATGTTCCGGGCCGGAGATGTCGCGTCGTGCGCGAGCATCGTCGACAGGTATCCGGCCGCGCGTGCGCCGAAATCGACGACGTCGAGCGATGGCGGCGGCTCCTCTGCGTGCAGGCGCGCGATCCACTCGCCGATTCGCCCCAGCATGGCGGCATCGTGCAGGTCGTCGTCCGTGAGCCCGCGGACCGCTGCGTGACGCGTCACCAGCAAACCATCGGCCGGGCGTGAAATCAGGATTTCCGGCGCGAGGCCGATGCCGGCGGCGAGCTGGTGCATCGCCCGTTCCGATTCGCGATCCGCGCCGAGCGCGGACGCTTCGACGCCCGCGATGCGGACGACGACGTCGTGTTCGGCATCGCGAAGCCGGATCGTCCGGTTGGCAAGCCCGCCCGGCAACGGCGTGCGCTCGGGTCGCTGCATCCCCAGTTCTGCGATGACCGCTTCCAGGCGCGCATCGTCACCGGCGTTCCTTGTCCGGCGCCATTCTCTCCAGCCGATGATTGCCAGCAGCGCATAGGCAAGATACAGCGCGGCGGTCGGCACAAGTCCCTGGCGTGCGAACAATGCCGCGAGTCCCAGGTCGATGACGATCCACCACAGCCAGGTTTCGATGTAACGCCGCGCAAGCAGCCAAGTGGCGAACACGCTCGCCCAGGTTCCCAGCGAATCGGCAAACGGGGCGGACGAGCCGCCGTACCGCATCAGCAAGGCCGTGCTGATCGCCGTCGCAATGGCAATCGCCGCCAGTGCGAGTCCGTGCCGCGGCCACGGCCAGGACGCGGGCAGCTGCGGCGCCCCGCCATCCGGCCGCCACTGGATCCATCCGTACACCGAAAGCGCGACGTACAGCAGTTGCAGGCCCGCCTGCAACGGCAGGCCCGACTGCAGGAAGACCACGCTGTATAGAGCCGTGCTCGCGCCCCCGGCGATCCAGCAGGCGCGGTGCTGCCGAATCGCCAGCACGATGTAGGCGACGCCGAACAGGACCGCAAGGGCTTCAATCACCGCCGCCGAGAACCTTCATTACGAATATCGCCCGCTCCCTGCCGGCGAGGCTCAACGCGATCTCGGCGCGCAGCGCGTCGAACACGGCATCGAACTCGCCGCTCACCTGCGTGCTCATCGAGTTCGTGTCGACGGCCAGTCCCGGCCGCGCCTTCAGCCGCTCGATGAAGTCGAGGATTGGCGGAATGAAGTCTTCGGTCAGGGGATACAGGCTCAACTCGACGGCAACGTGCATGGGATCTCCTTAAAATGTATAGCGCGCTGTCACGCCGAGCTGACGCGGATCTCCCCAGCGCAAGTACAGTCTGGCCGGGAAATCCGGCGGTTCGTTTCCGAAATAAAATCCGCGGACGGGATAGCGCTCGTCCAGCAGGTTGCGCGCCCAGAGGTGGATGGACCAGCGAGCGGCCTCGTATCCGGCCCGCAGATTCACGAGAAACCGCGAGCCGGAGCTCTGGTCGTGGCTCGCATCGAAGTAGTAGCCCGCCTCGGCTGACGCATCGAGCCGCGCCATCCATCCGGCCGGATCGCGCCAGGTGGCGCCGGCCGCCATCTTCCACGCCGGCGCATGCGCCCAGTCGCGGCCGTCCAGGTCGCGCTCACCGAACCGGTAGCCGATGAATCGCGAATCCATCCAGGACGCCATCGCATCGACGGTGATGTCCGGCGTCGCCTGGAAGGTAGCCGTCGATTCAATCCCCCAGGCCTCGCCGCTCGCCGCATTGTCCGTCAGGAACAGGAAAGTCAGCGGATCGTCCGGATCGACCTGCAGCGAAGTCGCGACCTGCTGGTGCTCGCGTCGCACATAGAAGAGATTGACGTCGCCGGAGCGCGTGCCGGAATCGTCGCGCGCCTTCCACCCGGTCTCGACGGACCACAGGTACTCGGGCTCGAACTGCTGCCGATCCGCCGGCACGGAAGTGCCGATATTGAAGCCGCCGGCGCGGAATCCGCGCGCGAGGGTCACCCAGGCACTCTGGTTCACTGACAGCCGCTGGGTCGCCGTCAGTTCGCCGCCCCACATGCGGTCGCGCGGATCGAAACCGAGCCCGTCGCTGTCGCGGTAGTCCGCGTCGCGCTCTTCGACGCGCAGTCCGGCGGCGATCGTGGTGTCGGGCAGTGGCCGCCAGTCAAGCTGGCCGTACAGCGCGATACTGGTCGCCTCGTACCGGCTGTCGAGCAACCGTACAAAGGCGTCTTCCAGATAGCGGCCGTCATCCGTCAGCCGGTTCGATTCGCTGATCTGCGACCACCAGGCACCCGCGATCCACGACCAGTCGTCGTGGTCGTCCGACAACAGGCGCAGGTCCTGACTGACGCTGCGCCGCCCGCGCAAGGTCTCGGAAAAAAAATCATAGGGGCCGGCCTCGCCCCAGTCCGCGTCGTTGCCCCAGTCGCCATCGAAGCTCGCCACGATGTCGGAGTTAGCCCAGGTCGTGATCGAACGCAGTGCGAGCGCCCGCCATCCATTCCAGGTGGCATCGAGAAAAGCGCCGTCGGATCGTTGCGCGTCGCGGCCAGGCCGGTCCGACAGCGTTCGCAGGCTGTTGTCGATCGCGAACGCGTCGTAACCGTTGTCGAAGTCCGCGTGCAGCAGTCCGAGGTCGGCGCGCCATGCTCCTTCCGGGGCGAGCCGGACCCGCAGCCGCGCCATCGTCTCGTCCCGGCCATTCGTGTCGCCTCGTCCGAGATGCCGGTTATGGCGGAATCCGTCGCTGGCCGCCTGGTGCAGGACGGCGCGCCAGGCGCCCGTCGCAGCCCGTTCCGGCAACGCACCGCCCGCGACCACGCCCGCGCTCCACAGCCCGTCGTCGCCGAAACCCGCTTCGGCCTCGATCGAACTCCTGGCTTCCGGCTCCCGCGTCTTCAGCTTGATCAGGCCGCCGAGCGCATTCGCACCGTAACGCGTGCCCTGCGGCCCGCGCAGCACTTCGACCTGCTCGACGTCGAACAGGGACGCGATCATGCCGATGGCGCTGAAGTCGATCTCGTCCACGAGAAAGCCGACGGACGGATTGGGCGCGCCCTGGTACTGCTCGAGTTCGCCGATGCCGCGAAGCTGGAAATACCGCGGCCGCGAAGTCGCGCCGGCCCAGGAGAGCGACGGCAGCTGCGGCAGCAATTCCTCCAGATGCACGACGGCCGCGTCCTGTATGCCGGCGCCTGCAATGACCGATACGCCGCCGGGGCGCTGACTCGCCGGGCCCGGCCGCAGGTCCGCGGTCACGACGATCTCTTCGAGCTCGGGCGGCGATTGCGCGCCGGCCACCGATGGCCAGGCCATCAGCGCGAGCTGCAGAAACGTCAAAATGGATCTCGTCGGCACGCCTGCTCCCTACGCCGGTCCTAACCGGATCAGGTTCAACGGGTTTGCCGGTCACGACCGGCATCTCAGGTCCTTTCGGACCACCCCAAGGCAATGTGGATAGTAGCCGCCGTGATCGGGGTCTGCAATGAAAACGTGGCCCAGAATAGTCCGAAAAACACCTGTAAGTGATTGCTATTACTCTTATTTTTGTTTTACTGTATAAATCCACAGCTTGGTCGGGGAGACGGTCATGAAAGGCACTTTTGCGACGGTTTCGACGCCCGAGCTGATTGATCAGATCACGACGCTGGCAGGTCATTTGAATGCCGCCAACGCGCGGTTTCTTGATTTGATCGCCGAGTTCGATCGCCGCAAAGGCTGGGCCGAATGGAGCGTCAAGTCCTGCGCCCACTGGCTCAACTGGAAGTGCGGGATTGGGCTTGGCGCCGCGCGCGAGAAAGTGCGGGTCGCACATGCTCTCGGGAAGCTGCCGCGCATTGCGGCGGCCATGGCGGAAGGCCGGATCAGCTACTTCAAGGCGCGGGAGATGACGCGGGTCGCGACCGAGGCAAACGAGTCGTACCTGCTCAACATCGCGCTGTGCGGCACGGCAAGCCAGGTGGAATAGACCGTGCGTGGCTATCGCCGGGCGCTGGATGCCGAGGAGCTCTCTCGCGAGGCAATCCAGCAGCGGCACCAGAGTCTCTGGTTCCACACCGAGGCCGACGGCTCGCTCGTGATCCGTGGACGAGTGCCGGCCGAGATCGGTGCGTTGTTCAAGCGGGCGCTCGAGATGGCCGAGGACAGTTTGCCAATTCCAAAAGACGTTCCGGCCGGAACGTTTTCAGATGCGGACGACCTGCACCGGTCCCGCAAGCGCCGGGTTGAGGCGCTCGCCACGCTGGCCGAGAGCTTCCTGGCGTCGGGTCCTCAGGAACTCTCGGGTGGCGACCGCCAGCAGATCGTCGTTCACGTCGATGCGGAGACCCTGCAGCACAGCTGCGCCGGCCGCTGCGAGCTGGAACACAGGCCTGCCATCGCCTCGGAAACCGCGCGCAGGCTCGCCTGCGATGCAAGTCTCGTTGCGATCATCGAAAATGACGAGGGCAAGGCGCTCAACGTCGGCCGCAAGACGAGAGTCATCCCACCGGCGATCCGCCGGGCGCTCCAGTCACGCGATAAGGGCTGTCGCTTTCCAGGCTGTTCGTTCACTCGCTACGTCGATGGACACCATGTCAAGCACTGGGTGCATGGCGGCGAGACAAAGCTGTCGAATCTCGTGACGCTCTGCCGCTTCCATCATCGGCAAGTGCACGAAGGCAAAGTCGAGGTGCAGATTCTCGACGACGGTGCGTTCCGGTTCGTCCGGCCGGACGGGCAATCTTTCGACAGCCCGAATCCAGGCGCAAAAGACTGGAACGACCTTGTTGCCGCCCACGACGCGCAGGAGATCGTTATTACACCCGAAACGGCGAGAACACGGTGGACCGGCGAAGCGCTCGATGACGGCCTCGCGGTGGAATGGCTTATTCAGCAGGCGAAGCGTGAGAAAAACGTTCCGCCCGGAACGTCTGTTGCTCAGTAGCCGCTTAACGCCCTTCAAACTTCGGCGGCCTTCGGTTTCGCACCGCGTCCAGCCCGGCCTTCGCATCGCCGAGCCGGAAGCCGAGAAACTCGAGCGCCAGCGACGCGTCGAAACTCGGACCCGCGAGTCGCAGCCAGTTGTTGAGCGCGTGTTTGGTAAAAGCAAGCGCCGTCGAACTGCCGGCGGCGAGTTTCGTCGCGATGCCGAGCGCGGTTTCATGCACCGCATCATCGTCCACGCATAATGACACGAGCCCGATGCGCTCGGCCTCGACGCCCGTGAGTGGCTCGTTCGTCAGCAGGTAGTAGCGTGCCTTCGCGAGCCCGCAGAGCAGCGGCCAGATGATCACGGAATGGTCGCCGGCCGCGACACCGAGCCGCGTATGGCCATCGAGGATCTTTGCATCGCGGCTCGCGACGGAAACATCGGCCAGCAGCGCGACCGCGAGCCCGGCGCCGACCGCCGTGCCGCGGATAGCCGAGACGACGGGTTTCGAGCAATCGATGAGGTTGTAGACGAGATCGCTTGCCTCGCGCCAGACGCGCAGAAGCGTCGCCTCGTCCTCGATCATGCGCTCGATCATCGCGAAATCGCCGCCCGAGGAGAAATGCCCGCCCGCGCCGCGCACCATCACCGCGCGCACCGTCGCGTCGTCGTCGACCGCGCGCCAGATGCCCGCGAGATTCCGGTGCATCGCCTCGGTCGCGGCGTTCTGCCGGCCTTCGTTCGCGATCACGATCTCGAGCACGCCGTCCGACGGCTGCTCGAAACCCAGTGCCGGGAACTCCCTGTCATAAATTGCGAGATCGATGGTCACTGTCAGTCCTTCGCGGCGTCCGGAACCGCATGCACGCTGACCATCGTCAGCACATGATAGGCAGCGACGGTTTCTCCGTCCTGGTTGGTGATTTCCGTGTCCCAGGTGACTTCGCCCCAGCCCTTGTCGGCACGCAGCGATTTCTCCCGGCAGGTCAGTCGCACGCGGATTCGGTCGCCGGGCTTGACCGGCTTCACGAAGCGCAGGTTATCGAGGCCGTAGTTGCCGAGCACGGGGCCGTAATCGGGATCGACGAAGAGCCCGGCAGCGGCGGAGATCAGGAAATAGCCATGCGCGACGCGGCCGCCGAACAGCGGATTGCGCGCCGCCTGCTGCTCATCCATGTGCGCATAGAAACGGTCGCCCGTCAGTTCCGCAAAGCGCTCGATGTCCGCGGTGGTGACCGCACGGTCCGCGGACCGGTAGGTGTCGCCGATCGCAAGCGCGTGAAAGGTTTTCCGGAACGGGTGAACGCCCGGGTCGCGCTCGGTGCCGCCACGGACCCAGCGTCCGCCGACGGCCGCAATCGTGTCGGGCGAACCCTGCACGGCCGTGCGCTGCATGTAATGCAGCACGCCGCGGATGCCGCCGAGCTCCTCGCCGCCGCCCGCGCGGCCCGGTCCGCCATGGACCAGCGGCGCGAGCGGCGAGCCATGCCCGGTCGATTCTTTCGCGCAATGGCGATTCACGACCAGCACGCGACCATGATAAGGAGCGAGCCCGAGCACGAGCTCCGCCGCCACGCGGTCGTCGGCCGTGAATACCGACCCGGCGAGGCTGCCCTCGCCGCGGCGCGCGAGCGCGATGGCATCCGCCGTATCCGCGTAACCCATGACCGTCGATACGGGGCCGAATGCCTCCACGGAATGCACGGCCCGCGCGGATGCGGCGTCGCGGCACAGAAGCAGCATCGGCGGCAGGAACGCGCCGCGCGAGCGATCGCCGCCCGTCACCTCGAACCGCTCCGGATCGCCGCTCACGAGTTCCGCCTCCGCCCGCAGGTCCGCAACCCGCGCGACGACCTCGTCCCGCTGTGCGAGGCTCGCCAGCGGTCCCATGCGTACCCCGGCGGCGCGCGGATCGCCGACGACCGCCCGGGCGAGCTCCGCCTGCAGCGCCTCGACGACTTCCGCCATGCGTCCGCGCGGCACGATCGCCTTGCGGATGGCAGTACATTTCTGTCCGGCCTTGACGGTCATCTCGCGCGCGACCTCGCGCACGAACAGGTCGAACTCCGCCGTGCCCGGCGCCGCGTCCGGACCGAGGATCGAGGAATTCAGCGAATCGGTCTCGGTGACGAAGCGCACGGAATGGCGGATCACCGCCGGGTGCGTGCGCAGTGCCGCTGCGGTCGACGCCGAACCGGTGAATGACACGACGTCCTGGCACCCCAGATGATCCAGCAGGTCGCCGACGCCGCCGCAGATCAACTGCAGCGCGCCGGCCGGCAGCAATCCGGTCTCGATGATGCGATGGACGACCCGTTCCGTCAGGTAGCTCGTCGCGGTCGCCGGTTTCACGATCGCGGGCACGCCGGCCAGCAGCGCAGGCGCGAGCTTTTCGAGCATGCCCCAGACCGGAAAGTTGAAGGCATTGATGTGCACCGCCGCGCCTTCGAGCGGAACGCAGATGTGCTGGCCGGCAAAGCTGCCGCCTTTCGACAGCGGTTCGACGCCGCCATCGAGATAGACGTGCGAGTTCGGCAATTCGCGCGCGCCTTTGCTGGCGAACACCAGCATCGTGCCGATGCCGCCGTCGATGTCGATCCAGGAGTCCGTTTTCGTCGCGCCGGTCCGGTACGAAAGCTCGTAGAACTCATCCTTGAAATCGAACAGCCGCTTGCCGAGCGCGCGCAGCATCGCGGCGCGTTCGTGGAATGTCATGGCGCGCAGCGCCCCGCCGCCGGCCGCGCGCGCGTGCCTGAGCGCGCCAGCGTAATCGAGCCCGCCGCTCGCCGACTCGGCGACGGCGTCCCCGGTGCTCGCGTCGAGCAGCAGGGTCGCGCGTCCGGTTCCGGCCTGCCAGCGATCCGCAAGGTAACTCTTCAGCAGCATGCACTCTCTCCGGTTGCCTGCCAGGCCGCAAAAGACGACTGCTGGCCGGCCAGCGACGCGATCAGTGGCGCCGGCTGCCAGTACCGCTCGCCCGCGCGCTTCGCGATGTTCTGGATCGCCTCCAGCACGGCTTGCAGGCCGATCGTGTCGGCATGGAACATCGGCCCGCCGCGATGCCGCGGAAAACCGTAGCCATTGCACCAGATGACGTCGATGTCCGCCGGGCTGCCGGCGATGCCCTTCTCGAGGATCCGCGCGCCCTCGTTGACGAGTGCGAAGATGCAGCGCTCGATGATCTCCTCGTCCGGCACCCGCCGTTGCTTCACGCCGAGCCGGCCGGCCTCGGCGCGGATCAGCGCATGCACCTCGGGGTCGGAGACGCGCTGGCCGCCCGGACCGTCGTAGCGATAGAAGCCGCGTCCGGATTTCTGGCCAAAACGGCCGAGCTCCGCGAGCGCGTCCGACACGCGATAGAAACGCGGATCGTCCGGACGGCCGCTCCATGCCCGCCGGGCCTGGAATCCGATGTCCAGCCCGGCCAGGTCGCCGACCGCGTTCGGTCCCATGGCCATTCCGAAGTCCTGAAGCACGCCGTCGACCTGCTCCGGTGTCGCGCCCTCGAGCAGCAGCAGTTCCTTCTCGCGCCCGTACGCATAGAGCATCCTGTTGCCAACGAATCCGAAGCAGTTTCCGACCGTGACGCCGATCTTGCCGATGCGCCGCGTAAGCGCCTGCGTCGTGGCGAGAGCCTGGGGCGACGTGGCGGCACCCTTCACGATCTCGACCAGGCGCATGATGTGGGCCGGGCTGAAGAAATGCATGCCGATGACGTCGGCGGCGCGGCCGCTGGCGGCGGCGATCGCGTCGACGTCGAGCGTGGATGTGTTCGTTGCGAGCACCGCATCCGCGCGGCAGAGTCTGCCAAGCTCCCCGAACACCTGCTGCTTGACACCGAGATCCTCAAACACCGCCTCGACGATGAAGTCCGCGCCGGCCAGCGCGTCGAGCGACTCGGCGCCGGTCACGCGCGCGCGCGCCGCCTCCGCAGCCTCTGCCGTCAGGCGCCCCTTGCGCTCGGCCGATGAAATCCCGGCATGCATGCGCGCGAGCCCGGCCCTCAGCGCCTCCGGCTTCGTATCGACGAGCGTCACGGGAATGCCCGCGGTCGCGAGGCTGGTCGCGATACCGGACCCCATCGTGCCGGCGCCGAGCACACCGGCGCGGCCGACCTCCCGGATCTGCGACCGGTCCGGCGCGGCGCTGCGCTCCGCGAAGAACAGGTGCCGGAACGCTCGCGACTCGCCGGAGGAAAGGCATTCCATGAACAGCGTCCGGGCGCGCGCGAGCGCCGATTCGAATGGCAGCATCGCAGCGGTCGCAAGCGCCTCGACGATACGCGGCGGCGCGGGCAGCCGGCGTGCCTGGGCCGGCAAGGCATTCAGCGCATCTTCGAAGTCCGTAGGCCGCGACGGCGGCAGTGGCAGGTCGCGCACGCGCGGCGGCGCTGCCCCGATGGCCGCAAGATCGCGCGCCCAGGCGACTGCTTCCGCACGCAGTTCGCCATCCATCCGGCGGTCGACGATGCCGAGCTCCATCGCCGCCTCGATGCCGATCGGCTGGCCCGAGGTCATCAGTTGAAGCGACGCTTTCCATCCCGCGACCCGCGGCAGCCGCACCGTTCCGCCGGCGCCGGGCAAGAGCCCGAGATTGACCTCCGGAAAACCGATCTGCAGGTCGCCCGCGGCGCAGCGGTAGTGGCACGCGAGCGCGGTTTCGGCGCCGCCGCCGAGCGTTGCGCCGTGCATTGCGGCAACCACCGGCTTCCCGCAGGCCTCCAGGCGCGTCAGCAATCCGGGCAGCAGCGGCTCCCGGGGCGGCGCGTCGAATTCGCGGACGTCCGCGCCCGCGATGAAATTGCGGCCCGCGCCGCAGAGCACGATGGCGCGCACCGAGGGGTCTGCGTCGAGCTGTTCGATGAGAGTCTGCAGGGCGTCGCGCACCGCATGCGACAGCGCGTTGACCGGCGGATTGTCGAGCACCACCAGCGCGACATCGCCATCGCGCTCGACCGTGACCGGCATGATCATCCGGTTCGCTCGATCGCGAGTGCGATGCCCTGGCCGACACCGATGCACATCGTACAGAGCGCGCGCCGGCCGCCGGTACGGCCTAGCTGCCAGGTCGCGGTCGTCGCGAGCCGCGCACCGCTCATGCCGAGCGGATGACCGAGCGCGATCGCGCCGCCATTGGCATTCACCTGCGCGGAATCGGCGGCCAGACCCAGTTTGCGAAGCACGGCAATGCCCTGCGATGCGAAGGCCTCATTCAGTTCGATCACGTCGAAATCGCCGATGCCGAGTTTCAGGCGCGCGAGCAGCTTCAGCGTCGCCGGCGCGGGCCCGATGCCCATGATCCGGGGCTCGACGCCAGCGACCGCGGCGCCCAGCACGCGGGCACGGGGCGTGAGCCCATGCTGCCGCGCCGCCTTCTCGCTCGCGAGCACGAGCGCGCAGGCGCCGTCGTTGACGCCCGACGCATTGCCCGCGGTGATCGTGCCGCCCGCGCGAAATGGCGTTGGCAGTTTCGCCAGCGCCTCGAGGGTGGTCTCGCGCGGATGCTCGTCGCGCTCTACGATCACCGGATCGCCCTTCTTCGACGGGATCGTGACCGGAACGATCTCCTGCGCCAGCGTGCCGTCCCGCTGCGCGCGCGAGGCGCGCTGCTGGCTCCTGAGCGCGAACGCATCCTGGTCCGCGCGCGACACGCCGAATTCGACCGCGACGTTCTCGCCCGTCTCCGGCATCGAATCGATGCCGTATTGCTGCTTCATGAGCGGGTTCACCAGGCGCCAGCCGATTGTCGTGTCGAACATCTGCTGATTGCGCGAATACGCCGCATCCGGCTTCGACAGCACGTAGGGCGCGCGGCTCATGCTCTCGGCACCGCCGGCAATGACCAGATCCGCCTCCCCGCTCCGGATCATGCGCGCCGCGATGGCGACCGCATCGAGCCCGGAGCCGCACAGGCGGTTGACCGTGACACCGGGCACGGTGACCGGCAGGCCGGCGAGCAGCAGCGCCATCCGCGCAAGATTCCGGTTGTCCTCACCCGCCTGGTTGGCGCAGCCGAGGACGACATCGTCGACCGCCTGCCAGTCGACCGACGGATTGCGGGCCATCAGCGCCCGCAGTGGCACGGCCGCGAGGTCGTCCGTCCGAACGCCGGCGAGCACGCCGCCATGGCGCCCGATCGGCGTGCGGATCGCGTCGCAGATCAATGCGTCAGTCATCGATCAGTCTCCCGTCAATCTGGTGGCTGCGTCCGCGGAACAGCGCGACCGTCTCGTCGCGCTGGTTGCGCACTTCGATTTCGTAGATGCCCGCGCGGCCGGCGCGCCAGCGCTCACCGGCAATGGCGAGCAACAGGTCACCTTCGCGGCCCGGCGCCAGAAACTCGATCGCGGCGCCGGCCGCGACGGTGTTGTCCCCGTGCGAATTGCAGGCGAAGGCGAATGCGCTGTCGGCCAGCGCGAAGATGAGGCCACCATGGCAGATGCCATGACCGTTGACCATGTCCGCGCGTACGTGCATCGACACGACCGCCCGCCCCGGCTCGCAGGATTCGAGCTGCATGCCGAGCATCTGCGACGCGCGATCGCCGGCGTACAGCGCCTCGGCCGCCCGTGTCGCAGGCGATTCGGTCATCCTCCTATCCTCCGATGAAGCGTGGCGTCCGCTTGGCGGCGAATGCGGCAACGCCTTCGGCGTAATCGGCCGTGTGCCCCAGCTCGCGCTGGAAGTCGCGCTCCACGTCGAGCTGCTCCGCCAGCGTTCGGACCCACGCGCCGTCCAGCGCCTGGCGCGTGCGGACGAGCGCGAGCGTCGGCGCGGATGCCAGCTGTCCCGCCAGCCGGTCGACCGCTTCCGGAAACTCCGCGTCATCGACGCAGCGCCAGATCAGGCCCCATTCCGCCGCGGTCCCGGCGTCGAGGCGCTCGCCTAGCAGCGCGAGCCCGAGCGCGCGCGCCGGACCCACGAGCCTTGGCAGAAACCAGGTGGCACCGGAGTCCGGGACCAGTCCAAGACGGGAGAAAGCCTGCAGAAAGGATGCGGATCGCGCCGCGATGACGATGTCGCAGGCCAGCGCGACGCTCGCGCCGGCCCCCGCCGCCACGCCATTCACGGCCGCGATGACGGGCATCGGCAGGTTGCGCAGCGCCAGTATGAGGGGCTTGTAGTTGCGCTCGATCGATTCGCCGAGGTCCGCGCGCGCACCGCCGGGCGCAATCTGGCGATCGCCGAGATCCTGGCCCGCGCAGAAGCCGCGGCCGGCGCCGGTCAGGACGAGCACGCGCGCGCCGTCGGCGACGGAGCGGGAAAGCGCGTCGCGCAGCTCGCCGTGCATGACGCCGTTGAAGCTGTTCAGCCGGTCCGGCCGGTTCAACGTCAGGCGCGCGATCGCACCGGCAACCTTATAGTGGATGGTCGTGTAGTTCATTCGTCGTAGCTGATTTCGAGCGCCGGGCTCGTGGGCCGCGCCTGGCAGCAGAGAATATAACCCGCCTCGACCTCCCAATCATCGAGCGCGACGTTGTGCTCCATGGTGGCGCTGCCGCTGACGAGCCTTGCGCGGCAGGTCGAGCAGACACCGGCACGACAGGAGAACGGCAAGTCGAGGCCGGCGCGTCCTGCCGCGTCGAGGATCACTTCGTCCCGCTGCATCGCGAACCCGCGGCGTCGCCCATCCATGATGACGGTAATCTCGGCGGCGCCGGCACGCTCCGCCGCCGGTGCAGGCGGCGCGGGCGCGGCCACGGTCTCCCCGCCGGCTGCCGCCGTGAAATGTTCGACGTGCACCGCCCCGGTCGCGCCGAGTGACGCCAGCGCTGACTGGACTTCGTCTGCCATCGTCCCGGGGCCGCAGATGAAGAACTCATCGACCTCGGCGACCGCGAGACCGTGCCGGGCGAACTCGCGGACACGCGCGGCATCGATGCGCCCATTGAAAAGCGCAACATCCTGTGGTTCCCGGCTCATGATGAAGCACACCGAGAATCGCGACAGAAAGCGGTCCTTCAGCGCCTGCACTTCCTCGAGAAACATCGTGCGGGCGGTGCTGGTATTGCCGTAATACAGCTGGAAACGGCTGTCCGGCTCCCGCTCGAGGACGGTCGCCGCGATCGACAGGACCGGCGTAATGCCGCTGCCGGAAGCGAACGCCGCGCAGCTGCGTGGCCCGCCGGGCGTACGCGTATTGAAGCTGCCGTTCGGCGTCATGACGTCGATTACATCGCCCGGCTGCAGCACCCGCGCCAGGTGAGGCGACATGCGGCCGGCGTCGTGCACGCGCACGCCGATCGTGAGCGCCGTCGCGCCTTCCGGATTAACGATCGAGTACGTGCGCCGCTCTTCGCGGCCGTCGATCACGGTGCGCAGCGCCAGGTGCTGGCCGGCGCGGAACCGGTATTCGGCGCGCAGCGCCTCCGGCAGGGCGAAGGTGATCGCGACCGCATCGTCCGCGATGGCACGGCGATCCGAGATCGCGAGTGGATGGAACTTCAGCACGGAATCACAGGCACTTGAAGTAGTCGAACGGTTCCCGGCAGGACAGGCAACGATAGAGCGCCTTGCAGGGCGTCGAGCCGAATTCGGAAAGCCTTTCCGTCTCCTGCGAACGGCATCGCGGGCAGGCGATGACGGGCTCGCCGTGCACCAGCGCTCGCGGGCTGCCGACCGCCGCCGCGGGCGGCGTGATGCCATAGGCTTCGAGCTTGCGTCGCCCTTCCTCGCTCAGCCAGTCGCTGGTCCAGGGCGGCGACAGCACGTCGACGGCCGTCGCGCGGATGCCGGCGCCCGCGAGCGCCGACAGGATGTCCGCCTTGATCATCGGCGTCGCCGGGCAGCCGGAGTATGTCGGCGCCACGCCGACCTCGACCGAGCCGTCGGGCGCCACGCTGACATGACGGATCACGCCGAGGTCGAGCACGGATAGCACCGGTATTTCCGGATCCGGCACGCCGGCGAGCAGCGTGAAGACGCGCTCGCGGAGCGTCGCACCAGCCGTGCCGGCAATGGCCGGATCTACCACGTCGCGCCCCGGTGCGCGCGGTGCAGCGACTGCATCTCCGCGAGCAGGTAGCCCAGATGCTCGCTGTGCTTTCCCTGCTTGCCGTGCCAGGCATAGCTCGCGGCCGGGGGGCGCGCGAGCGTCGCTGCAGCGAGCACGTCGTCCACGCTGCGATTCCACGCATCGGCCAGCGTGCCGGGCGCCGGACCGATGCCCGCCGCCGCCGCGGCGCGATCGATGTCGTCAGCGTCGAACAGTTCGCTGGTGAATGGCCACAGTCGCGTCAGCGCATCGGCGACGCGACGGTGGCTCTCCGGCGTGCCGTCGCCGAGTCGGATCAGCCAGCCGCTGCTGTAGCGCAGGTGATAGCTCGACTCCTTGATCGCCTTCGCCGCGATCGCGGCGAGTCTCGGGTCGCTCGACCGCTCGAGCGCCCCGTAGAGGGCGTGCTGCCAGGCATCGAACAGGAACTGGCGCACGACCGTACGGCCGAAATCGCCGTTCGGCTGCTCGACCAGCGTCAGATTCAGGTACTCCGACTCCTCGCGCAGGTAGGCGAGCGCATCCTCGTCGCGGCCGCGGCCTTCGAGTTCGCCGGCATGCGCGAGCAGGAACCGCGCCTGGCCCAGCAGATCGAGCGCAATGTTGGCGAGTCCCAGTTCCTCCTCGAGCGCAGGCGCATGGCCGACCCACTCGCCGAGACGCTGGGCTAAAACCAGGTTCGTGTCGGCGAGCCGCAGCACGTAAAGGCAGTGCGGCGTCACAGCGTCTTTACAGTGCGGCGTCACAGCGTCTTTACCTCGTCTGGGATGTCGTAGAACGTCGGGTGGCGGTACACCTTGTCGCGCGCCGGTTCGAACAGCGCATCCGATTCGGCCGGGTCCGAGGCGACGATGTCGCTCGAACGCACGGCCCAGATGCTGACGCCCTCGAGCCTGCGCGTGTACAGGTCGCGCGCGTGTTCGATCGCCATGCCCGCATCGGACGCGTGCAGGCTGCCGACGTGCTTGTGGTCGAGGCCGGATCGCGCACGGATGAAAATCTCGTAGAGCGGCCAGTCCTGCGTGCTGCCGGTCATGCTCACTCCTCTGCGTTCAGGCGGCGCGCGCCGCTGTCGCTTTCTGCTTCGCGGCCCAGGCGGTGGCCGCTTCGCGCACCCAGCGCCCTTCGTCGTGCGCCTGTCGGCGCGCTTCCATGCGCTCGCGGTTGCAGGGCCCGTTGCCGGAGAGTACCTGTTCGAACTCGTGCCAGTCGATCTCACCGAACCGGTAGTGCCCGGCCGCGGCGTCCCACTGCAATGCCGGATCCGGGACCTTCAATCCGATGAACTCCGCCTGCGGCACCGTGGTATCGACGAATTTCTGCCGCAGCTCGTCGTTCGAAAAGCGCTTGATCTTCCAGCGCATGGACTGCGCGCTGTGCTTGGACTCGGCGTCGGACGGACCGAACATCATCAGCGACGGCCACCACCAGCGATCGAGCGCGGCCTGCGCCATCTCGCGCTGTCGCTCGGTGCCGCGCGCGAGTCGCATCATGATTTCGTAACCCTGGCGCTGGTGGAAGCTCTCCTCCTTGCAGATGCGCACCATCGCGCGCGCGTACGGACCGTACGAGCAGCGGCAGAGCGGGATCTGGTTCATGATCGCCGCGCCGTCGACCAGCCAGCCGATCGCGCCGACATCCGCCCAGGTCGGCGTCGGATAATTGAAGATGCTGGAGTACTTGGCCTTGCCTTCGAGCAGCTGGCCGATCATCTCGTCGCGCGATATGCCGAGGGTCTCGGCCGCGCTGTAGAGATACGCGCCGTGCCCGCCTTCGTCCTGCACTTTGGCGATCAGGATGGTCTTGCGCAGCAGCGACGGTGCACGCGTGATCCAGTTGCCCTCCGGCAGCATGCCGACGATCTCCGAATGGGCGTGCTGGGAGATCTGGCGGATCAGCGTGCGGCGGTAGGCTTCCGGCATCCAGTCCTTGGGCTCGATCTTGTCTTCCGCGTCGACCCGCGACTGGAAGCGCGATTCCAGCGCCGTGCCGTCCAGCGCTTCGTCGCGCAGACAATCTTTACCAAGAGAATCAAGACCTTGCGTATACATGGCGGCAGCCTCCGGCGACCCGCTGCAACAGCATCAACTTTGACACACCGGCGGTTTCAGGCCCAGCTTTCGATCCGCCAGACCAGCTTCTCCATGAACCGGTTGGCCTGATGCCCGTCCAGCACCCGATGATCGATCGTGAGCGTCACGTAGCAGCGTGGACGCACGACGATCGCGTCCTTGCCGTTTTCGCTGACGACGACCGCGCGCTTTTCCAGCCGGCCGATCCCCAGTATCGCCGACTGCGGCTGGTTGATCACGATGGGAGCCGCGACCAGGCTGCCGCTCACGCCATGATTCGAAATCGTGAACGTGCCGTCGCGGAGGTCCGCCGCGGTCAGGCGATCCTCGCGTGCGCGACTCACGAGATCGCCGAGACGGTCGGCGATGCCGGCAAGGTCGAGCGCGCCCGCATCGCGGATCACCGGGACGACCAGACCGCGTCCCTCGAGTGCGGTGCCGATGCCGATGTCGATCCGGTCGCTGATCAGGATCGCCTCGTCGGTCCAGCGGCCATTCGCCTCCGGCACGGCGCGGATGGCATCCACGCAGGCTGCGACGAAATAGGCGGTCAGCGTCAGCGGAGTGCCGCGTTCTCTGAACGCCGCCTGGTGTTCCGCGCGGTGCGCGAGCACGGAAGACAAGTCCGCCTCGAACACCGTCGTCACATGCGGCGCGGTGCGCAGCAGGCTTTCCACCATGTGCTCGGCGATGCGCCGGCGCATCGGCGTGTGCGGCACGCGCCGTACGGACTCCTGCCCGACCGGCGGCTTCTGATCGCGTCCGGCGGCCAGCACGTCATCGATCGTCACACGCCCGCCCTCGCCGGTGCCCCGGACTTCCGCTGCCGTCAATCCTTTCTCGGCAAGCAGCCGCCGCACGGCCGGACTGATTCGCGTGCCGGTGGATGCCGGCGTGGCGACGGTCGCGGCCTTCGCGGTTTTCACCGGCGCGGAGACAGGCGGCGGTGCCGTCGCCGCGGCGCCCTCCGCCCTGATCCGTCCGAGCAACGCGCCCGGCGCAACATCCGCGCCTTCGGCGGCGGCGATTTCCTCGATCACGCCATCCGCGGGCGCGGGCACTTCGATCGTCACCTTGTCTGTTTCGATTTCGACCAGCGGCTCATCGCGCGCCACGGTATCGCCAACGGTTTTCAGCCAGCGCAGGACCTGCGAACGGGTACCTTCGGCCTGATCTTCCGGCAACAGCACGTCGATCGTCGCCGACATCAGAGACTCGCGATGCGGCGGATCGCCGCGACGATGCCGGCGACCGACGGCACGACGGATTCGAGCAGTTCCGGGCTGTGCGGGCTCGGAATATCGGGCATCGCGAGCCGCCCGATCGGCGCGTCCAGACTGAAGAACGCCCGCTCGGCGAGCATGGCTGCGATTTCGGCGCCGAAGCCCGCCGTGATGTTGTCCTCATGAACGATCAGGCAACGGCGCGTCTTGGTGACGGAGGCAAGCACCGCGTCACGATCCCAGGGCGCCAGCGTGCGCAGGTCCAGCAATTCGACTTCGACGCCCGACTCCCGAGCCGCCTGTTCGCAGCGCTCGACCATGGCGCCCCAGCTCACGATCGTGAGCTCCGTGCCCGGCCTGACACAGCGCGCGACCCCGAATGGCAGCATGTAATCGTCGCCGGGATAAGGCCGCCTGGCCGCGGCGCCATCGAGCAGCGAGCGGTGCTCGAAGAAGATCACCGGGTCGTTTCCGCGCAATGCGCTGCGCAGCAGACCGACCGCATCCTCCGCGTTCGACGGCATGGCAAGTCGCCAGCCGACCGCGTGCAGGAACTGCACTTCGTTGCACTGGCTGTGCCAGGGATCTCCGCACTTGAAGAATCCACCGGGCATGCGCACGACCATCGGCGCGGCAAAGCGGTTCGCAGTGCGCCAGCGCATGGTCCCGCAGTCATGCAGCTGTTCCGCCGCCGGCTCCGCGTACTTGCGGAACTGGATTTCCGGCACGGGCACCAGGCCCGCAATCGCCATGCCGACGGCCCGGCCGATGATGCCCTCCTCGGAGAGGCTGGTGTCGAAGACGCGGTCTTCACCGAACCGTTCCTGCAGTCCCAGCGTCGCGGCGTGAACGCCGCCCTTGCGCCCGACATCCTCGCCGAATACCAGCACCCGCGGATTGATCGAAAGCTCGTATTCGAGCGTGCGACGTATCGCCGTCAGCATGTTGATGCGCGGCCCGGCGGGATGCGCGACCGCGCTCCCCGCGGCCGGAAAGATTCCTTCGGCAAGCATGCCGCCCTGCGTCTGTGCATCGACGGAACCGTCGGCCAGCGCTTCGCTGAAAACAAAGGCGGTGACCGGAACCGGAGGCGTCGGTCGCGACTCGATGCGCGCGAGCGCTGCCGCAACCGTGTCCTCGGCTTCGCCTTCGAGTGCCTGCCACTCGGCTTCAGTCAATATCGTCGGCACCAGACGCTGGCGCAGCTGCAACAGCGGATCGCGGGCGCGCTCGCCGGCGATCTCCTCCGCGCTCTTGTAGGCCTGCGTGTCCTGGCCGGAATGGCCGGACAGGCGCGGCACGATCAGCCGCAGCAACACCGGACCCGAGCCGCTGCGAACCGCGTCGAGGGCCTCGCAGACGAGCGCGGCGGCGGCATTCGGATCGGAACCGTCGCCGGAGAGGATTTGCAGGTTCCGGAATGATGCGAGATTCGCTGCGAAGTCTCCGCCCGGTGTCTGCTTCGCGGTCGGCACAGAGATGCCGTAACCATTGTCTTCGATGAAGTAAAGAAGCGGCAGCCGCTCCGTCGTCGCGATGTTCAACGAAGCCCAGAATCCGTTGGTCGCGAGCGACGCGTCGCCGCCGTGCGCGACCGCGATGCTGCCGCCGCCGGTCTCGTCACCGAGCACGCGTTGCCGGTAAACAAGCGACTGGGCCCACCCGGTCGCCGGCGTGAACTGCGCGCCAACCCCTCCGCAGGCCGGCAGGATGCAGGCGCCATCCCGCCTCGGCATGTTCAGGACGACGCCGATGTCGCGCCCGGCGGACATGCCCTGTGGCTGCATCATCGTCGAGGCGAGTGCTTCCTGTGCGGAGAGGCCGAGGGCAAGCGCCAGCGGACGCGAGCGGTAATAAGGTGCAACCGCATCGCGCAGACCGCTCAGCCGCAGACCAAGCAGGGCCTGCGTGAGGTCGTGGCCGCGCGCAGAGAACTGATAGAGCACGCGCCGCTCCGGAACCAGGCGAGTTTCCTCCAGCCGGTCGAGCGCGCGTGACAGGAACACGGTCTGGAGCACGCGGCGCCAGTCTTCCCGGGACAAGGAACTCCGCTGCACTGTTTTCTGTGCACTGGCCGCCATGATGACTAGCTTAACGAGAAAGTTCGGGAGTAATTGGCAAATATCACGGTATTATCGACTGTTATTAGTGATAAACTCCAAGATGACCATGGACCGTACCGATATCCGCATCCTCGAGTTCCTGCAGCAGGACGGCCGGCTGAGCCACGTCGACCTCGCCGGGCGCGTGGGGCTGTCGCCAACGCCCTGCACGCGTCGCGTGCGGCAGCTTGAAGAGCGGGGGATCATTCGCGGTTACGCGGCCATCCTCGAGCCAAAGCGGGTCGGCCAGCACGTCCTCGCTTTCATCCAGATCAAGCTGGAGCGCCACACGGACGACGTGATCGAGCGTTTCCGGCGCACGCTGGAAGAAAGGCCGGAAGTCGTCTCGGCCCATGCCATGACCGGGGAAATGGATTTCCTGTTGCAGGTCATGGTTCCCGATCTCGATGCGCTCGGCCGGTTCACGCTGCACCAGCTCCTGAAACTGCCGGGCGTACGCGACGTCCATTCCAGCCTGGTGCTGGAGACGCTGAAGGCAGAGGCGCGCGTGCCGCTCGACGCTGCGCTGCAGTAGAATCCCCGGGGCGCCGCGAACCGAGTCCCGCGGCTGCTGTCCCAACAGGATCGTTTGGCCCTGGGAGGCTGCGCCATGACCCGTCTGACCCTCGCAATCCTCGCCCTGGTGGCGGCGGGATACGCCCACGCAACCTGCATCTATCCGCGCGCGCCCGAGCGCGTGCCGGACGGCAAGACCGCGACTTACGAGGAAATGGTCGCCGCGCAAAAGGCGGTGCAGCAATTCAACGAGGACATCACGGCGTACAACGCCTGCCTCGACATGGAAATGAGCGCGCTCGTCCAGAGCGGGTCTTATGACGAGAACCGCCTCAATGAACTGCGCGCAATGCAGGCCAAGAAGAACAATGCCGCCGTCGACGAAGTGCAGGCCGTTGCGGATCTGTTCAATGAGCAGCTGCGGATCTTCAAGGCCCGCGACAAGCAGAACTGACACCGGAGCCCGATGCTGACGCCCGCCGAAGCCGATGCGGCGATCGCCGCAACGCTTGCGGTGGCAACTACCGAACGCGTCCGGTTGCCGGCCTGCGTCGGCCGCGTGCTGCGGGAACCCGTCCACGCGGAACGCGATGCCCCCCCTTTCGATCGCGTCACCATGGATGGGATTGCGATCGCTTCCGTCGCCCTCGCGCAGCGCGATTTTCGCATCGCGGGCGTCCAGGCCGCGGGCCAGCCGCCGCTGGCGCTACCGTCTCCGGCCGACTGCATCGAGGTGATGACCGGTGCGACCTTGCCCGCGGGATGCGACACGATCGTGCCGGTAGAGCGGCTGAAAGTTGCTAATGGCCTGGTGACGATCGATGCCGGCTACGCGCCGCAAGCCGGTCAGTTCGTTCACCGGCAGGCCGCCGACGCGAAATCCGGTGATCGTCTGCTGGCACCCGGCATCCGGCTCGGCGCGCCGGAGATCGCAATCGCGGCGTCGGCCGGCCTCACGGCGCTCGAAGTCTCGCGCCTGCCGCGCATCGCCGTCGTCTCGACCGGCGATGAACTGATCGAACCCGGCCAGCCCATCGCCGCGCACCAGGTGCGCCGCTCCAATACCTACGGACTGGCGGCGGCGCTTCGCGGCGCGGGATTCGAGCCGGTCACCGATCTCCACCTGCCGGATGATCCGGCGACGCTGAAAGCCGGGCTTGCCCGCGTACTCGTCGAGCATGACGTGCTGGTACTTTCCGGTGGCGTGTCCGCCGGACGTTTCGATCACGTTCCGGCGGCGCTCGCCGCACAGGGTGTCCGGAAGGTCTTTCATCACGTGGCGCAACGTCCAGGTCGCCCGATGTGGTTCGGCGCCCGCGCCGGGGGCACGCTGGTGTTTGCGCTGCCCGGCAATCCGGTGTCCGTGCTCGTCTGCCTTGTGCGTTACGTGATCCCGGCGCTGATCCGGCGAGCCGGCGCGGCGCCCCCGCCGCGGGCAGTTTTCAGCTTATCGCGGGAATACCTCTTCCCGGCGCCGCTCAGCTGTTTCCTGCCGGTCTCCCTCAGGTACGATCCGGACGGAACGCACCGGGCTGAGCCCCGGCCGACCGGCGGCTCCGGCGATTTCATCTCGCTCGCCGGAACCGACGGCTTCGTCGAGTTGCCGCAAGGTCCAGCGACCCATCCGGCAGGACTCACCGTGCCGTTCCAGCACTGGTAAACCATGAACGACGATACCGCACACCGTCTGATACCGCTTTCGGCGCCGCAGGCAGCGGCTGATGCGCGCGGCCGCCCGCTCGCCGACCTGCGCATCTCCGTGATGGACCGCTGCAATTTCCGCTGCCCGTACTGCATGCCGCGAGCGACATTCGGCGACAACTACCGGTTTCTCGCGACGGCCGAGCGGCTGTCGTTCGACGAGATCGTGCGTCTCACGCGCCGCTTCGCGGCGCAGGGCGTGCGCAAGATCCGGCTGACGGGCGGCGAGCCGCTGCTGCGCTCGGGGCTGGCGGATCTGGTCGGCGAGCTCTCGGCAATCGACGGCATCGCGGATCTGGCGCTGACCACGAACGGCGTGCTGTTGGCCCAGCACGCGGCCGAGCTCGCGGCCAACGGACTGAAGCGCGTCACCGTGAGTCTCGACACGCTCGATCCCGCGACGTTCCGACGGATGAGCGGCGGCTTCGACGGGCTCG
>DATKBY010000086.1:0-29769 GCA_035513555.1 Steroidobacteraceae bacterium | reverse complement strand
TTAAGCTCGGCGACGAGTTCCTGCCCCTGCGACGGCATCACATACGGCAGCCGGCCGTGCCGCCGTGCGGCACCGATCAGCTCCGCCTGCAGGCTGCCGCGCCTGCCGGGTACGTACACCTGGGGCTTGAGATCGTCTGGTAACGTGGCGACGCCGCTGGCACGCAGAACGGTCGCGAGCGCGGCCGGGCCACACTGATATTCGTCCTGCGGAAAGAACGGCGTGCCGGCGAGCTCAACGGAACGGGGCATACCGGCAGGCAATCCCTCCGCCAATGGCGGCGAGACAGCGCAACCGGCCAAGCCCATCAACAGCGCCGCCGGCAGCGCTGCGCGGATCACCGCTTCTTGAATATGTCGATGACGCCCGTGAACTCGAGAATCATCAGCACAACGAACACGATGCCGACCACCTCCAGCGCTCCACCGCCAGCCGGCGTTTCATCGAGCCGGTCTGCGAGCATCGCAAGCTCGGCTTCCGACAGGGCGGCAAGCCGGCCGTCCAGCTGGATTGCGTCGACGCCGAGCTGGGCGAACCGGGCGCGAACATCATCACGGGAAACCGCCGCACGGACGGTCGCAAGCAAGTCGATCTGGCTGCTGGCGGCAATCGCCTCGGCCGTTCCGATCACATTGGCAGCGGCGGGCACCTGCATGCCAAGCGTGAGAAAACTCACGCTGACGAGCGCGACGCAGGCTCGTTGAAATTTTTCTAGACGCATCGAACACCTCCGGTCAAAGCACACAGCACCCCGGGGCCAAAATAGCATGGCGGGACCGGATCAGGGCGCTATTGCCGGCGTTTCAGCGACATCCGGACACGCGTGTAAGCCTCGTCCTACCCATGTGGCGGACGATTTGCGCCGGTTCGAACGTGCGTCCGGCTAGAAGCGATACGACAGGTCGATCCGGGCGGCCGAGCCCAGCTTCTGTTCAAGCACGTCGACACCACCCTGTTCGATCACGGTGTCCTCGTCCAGCAGGTTCTGCAGGCGAAGCTTGACGCTAATTTTATCGGTCGGATGGAAGCTGTAGATGAAATCCAGTGAGTCGAAGGGCTGCTCGCGCGCATCGTCCGCTCCGTTTCTTCCCGCGAAGAAGATACGCTCGCTATACATGTTGTACGCGATCGAGGCGCTGTGCATTCCGCCTGGCGAGTCGTAGCCAAGCTGCATGTTGATCACCAGGTCCGAGTGCTGCGTCATCGGCCGCGTGTTGTTCGTGAGCCCCGGCGCAGAATCGCCGATCGTTATCTCGGAATCGCTGAACGTGACGTTGCCGGAAACGAAGAACGGTTCAGTCCAGCCGCCGCCGCTCAGGAATCCCAGCCCCTTCAGGCCCTCGAGCTCGACGCCGTAGACCTCGGCGGACTCCGCATTGATGAATGACAAGGCTATGTTGTCGTCGGAACCGGGTGCCTCAACCGTTTCGATCGGGTTCTCGATGTCCTTGTAGAACAGCGATACCGTGAGATTGTCGCCGCCCACGAAGAACCACTCCGCGCGGATGTCAAAGTTGCTGAGGTCCGAGTTCAGCAGCGAAGGATTGCCGCGTACGCGCGCCTCGGTCAGCGGGTCGATATAGGTCGCGTCCGAAACTTCGCGCAGGTCCGGCCGCGCCACAGTCTGGCTCCAGCCGAATCGAAGCTGGAAATCCTCCGACCAGAAACCGGGCTTCATCCAGGTGACCGCGAGCGCCGGATAGTAATCGTCGTCGGCCTTCGCCAGGCTGGCCAGCTCGTCCGCGGGCACGGTGATGATCCCGATGTCCCCATCGAACTCCAGATGGTTCACCGGAACCGCCAGTCGTGTGAAATCCTCCCAGCGCAGGCCGGCGCTGACGCGCCAGCTGTCGTTGAACGTGAAGTCGGTCTTGCTCCAGAAAGAATCCACAGTCTCGCCCGCGAGGTAGCTCTCCGTGCCGATGCCACCGATGGTCAGGGCGAACTGGTTCGCCGGATCCAGGATGTTCGCATCGCTGAATACCTGGCCGGGCGTTCCGGCCAGTGCCGCCTGCGCCGCGGCGGCAGTAGTTCCCATGCCCAACTGGGTCTGGATGTAACTGCGGCCTTTCTCGTAGTAGTCGTAGCCGCCGCTCAGCAGCAGCTTCGAATTGCCGAAGCTGAACGGCATCGACAGCTTCATGCCATAGCTGGTGGCCGTGTCCTGCAGGTCGGTGAAGCGATACTCCGCCGCGCTCAGCGAGAATCGGATCGAGGTCGAAAGCAGTTCGCCCGAATCCGGGTCGATCGTATCGGCCGCGGAAAACTGCATCTCGCTCGGGATGTCGGTCGTCGCCGTCGCATCCGAGTAGTACCAGTCGAAACCGAGTCCTTCCGCAAATCCGAGATTGACAAGTGGTTTCAGCATTTCGATCGTCGCTGGCCCGACCACATGGGAGCCGTGCAACTGGACGAGCTCCAGCTCACGCTCTTCGTAGCGGATGCGATAGTTGCGTAGCTGCTGCCCGGACTCGCGCTGGAAGTTGAAGTTATGACCCAGCGTCAGCGACGCCTCGTCCTCGGTATTGCGCAGGTAAATGCCCGTCGCCTCGATCCGGTGCTCTTCGGCGAAATCGACGCCTACGCCGAGGGAGCCGGTGACCACTACCTGGTTGGTCGTGCGGTTGGTGACGTCGAAGTCAACGTCCGGTGTCGTTGCGGATCGTATCGTGCGCTCCTTGTTGCGCCAGGTGTTCTTGTAGTCGCCGAGCGCGAGCATGCCGATCTTCCACTGTTCCGCGTCGCCAACGTACCAGCTGTTGCCCACCGACGCTTCGACGGACTTGTCCGGATCCATCGACGCTTTTCTGAAATCGACGTCGCGATAGAGGCTGGTCGCGAGCTGCCGGTTGATCTGCTCCGCTTCGTCGAAGGAATGAAACTGGCCATCCAGCAACAGCGTGTTGTAGATGCCGGCCGAGCTCAGGTCACCGCGATACTCCTGTATCGCCGTGCGTATCTCCGACGGCAGCGCGCGCGTGCCGTCGTCCGTGCCCAGATCGTCGTCGCCTCCGCCCGCATAGGTGAGCCCGTCGTCAGAGCTCTCCGAGTTCGTGCCGGTGCCGACCTGGATATGGAACTGGAAATCGTCCGGCAGGCTGCGCGTGCGGATATCCACATTGCCGCCGCCAAACGCCGCCGGCTGGTCCGCCGAGTAACCCTTTTGTATCGATATCGATTCCACGATCTCGGCCGGGAACAGATCCATCGGGATCACGTTCCGCGTCAGATCGGGCGATGGCACGAAGGCGCCATTGACGGTGGTGCTCGAGTAACGCTCCCCGAGGCCGCGGATATAGATGAACTGGTCGCCGACCAGCGTCACGCCGGGCAGGCGCCGCAATGCCAGCGACACAGTGCTGTCGCCGACCCGGCTGATCTGTTCGCTGCTGACGAGGTCCGCGACGACCTCGGAATCAATGCGCTCCTGCAGGATGTCATCGGCAGCCGACCGCTGGCGGCCAACGACCATGACGTCCTCCATGACGACCGGTGGCACATCCGCGGCCTGGCCGCCGGCCTCGCCGCCGGCCTCAGCGCTGTCCTGCGCTATCGCAGGTGAAGACAGCGCTCCTGCCGTTGAAGCGGTCAGGCCGAGCAGTGCCTGGCGAATCGCGAGGGGCAGTGGGTTTCTGTTCATCGGCGATCTCCGATCAGCTCAGGGTGCGAACCACAGCGGTACGTCGGAGTTCGACGGCGTCAGGCCAAAAGCCCACGGCGTCGTCCAGTCGTCGCTCTGCTGTACGGCGCCCCAGGCCGACGTGTCGGCGACGATCGTCGTGCCGGACTCGTCGACGAACGAGGATGCTGTGAAGAAGCTACCTGGTACCAGCACCTGCACATTGGCACTGGTGGGATCCGCGATGATGAACGTGCCGGTGTTGAACGAGTAGTCCGCACCGCCCACGCTCGGGTTGGCGCCGAGGAACCACGACGTCAGCGTGTCACCGTTCGTCAGCGTGCCCTTGACCGCTTCCTGGCAGGCCAACAGCACATTGCTGAAGGCGAACGTGCCACCGGCCGCTGCGAAATCCAGCGAAACGGGGCTCTCGACCTCGAAACACTCGTTCGACGTCACGCCGTTGACGGCCGTGCCATAACCCGCATAGACGATACTGTTCTCGAGCACGAGCTGCCCGCCCTGGCGCACCAGCGGCCCTTCCGAATCGCCATGCGTATTGACGTCGGTGTTTGCGGTGATGCAGGTCATGTTGCGCACCGTGGCTGTCGTCAGCGGCGCCGTGTCGAGCGGCTGGCCCGCATTGCTCCGTGCCTCGCCGATGTTGTCGAGCTCGATGCAGCGGTTGCCGTCGCTCTGCCACTGGATGACCAGTGCGTTCTCGACCGTTCCAACGTAGCCGTCGGAAAAGTCCAGCGAATCGTCCCGCACGTACATCAGGATCGCGTTGCTCACGTTGACGGCGCCGCCGAAGAATTCCAGCCCGTCGTCATAGGTGCTGTAAACCTGGATGTTCTCGACCACCGTGCCGGAGCCGACGGCGTTGAAGGTGATGCCATTCAGTTCGTCGCCCGGGGCGACCTCGAAGCCTGTGTGCTTGACGATGACGTAACGCAGGCTGCCGGAACTTTCCGCGTTGTCGCTGCCGCCGTAATGAGAAGGCTGTCCTTCCGAAACGACGTGACACTGGTTGCCGGCCCGTTCCGCGTCGGTGCAGTTGTTGGTGATGCCGTTGCCGTTGATGACCATGCCGCCCCACTGCTGCACGTCGTTGGCGCCCGCGGTGCCCGTGACGGCGTCTGTGAAGGACGTGAACGTGATCGGCGCGGTCGGTGAGCCGTTCGCAACGATCTGCGACCCGCGAGCGATCAGTACATAGTCGGCGGCGTCCTGGAACACCAGCGTGTTGCCGGCCGCGATGGTCAGCACGGGACCTGTTCCGCCCGCCGGTGCTGTGCCGGTGCTGACGTTCTGGCCGACGAACAGGCTGTCCTGGAAGATGTGCTTGCCGGTAATGAACGGGATCGTGAGATTCACCAGCAGCGGATTCGTGGCGCCGACGAAATTCGAGCCGTAGACGCAGTTTGTGCCGTCGAAGCTGCCCTGCACCGGCTGGTTCGAGTTGGCCGGCGTGTACGAGGCGCAGGGATTGGTGCTGCCGCCGCCCGGGTTCGAGGTGCTGTTGTCCACCGAATTGTCCGTCGTCGACACATTCAGGTCGACACCGCCGCCCTCGCAGGCTGCCAGACCGGCCATGGCGAGGCCCGCCAGGGCAATGCGAATCGTCTTCATCGTCGAATACTCCCCGTTGCGTGATTACGCGTGTGGGGAGCGACGATAGGGCCCCGATGTGTCAGTCGGGTGACGCAAGTGTGACGGAACTGTGACAGCGGGCGGTGTCAGCGTTCCCGGATGCCGGCTTTCGCGCGGCGGATATTGCCGCGGACCAGGGCCGCGGTCCTGTTGTCGCCGTAGCGGCCTTTCTGCACATGACGGATGCGATAAACGCCCGGAATATCGAGGCCGATGCCCGGCGTGCCAAGCAGCCAGCGGAACGCGGCGTCCTCGTAGGTCTTGGCCCAGCGCGGCGCCGGACGCCGGAACACCGCAAGCTGTTCGCAATAGCCCACCTGGCGCGCAACGTCGCCGTGCACGATCTGGTAGGCGCCTTTTGCTTTCGGCGGATTCGCCATCAGCGTGAACTGGCTGGTGTCGATGTCCACGATCTTTGGCCGATCGCGCTCTGCGATCAGCACGGGATCGGTTTCCGCGAGCATCGCCGTCACGCGCTCCTCCTTTGGATAAACCATGAAATCCCGGCGTTCCTGCAGCAGGCCGGCGAGCGTATCGATGCAGTCACGGTGGAACAGGATGTCGCAATCCGTGAACCAGACCCAGTCCGCCTCGCTGCCGCGCGCGGCCATGCTCCTGCCGATCGAGCGCCGGAACAGGCTGGCGCGCGGCAGCGGCTGCCAGTTCCAGGTGACGCCGGGCACCGCGAGACCGCCGAAGAACTTCAGCAGCGCCGTCGTCCCCGTGTCTTCCTCGGTGTAAAAGACCGTCATGCGCACGCGTGCGCGCGCAGGCGGAAAGTTCACGAGCGAACTCAGCTGGTACGCGAGCAGGTGGGCGTACCGCCAGCAATGGCTCACGATCTCGATCGACAGTACGCCGCTGCGCGCTCTGATCGTCGATGGATCCGGCGGCTTCAGGAACCAGCGGCCTGGCACGACCCCCATCATTGCGATGCGGATCAGGGTTTCCTCGACCTTGTCGCGCAGACTCATGCAAAGCGCCCGATCAGGCGGACGAACTCGTTCATTTTGAGCACGGGCGCCAGTATAGCGGCGCCGGCACGCCGCCTTCAGTGACCGCCCTTGACGATGAGTCCGGACGCGCGCAGCGCCTCCGCCAGTTCCTCCTCGATGCGCGCCGCCTCGCCGCGCGCGATCCAGCACAGGTGCCGCACGGGGCCCGTCAGCACTTCGATGCCCCGCTTCAGCACGGGTCCGGCCGCCCGGATGCCCGCCTTGTGCTGATCGAAACGCAACGCCGCCGGATAACGACTCATGCCGACGTAGATGCCGTATGGCCCGCGTGCGGAATCGGCGTAATCGAGCAGGACCAGGTACAGGTGCGTGCGTCCGCCCGCCGCGGCGCGGCATGTGCCCGCAACGTCGTAGACGCGCGGAAGCCAGTCTACGTAATGCATCGGCAGCCACTCGGGAATCGTCGCGGACGCGCGTTCCCAGAGCGCCGCCAGCGCGGGTTCGACGTTCATCGGCGGCTCGCCGCGCATCCACAGTTCGTGCACGCACTGCGCGCCGTCCACGCCGTCGCTCGCTGCGAGCGCGATCGCAAGGCGTTCCATGATCGCTGGAACCGGCAGCGCAGCTAGCGGGCGCGATGCGACGTCCTTGCGCATGGGGCGGCAGTGTATCAGACTTGGTTGAATGATCAATCAACCGCCCACCGACACTCGCTGGCGCATCCTGGAGGCCGCCATGCACCTGTTCTGGGAGAAAGGTTATGGCTCGACTTCGGTCGCCGACATTCTCTCCCGCGCCGGCGTCAACAGCGGCAGTCTCTATCACTACTTCCCCGGCAAGCAGGACGTGCTGATCGCCGTGCTGGACACCTACATCGGCGGCATTCGCCAGATGCTTTTCGAGCCCGCCTGGCGCGGCGTCGCCGATCCGATCGAGAAGGTCTGGAAGCTGATGGACGGCTACCGCGAGGCGCTGGTCCAGACCGACTGTACCTACGGCTGCCCGATCGGCAGTCTCGCGCTCGAGATCCACGAGCCGGATCCGGCAGTGCGCGAGCGGCTGGCAAAGAATTTCTCGAACTGGACCGATGCGATCGAGGAGTGCCTGGACGCGGCCGGCGGTCGCGTTCCGCCCGGCGTCGAGCGCCGCGCGCTCGCGGAGTTCGTGCTGACGACGATGGAAGGCGGCGTGATGCTCGCGCGGAGCTATCGCGACATCGGTTACTTCGACCGCGCCATCGGGGAGCTCAAGGCGCATTTCAACCGCCTGCTGCGACCGGCGACGTCGCGGGCGCGCCGCCGGCCACGACAACGCAAAAGGGGGAAATCTCATGCCTGAACTCAACTGGCTGGCCGTGGTCGCAGCGGCCGCATCCGCATTCCTGCTCGGCGGCCTCTGGTACTCGAAAGCGATGTTCCTGAAACCCTGGCAGCGCGGCGCCGGGCTGACGGACGACCAGCTGCAGAAAGGCCATCCGGGCAAGATTTTCGGCGGCTCATTCCTGCTGTCCCTGGTCGCCGCGGCGGTGTTTGCGCTGTTCCTGGGCCCGAAGCCCGCCCTGGGTTTCGCGCTTGGGGCCGGATTCTCGGCCGGCCTCTGCTGGGTCGCGGCGAGTTTCGGTATCAACTACCTGTTCGAGCGCAGGAGTCTTGCATTATTCCTCGTGAACGGCGGCTACCACACGCTGCAGTTCACGCTGTACGGGCTCGTGCTGGGACTCTGGCATTAGGCGGCGTGCCGGTTACGCCGCGTTCGCATGATAAAGCGGCGGCAATGGGCAGTGCAGCGCGGCGCAGATCGCGCGCAGCAGTTCGGATTCGGCGACCGTCATGCGCAGGTCGTGCGAAACCGTACGCACCATCGCTTTCACGAGCATCTCCTTCGCCGCCGGCTGTAGCGCGTCGAGGCGTGTCAGCGCCTGGTCGAGCCGCGGCGGCCAGTGGCCGAGGCGCATGAACGGCGGGCGAACTCGCGGAAGCAGGTCGCCCATGCCGGCTTCATAGGCTCGGCGGGCTTCGGCCTCGTCCTCGCTGCCATGCGATGCGAGCGCCGAGAACAGCACCTGCAGTTCGTCGCGCGCGCCTTGCAGCGTCAGCGATCCGGTGATGCGCCGGCGCGGATCGAGCTCATCCTGCAGCTGCACTTGCGCGAGCTTGCGAAGCGCATAGGCAAAGGCCGATACGCGGCCTTCGCGCGCCAGCAGTCCATTGATGCACTTCAGCAGCGCGACGCGCTCCGCGCGCGCGAGCTGACGCAGCGACGCGAACACCTGCAGGAGCGCCGGCATGCGTTGCACGGCGGTCAGTGCGTCCACGTAGGGCAGCACTTCCTTCATTTCGTCGTGCAACCCGCCGCCCTGCTGGGCGAGCACGAACGCGAGCTGGCGGTCGCGCACCTGCGGCGTCTGGTCGAGCGCGAGGGCGATAAAGAGCGCGGCGGCTTTCTCCGGCTGGACCGCGTGGCGCCGGAAATCCGCCGGCAGCGATGCGAGCATCTGCGCCGCCTGCGCCACCTGCTCCGTCCCCGGGTTCGCGACCAGCGCCGCGACGAGCGCCGGCGACAGCACGATCGAACCCTCCAGCAGGCCGCGCAGCCGTTCGGCGGGCTTCGGCTTGTCGCGGGCGGCCTCCTCCTCGGCCGCCGCGCGCTCCTCGTTCATGCGCAGGCGCATCGCCTCGAACTCCTGCGGCTGGAACCGCGGGTCGATCGCGCGGATGCGCTCGACGAGCGGCGGGTGGGTCGCGAAGGCGCGTGTGACGCCGGACGCAAACAGCAGGTGTGCGACCTCCTCCGCATCGGCGTCGACGAAACGCGAACCGACGCCGAGCGCCCCGATCTTGACCAGCGCACCGCGCAGGCCCTGCGGATCGCGCGTGAACTGGATCGCCGACGCGTCCGCGAGCGACTCGCGCTTGCGCGACACCGCCGCCTGTATCAGCCGGCCGAAGAACAGGCCGATCCAGCCGAGGACCAGCACGATGAATGCCGCCAGCATGACGACCACTATCGCGCCGCCGCCCTTGCGTCCGCCGCCGCCGCGCGGCGAATGCCGCAGCACGAGGCGGGCGACCATCGCGATGACTGTCAGGCCGAACAACAGGCCGATCAGCCGCGTGCTCAAGCGCATGTCGCCATTCAGCACGTGACTGAACTCGTGCGCGATGACGCCCTGAAGCTCGTCGCGATTTAGGTTGACGAGCGCGCCGCGCGTGACGGCGACCGCCGCGTTCGCCGGATTGTGGCCCGCGGCGAAGGCATTGATGCCCGCCTCGCGTTCGAGCACGTAGACCTGCGGCACCGGCACGCCGGAGGCGATCGCCATTTCCTCGACCACGTTCATCAGCCGGCGCCGCAGCGGATCGTTGGTGTCCGCGGTCACGCGCGTGCCGCCGAGCTGTTCCGCGACCGCGCCGCCCCCCGCGGACAACGAAACCGTACGCACCAGGCTAGAGATGCCGATCGTGCCGATAACGACGAGCGAGGTCACCAGTATTACGAGCGGATACCGTTCGAACGTCACGCCTTCCGTGACCAGCATTCCGCCATCGTCGGACGTCAGGATGGCCACGGCGACGATGACCACGATGTCGATCGCGATGATGATCGCGACGACCGCAAGGATGTACAGCAGCACCATCCAGCGCGACAGCCGCCGGGTTTCGGCCTGTCGGGCGAAGAAATCCATGCCGGCTCAGCCCGTCGCGCGGCTCAGGTGAAGGCGACCTTCGGCACTTCGCGCTTCTGCGGAGATTCGATCTGCAGGAGTTCTGCCGGCGTGAAGCCGAACATGCCGGCCACGATGCTGTTCGGGAAAACTTCGCGGCGGTTGTTGTAGCTCATGACCGAGTCATTGAACGCCTGGCGGGCAAACGCGACCTTGTTCTCGGTGGTCGTCAGCTCCTCGGAGAGCTGCATCATGTTGCGGTTCGCTTTCAGGTCCGGGTAGGCCTCGGCGAGCGCGAACAGGCGTCCAAGCGCGCCGCTCAGGGCGTTCTCGGTGGTGGCGAGATTCTGGACCGCCGCGGGATCGCCGGGATTCGCGGCGGCGGCCTTCAGGCCGTTCACCGCGGCATTGCGCGCCGTGATCACTGCCTCGAGCGTGTTGCGTTCGTGGGCGAGATAGCCCCTGGCGACCTCGACCAGGTTCGGAATCAGGTCGTGGCGGCGCGTGAGCTGCACGTCGATCTGCGCGAACGCATTCTTATAGGCATTCCGCGCCGTGACCAGCCCGTTGTAGATGCCGACCACGAACAGCGCCAGCAGGACGATGATGCCCAGGACAATCCAGATCATGGCGGGACCCCCTATGAATGCGCGAAGCATACCCCATCAGCGCACCGGTGCAGCGCCGAGCCGGACTTGCAACCACGCGCCGATTGCCTCGATCTCCGGCAGGCAGACTTGGTGCTGCATCGGGTATTCCTTCCAGTCGACCGTGTAGCCGAGCGCCCGCAGTGCGTCCCGCGCCATGACGCCGAGTCCGTGCGGCAGCACCGGATCGTACAGGCCATGGCACATCAGGATGGGTGTCGCGCGGTTTGCCGCGCTGCGTTCCGTCGCGAGCGTCGACGCCAGCGGCAAGTAGGCCGATAACGCGAGGATTCCCGCCAGCGGCTCCGCGTGACGCAGCCCCGCATGCAGCGCCACCGCCCCGCCCTGCGAGAAGCCCGCGACGACGATGCGCGACGGGTCGATGCCGGCCGCCTGCTCCTTCGCCACGTAATCCGCGAGCCGCGCCGCCGACTCGCGCAGGCCCGCTTCGTCGGCGCGGCCCTCGGCGGTCAGCGTCCTGATATCGTACCAAGCGCGCATGCGCATGCCGTTGTTGAGCGTGACCGGCCGGACCGGCGCATGCGGGAACACGAATCGCACGCCGGGCTCGACCGGCAGCTTCAGCTCCGGCACGATCGGGACGAAATCGTGGCCATCGGCGCCGAGGCCGTGCAGCCAGATGACGCTGGCCGCAGCCGGGGCTGCGGGCGCGAGCACGACGGCGTCCGCGGATTCCTGAAGTCTGTGCGTCATTGGCTCAGCAGTTCTGGTACTTCCAGTTCCGCGTCTTGCCTTGCGACAGCCAATCGATCGCGGTCGCGAGCCGGCGCTCGCGCGTGGCTTCCTGTTTCGCGTCGGTCAGCCACTCTGCGTATTCGCGCTGCTGCGATGGAGAAAAATTCTCGAAGGTCTTGCGCGCCTTTGCATTCTTCTTCAACGCCGCTGTGAGATAGGGCGGCGCCTTGACCGGCGGCTTTCTCCGCGTCGGACGTGGCACCTTTGCGCCCTGCTCATTGAGCGCAACCGCCTCGCGGATGTACGCGAGCAGCAAGGTGTCGGATGGCAACTCGTGCACCGAGCGGATCTTGCGCCCGCCCATGCCCGACTCGCCTTTGGTAAAGGAACCCGACGGATCCTTCATCAGGCGCTGCTTCCAGAATCCGAACGCCGCGTGCTGCTTGAATGCTGCCATGCCGGCGATCACGCCCTTGTACTCGAAATGCGGCACGCCCCATTTCATCGTCTCTTCAACTTTCGGGCAGGTCTTGTGCATCAGCGCGCGCAGTCGCTTGAGGATCGGCCGCGCAAAATCGGCGGACTTTTCGATGTATGCGTCGACGGCGGGGTTCTTCATCAGGCCGGCAATTTTAGCGAACCATTTGGTGCCGGGTCGTACTTTCGTAGTCTGATGCCAGATTACGAAAGTACGACCCGGCACCGTTTGCACCGTTTGCCCCGATCACCTGAGCAGCCGTGACGGTCTCCATATCACCATGACAACGACAGCGGCGACCGCAGTCAGCGACACACCGGCGGCCAGCAGCGGATCGACCCGGCCGGACGCCACCGGCTCGACGAGCCACCGGCCGATCAGGTCCGCGTAATGCCAGGCGAGCGCACCGGCGGCGACGCCGATCCCCGCGATGGTGATGCCGTTCGACCAGGCCTCGCGCAGCAGGCGGCGCCGCGTCAACTCCCGCCGGCGCTCGAACTGCGCACCCAGATCCGTGCGCACTGCGCCCCGCTGCGCCGCGAGCGATGCGACCCGCGCCATCACGCGCTCTTCAAAGCCCGCGCGCGCGTCCAGCGGGCCGAACAGCCCGCGCAGGCGTCCCTCGAGCCGCTCTTCATGGATGTTCACGGGAATTCCTCGCCGGCCGCCGCGAGTGCGGCCGCTAGGCTGGCCCGCGCGCGGTGCAGATGCGTCTTCACCGTGTTGACCGGCATGCCCATCATCGCCGCGACTTCGTCCACCGTTCTTTCGTCCTGATAATAAAGAGTGACGGCCTGACGCTGCTTTTCCGGCAGCGCCTCGACCTGGCGCCAGAGCGCGGCATCGCCGGGGCCCGGATCCGGCGCCGCCTCGCGGTTCTCGACTTCCGCGAGCACGGCCGGATCGGACAGCGACACCGGGCGGCGGCGCGTGCGCAGCGCCGAGATCGCGGCATTGCGCGTGATCGCATAGATCCAGGTCGAAAGCCGGGCGCGTCCGTCATACCGGGGAAGCGCTCGCCACAGCTTCACGAATACCTCCTGGGCCAGGTCCTCGGCGGCCGCCCGGTCGCGCAGCACGCTGTAAGCCAGGCCGATCACGCGCCGGCGGTACGCCGGTACCAGCCGTTCGAAGGCCTGTTGCGCACGGCCGGCCTGGATCAACTGGACGATCGCGTCGTCGGCCGCCATTCGGGTTGTACCTGCTCCCCGGTTGATACGCGCCGGGACGCCGGCAGGTTTCAGCCGATTTTATCCCGCCGGGGTGCAACCGGGCCGCACCGGGCCGCGTATCAATTGCCGTGAACAGGTCAGCATCCACGACGCCGGTCGGATCGCGCGCACTGGAATACGCGATCATCGCGACCGTCGCCCTGCTCGGTGCGGATGCCGTGCGGTCGGACCTGGGCCCGGTGTGGCGCACACTGCGTGTGCTGCTCGGCATCTGAAACCGACGGAGTACGTCAATGCCAAATCAAGAAGTGACCGCCCTGCTCGCATTGTTCATTCCGATCCTCGGCATCATCATGGGCGTCTTGATCGCGATCGTGGCGATCGTCGCGGCGCACCGCCAGAAAATGCAGCGCAATGACATGCGCCACAAGGAACGGATGGCGGCGCTAGAGAAGGGACTCGAAATTCCGCCCGAGCCAGTGGAGCTTGAGAGCAACGGCAGGAAAACCCCGGCATTGCGAAGCGGGCTCACCGGCCTGCTCCTCGGCATCGTGCTGTATTTTGCGCTGCGCGCCGTGGCCGGCAGCGAGGTCGCGCTGTTCGGCCTGATCCCGGCCGCGATCGGCATCGCCAACCTCATCTTCTACTTCGTCGAGGCCCGCAAGAAATAAAAGGCAATAAATGAAAGGGGTCGCATCCCTTAGAAGGGGACGTCCCTTTGAAAGAGATCATTGCAATGGCAGCGCACCAATGGAGCAAAGGGATGCGACCCCTCTTAGAAGCTGCCAAGCTCCCACGGCCCCCAGATCGCAAAGGTGATGCCGGGGATCTGCAGATTTGCGAAAAGCGTCTCGCCCGCCGGATCGAAGCAGGCGCCGCAGAACTCACGCGACCGGTAATCGCCTGGCTCCACCTGCTTGTCCGCGCCCTGGATCATCTCGCCCGTCAGCACGACGATGTTCTGAGCGAACGCGAAGGAGTTCCCCTCCGGCGTGAGGCCGAGCAGTCGCGTTCCCGGACCGCCCTGATCGGCCGGCCGGTCGCCGTCTTCGCACATGAGAATCCCGCCGCGCGGGCTGGCAGTGATGTTGTCGATGTTGTCGGCCACCTGCGCCGTAGCGGAAACGAAAATCGCGCGCAGCGTTTCCCGACGCGGATCGTATTCCCAGACCACGCCTTCGCCCGTGCCTCGCACGCCATCCGGACCGGTGCCGCCCGCGGTATCGACCACGTAAAACCTGCCTTTATATTGGCAGATGCCCTCGCCGCGGCTCATCAAAAGCGCGCCCTTCGACCAGGCGGTTTGGAACGGCCCGCTCGCGAGGCCCTGCCGGCCGGGGAATTCCACCGGCATCCGGCCCGGATTCGCATCTGGATCGTCGATGTCGACCCACTCGAGCCGGTATGTGTCGCCGACCGAGGGCGCCATCAGATCCGCGTTCGCATGACCGGCGACGCGCGCTGCCTGCAACCGCCCGCCTTTCTCGTAGCTGCCCGCCACGCCGCTCCGGTCGTTCGGGAGGAAGCGATACAAGCCCGAGCAGCGCGGGTTGTCCTCGGTGAGGTAGGCGAAATGGGTCGACGGATCGACGGCGACCGCCTCGTGCATCATCCGGCCCATGTCCACGATCGGCTTGCCGGTCGTCGCGGCCGCGTCGCGACGCACTTCGAACACGTAGCCATGCCGCCGCCCGCGGGTGGCCGTAAGGTCCGTGAATGATTCCTCGCAGGTCAGCCACGTTCCCCACGGCGTCGCGCCGCCCGCGCAATTGTAGAACGTGCCGCCGAGCGAGGCTTCGGCGTCGAGCCACTTCCGGCCGCTGAATCTCAGCGTCGTCGTGCCGCCGCCTGGCGCATGGCGCTGGCCCGGGGGAATCGCGGTGTCATAGCGTACCGGCGCCAGGATCAGCTCCGACAGCGCGCACTCGTGATTCCGGATCAGCGTGACGACGGTTTCCCCGCCCTGCCGCTCCGCATGAACGACGCCCATGCCATCGTGGTTGCGCGGCACGCGCTGGCCGCCGGCCATCCGGTCGCCGGCCCAGGAAAACGTGCGATAGCTGAATCCTTCCGGCAACAGCAATAGCGGCAGGCCGGTCTCGAGATCGGCAACGGGTTGCAGCACGCCATACGGCCCGCGCACGATCCTCGAAGTCCTTGCCGCCGCGGCCACGGCCCGCGCCGCGATCAGCGAGGACGTTGCGAGGCCGGCAGATCCCTTCAGGAATTCGCGACGGCTGATGCCCATCCCGTCATTCTGATCCGCCCCAATGACCGCGTCATTACCGTGCTGGCAAAGGGGACGCATCCCTTTTTGCGACGTGTCGAACCAGGATGCATGCATCCCGCTTAGACAGGGATGCGTCCCCTTTTAAAGGGATGCGACCCCTTTTTGACCCCTTTTTGGGGGACACAGCAAGAATCGGGTTGCCCAAGCCTGGGGCGCAGGCAATCTTTCGCACCATGAACTACCGCCTACGCGGACTCGAACCCGCCCTGTTCGAGCCTCTGTTCGGCCTCGACGATGACACACTGGCCGCACGCGGCATGCGCTGGATGCGGGCGGATGCGCCGGTCGGCTTTCCCTGCCGCATCAGCCTGGAGGACGCGCCTGTCGGCGAGCCGGTGCTGCTGCTGCCGTTTACGCACCAGGACAGCAAGTCTCCATACCGCGCCTCAGGGCCGATTTTCGTGCGCCGTGGCCGGCCGTCGGCGGCGGAGGTCATCGGCGAGTTGCGACCGTACCTCACCCGCCGTCCGCTCTCCGTGCGCGCTTACGATGCCTCGGATGAGATGATAGATGCGGACGTCGTGGACGGCAGTGCGGCCGAGCCCTTGATCGAACGCTATCTCGCGCTCGACGCGACCGCTTATCTGCACATTCACTTCGCGCGCCGCGGCTGCTTCGCCTGCCGGGTCGACCGCGTTTAAAAGGGGTCGCATCCGATCGCGCCCGCGACCTCCGCTGCCTCGCCTGACCAGTCGGGAACCTGTTCACCGATGATCGCCGGCACGTCCGAATCGGCAGTGGCATCGGCAGGATTGCAACGCTCGGCGTCGGCAGACGGTCGACCGGAACCGGGGGGGGGCGGAAGTGATGGCGGCGCAGGGATCAATAATGGCGCCGGGTCATCCGGCGCAGCTGACGGCAGATCGAAGCGCAACGTCACTAGCCACGCGACGATGACGACGTGCAGAACAACGGTCGCCGCGAGCGCTGCCGCCTTCGACCGGTGCCACATGAACGGCAACCGCATCCCCGGACCCCGTTGCGTCCGCCCGGACCGGCGCACCGTCGTTCAGCCTGCGGATATCCGCTGTCTAATCAATGGTTTGAGGCAACGGTGCCGGCGGAACTTTGCCACTGCGCCGAGGCCGGGCGTAGGATCGCGCAGCGGTTCCGGCCAAGGGACCGCACACAACAAAGCTCAGGGGATGTTCAGGTGAATCCATTCAAGCTCTTAGGCCTCGCGGCCATCGCACTGGCGGTGATCAGCGCCTTTGTCGACTTTCAGTACTGGGGGTTGATCCTGCTGCTGCTCGGCCTGGTCGTCGGCATCAGCATTGCCGTGGAGGACAGCGTACGCGTGATGGTCACGGCGCTGGTCCTGGCCTCGCTCTCTACCGTGTTCAATCACATTCCGGAAATCGGCCACTACATCGCACGGATCTTCTCCGCGGGCGGCATCTTCGTCGCAGGCGGCGCGATGACCGTCATCACGCGCAACGTCTGGAACCGCTTCAAGCCCTGAACGATGCCGCAGGACGCGGCTGACGTAAGGCCCGCCGCAAGGCGGGCCTTTTTTTCATTTCGGCAGGATGTTGAAGTGCAGCCGCTGGTCCTGGAACCGGTCGTCGCGCTTTGCGCGGCCGGTCGCGACCAGCACATATAGAATGTTGAGCGCCTGCAGCGCATCGCGCACGCCCGGGCCGCGCGAACGCGTCGCGAGCTGCTTCGCCGTCACGTCCTGCTTGCCGGCGTAGTTCTTGCGCACGCGCTCGACCGCTTCGCGGCTGACCAGGTTGAAATAGCCGCTCGCGCGCTTGGTGCGCGACGCCGACATCACGACGAACGCCTTGCCGCTTTCGAAAACGTAATAGGTCTGCCGCTTGCCGGCGGCTTCGCCGCAGTACTTCAGGCCTTTTGCGAGACTCCGGATGTTCACATGCCTGTCCTGCCTTGCCGGGATCTGACAAGTGTACGCTCAGCCGCTTAAAATCTGGCGACCGCCTGTGTTTTTCAGTGCGAGGCGACGCGCTGCGAACGGTCTTTCGAGCGTCCGCGATCGATCAGTCGAACCACGCCCGCGCCGAGCCTCATCAAAGCGGCGATCTGCGCCTGCGGCAGGCGGATCATCTGGTCATACCAGCGGCCCGTGCGTTCAACGAAGTCGAGCATCTCCCGCAGGCGCCGCGTGGCGATCGGGCTCACCTGCATGTCGCTCTCCGCGACCGCAAGGCACTCGCGGAGCGCCGCCGCCGCAGGGTCGAGCTCGCGCGCCTTGCGCCCCGCCGCTATGCGCGAGACCAGCGTCCACAGGTCGGTTTCGGCGACGTAGAACGTGCGCCTGTCCCGGAGTACCGGCACCGCGCGGACGATGTCCCAGGCCTGCAGCTCCTTGAGCGAATTGGACACGTTCGAACGGGCAATGCCGAGCGTATCGGCGATTTCTTCGGCGGTCAGCGGGCGCTCGGACACGAACAGCAGGGCATGGATCTGGCTGACCGACCGGTTCACACCCCAGCGGTCGCCGAGATTCCCCCAGTGGAGGATGAACTGCTGCACTGCCGGCGGTAATCGTGCTGGCAGATCCGTAGTTTCTGTCATAACAGAAATTACAGACTGGCTCCAGACCCGATGTCAAGCGCGCTGCCGGCCAGGCATCCGGACACTTGCCGACCTCGAACTCCGACAGCCGCTCACGGTCGGCGTGTCATTTGAATTGGGCCGGCCACCGGACTGCCATCGGCGCGCGCTCGATCGAATGTTCACCCGGTAACGGCCATTCGATTGACGCCAATCGGCGACAGTCTGCGAGACGTCCGGCTTCCTGCAATCACTTCAACACGCTGATTTTGCAGGCTGTGGGCCGCATCCTACACACACTCGGGTCTGCCCTCTGATGCCGTCGCGCGCGCGATCGGCGCATAAAGTCACCGCACTGTATGCGAGGTCACAACCGGATGCTGTACTACGCACTCGCCTTCTTCATCGTCGCACTGATCGCGGCTGTCTTCGGCTTCACCGGCATCGCTGCCGGCGCCGCGGCAATCGCAAAGATTCTTTTCTTCGTGTTCCTGGCAGTCGCTGCGCTGACGTTCATCGCCAGCCTGGCTCGCAGGCGGGCCTGACCATCAACAAGGCAGCGTCCGACATGTTCCGGGGACATCGTCCGACCATGCAACTGACGCCGCGATGCAATGCTGCGGCGCCGGTTGCAATTTAATCTGGAGACTTTTGACTGTGAACAACAACAAGAACGGACTTACCGCGATTGCCGCCGGCATTGCAGCCATGGCGTTCGCAGCCGGCGCCTCGGCGCAGGACAACGACTCCGGCTTTTATCTCGGCGGCGGCATCGGCGAGTTCAACGTTGAAATCGACGACGTCGATGATCTGACCGACACCGTCGATCGCTACGACAGTGACGACACCGCGTGGAAGGCTTTCGCCGGCTGGCGCGCGAACCGGCATCTGGCGTTCGAGCTCGCATACCTCAACCTGGGCAGCCCGGAAGACGAAGTGCAGCCCGACGTGTTCGTCGAGGTCGAAACCGACGGGTTCGCGCCGTATGTCGTCGGCACGCTTCCCTTCGCCGCTTTTGAGCTGTTCGCCAAGGCCGGCTACCTGATCTACGACACCAAAGCGCGCATCACGTCGCCGCTTGGCGTCGTGGTTGTCGACGAGAGCGACGAGGAGTTCACGTGGAGCGCGGGACTCGGTCTGACGCTGTTCGAGACGCTCAATCTGCGACTGGAGTACGAGATGTTCGACGTTCAGAACGTTGACGACGCGAACGCTCTCTGGCTCACGGGCGCCTTTCGCTTCTGATCGCCACGAAATACTGAGGAGACAAGACCATGTTGACTGAAATGAAGACCACCCTGATCGCCGCAACGGCAGCGCTGCTGCTGGCGGCATGCAACCAGGCCGAAAGCCCGGCGGAAGTACGTGAAGACGTACGGGACGCCCAGCAGGAAGCGCGCGAGGACGTTTCGCAGGTCCAGGCGGATGCGTATGAAGACGTCGCCACGACGCGCGCGGAAGCCGACCACAAGGTCGCGATTGAACGCTGCGAAGCCCTCGAGGGTGACGAACAGCGGCTTTGCAAGGACCAGGCCGATTTGGCACTGGATGCTGCCAAGCTCCAGGCGGAACAGCCCGGCACGTAATGACCGGTAAATTCCGCAAACAAAGGAGATCGCAAGCATGAACGTCAAGAAAAACCTGGTGGCCGTGATCGCGGGCATCGCGATGCTGGCGGCAACCGCCGCCTGCTCGTCAACCCGGACCCAGCGGGCACCCGGCGAAATGATCGACGACACCGTCGTACTCGGCAGTGTGAAAGCCGCCTTGATCGGGGATTCCGTGACGAAGGCGCGGGATATCAATGTCGAGGTGCATCGTGGCATCGTGCAGCTGAACGGCTTCGTCGATTCGGCGGCCGAGAAGGCGCAGGCCACGAAGGTCGCGTCCGACGTCAACGGCGTCATGGAGGTCCGCAATAACCTCACCGTGAACGCCGCCGGTTCTTCCGGTTCTTCGGCGGGCGAAGTGATCGACGATTCGATTCTGACCGCAAAGGTCAAGGCAGCGCTGATCGAGAGCAGCAAGACGAAAGCTCATCAGATCTCCGTCGAAACCAAGCTGGGTGTCGTGCACCTGAGCGGGTTTGTCGACGATGCGAGTGCCAAGGCCGCGGCGACCGATGTCGCCAGGTCGGTGACGGGTGTTAAGGACGTCAAGAACGACATAAGCGTCAAAACGTCCTGATACAACGGCTGCACGTGCCCCGCAGCCGTGGGCCCGCGTCGGAAGGCGCGGGCCCATCTTTTTGGCCGCCGCTCAGGCGACTTTCTTCTGCTCGAGCTCCTGGACGAGTTCCGGAAGCCGCTCGTAGTCGGCGGACTTGTTCAGGAAATGGCGGATGCCGAGGGCTCTCGCGCGGCGCTCGTATTCCGGCAGCACGTAGTTCGTGAAAACGATGATCTCGGGGCGCTCCTGGCCGAGCCGCTGCACGACGCCGAAGCCCGTGCCCTTGCGCAGCTGCAGATCGAGCACGACCACATCGATGTGGTTGCCGTTGATCGCCTTGACGGCTGCAGCCTCTTCGTCCACCGCGCCCACAACTTCGACGCCGTCCAGGGCGGACAGCGTCTCGCGGAGACGATCAACCAGCATTGGTGAGTCCTCTACCAGCAAGACCCGGAACAAGACACGCTCCTTGATCTACTGGATCAGGCCGTTGCGTAGCGCATAGGAAGTGATGTCCGCGTTGGTCTTGAAGTTCATCTTTTCCAGCACGCGGCTCCGGTAGGTGCTCACCGTCTTGACGCTCAGGCACAGCTCCCGCGCGATCTCGGAGACGGCGTTGCCGGCCGCGAGCTTGCAGAAGATCTGGAACTCGCGCTCGGAGAGCTGCAGGTGGATCGGCTTGCCGTCGCCGCCGCCGTCGATCTCCGAGATCAGGAGCTCCGACATCGTCGGGCTCACGTAGCGCCGGCCGGCGAGGATTGCGTGCACCGCGTTCGTGAGCTCTTCCGGTGCGCCGTCCTTGCCGAGATAGCCGTGCGCGCCCATGCGCAGCACGTTGATGGCGTACTGTCGCTCCGGATACCCTGAGAGCACCAGGATACGCGTCTCCGGGAATCCCGAGCGCACGTGACGCAGGATGTCGAGACCGCTCCGGTCCGGCATGCCGATGTCGAGAATCAGGAGTTGCCACTGATTCTCGCGCAGCCGGTCGAGCGTCTGCTGACCCGTCGCCGCCTCGCCGATCTCGCTGATCGCGCGGTCTTCACTGAGCAACTGTCGCAATCCCGCACGGACCACGGCGTGGTCGTCGGCGATTAAAACCTTTGCCATGGCGATGTGTTCATCAGACCGCCATTTAAACGCATTTCGGGCCGCTACGCTGTTTTGCTTTTGCATGGGTCCCCCGGGAATCCTGCCAGTATGTCGCGGTCTACATTGCCTTTCGTAAGAGCTGACCGAGGGTGTCTGTCGGACTTGTCCTACACGGATATTATTTATGGCAGACTGATCGGTCCCGACCCATGAATCGCCAACACATGCGCTCGATCATCGGCACGCGCCTGGTCTATGCACCATTGCTGCTCGGCGTGGTGCTCATTGTTGCCACGTTCCTCGTGGCCGAGTCGGGCAACTTTCGCATGCGTAATGCAACGAGCGTCGTCGTCGAGTCGCAGTTGCGGCAGCTCAACCTTTCGCGGTACCGGCGCGCGCTCGTGCAGGCGGAAAGTTCGCAGCGCGGTTTCCTGCTGACCGAAGACATCCGCTATCTGCGCAGTTTCGATCCCTCGGTCAGCCGGCTCGGCCCATTACTCGACGAAATCACCGCCAGCTTCTCCCGCTCGAAGCTCGACGGGGAACTGGACCACCTCCAGGAACTGCGCAGCCTGACCGGCGTCAAGGTCGGCGAAATGCGGGGCTCGCTGCGCCTGTACGGCGAGAGGGACCGGGCGGCCGCCCTCGCCCTCATCGAGACCGACATCGGCAAGAAGGCCATGAACGATCTCCATGCGCTGGTCGAGACCATGCAGAGCGCTGAAACCGCCCGCCGGAACGAGGCGATCGAGAGCTGGAACAACGGCCTGATGAACTCCCGCGTGCTGCTCGCGATCACCTGCCTGCTGAGCGCCGGCCTGATCGTCGCCGTCGGCCTGCTGCTGGCCCGGGAGATCAAGCGCCGCGAAGACCGCAGCCGCGCGCTGCGGGAGCAGAACCAGGAGCTCGACCGCCTGGTGCAGCAACGGACGGCCATGCTGTTCGACCTCTCCAGCAACCTGCAGCGGGTCACGGAGCGCGAGAAGGCGGCCCTGGCCCGGGAACTGCATGACGAGCTCGGGAGCCTGCTGGTCGCGACCAAGATAGATGTCTCATGGTTGCGACGCACCCTGGATGACGGGAAAGAGGGCAGCAAGTTACGGTGGGACCGGGTGCTGCGTTGTCTGGAAGACGGACTCAGTCTCAAGCGGCGGGTGATCGAGAGCCTTCGCCCGACCTTGCTGGACAACGTGGGACTGGTTGCGGCGCTGCGCTGGCTGGTGGAGGAGTCCCTCCGGCGAGTGGGCGTAGCCTGCGTCGAGGACTACCCGGACAACCTGCCGGAGATGTCGCCGGACGCCAGGATCGCGATCTTCCGCGTGGTCCAGGAAAGCCTGGTCAATGTCGTCAAGCACGCGAACGCCCGGACGGTGCACCTGACCGTTCACGCGGACGAGAGGGATCTTTCGGTGACCATCGTCGACGACGGCATGGGCATCGACGGCGACAGGATCGAAGTCGCGCAGTCGCACGGCCTGCGGGGAATGCGGCATCGCATCGAGGCCCTGGGCGGCGTCCTGCGGGTCCGTTCGCTGGGGGCAGGCGTCGGCACCGAGATCGAGTTCACGCTCCCGATCGAACGGGTGCAGCAGACGGGTACATAAGCAAAGGCAACAGGATCCAGTCGTGGAATCGTTCAGCGCCATCAACCGGTTCGCAAGCGCCGCGATCACCGCGGCCCTGCTCGCCGCCGCATCCGGCTGCGGCCCCGAGCCACCCGCCCCCGTGACCGATGAGCCACCCACCATGCCCGCCGACGACCTGCCCTCGTCCGTCGTTCCACCATCGTCAACGCCCGCGTCGAACAAAGATCCGGGCAACATGACGAGCTACGAAGTCGCGATCGCGATCGCCGCCGCAAACCGCAGGAAAGCGGAAGCCGCGTGCGACGCGCAGCCACCTGCAGAACGTGAAGCCTGTCTTGCTGCAATCGCCGCCGAGTGGAACACGACTCGGACCGCGCTTGATGACTTACGCGGGAAGCAGCAGTAGTCCTACAGAGCGCCCCACGCTCATAAATCATGCTTCCTTCAGTGCCGCGGATTGGCCGCGGCGCTTTCCTGACTCAAGGAGCAGAGTTATGAACTGGGATCGCGTCGAAGGGAATTGGAAAAAGTTTTCCGGAAAAGTCCGGGAGCAGTGGGGACGGCTGACGGACGATGACCTCGACGTCATCGAGGGCCAACGCGAGACGCTGTCGGGCCGTATCCAGGAGATCTACGGAATTTCGCAGGACGAGGCCGAGCGCCAGATCAAGCGCTTCGAAGACTCGCTGCCCGACGATCGTTCGAACATGGCGAATGACGACAGCGGCGCCGGCGCCGGCACCAGCCGGAACCTGGGCGGCAATCAGTCGCGCGACCCGCGTGACAACACCCGCTCGCCTTCACGTTAACTGGTAGAGAGGCCCGTAGGGCGCCGGCAACGGCGCCCTACGAAGGTCGGAGGACGAGATGGCTGCAAACGTCCAGTATGAATTACCGGCCTTGGGTTACGCGTACGACGCGCTTGAACCGGCGTACTCCGCCGAGCTTCTGGAGCTGCATTACGCAAGCCACCACAAGGCCTATGTCGAAGGCGCCAACAAGGCGCTCGAAAGCCTCGCCGAGGCCCGTGCCAAGGGCGACTTCGCGAAGCTGAACCAGCTCGAGAAAGACCTCGCATTCCACGTATCCGGCCACATCCTGCATTCGATTTTCTGGCGCAATCTCGAGCCCAATGACGGCGCCCCGCCAGCTGGCCGACTGGAATCCCGCATTCGTGCGGCATTCGGCGGAACTGATGCGTTTCGACACCAGTTTTGCGCCGCGGGCGCCGGGCTACAGGGCTCGGGATGGGTCGCGCTGTCCTGGGAAGTGGCGCTCGGCACGCTGCTGATCCACCAGATCCACGATCATCAGGACAACGCCGCGACGGCGACGATGCCGCTCCTGGTCATGGATATGTGGGAACACGCGTACTACCTGCAGTACCGCAACCAGAAGGATCGCTGGATCGTCCAGTTCTGGGAAATGATCAACTGGGCTGATGTCGCGCGCCGTTGCGACAATGCGGAGTGTTCCGATCTGGCCCTCGATCCCGAGGAAACGAGGACCTCACCCGTCGTGAGGATACGCCAACGCTGAACCCCCTCGGTGCCGGGTCGTACTTTCGTACTTTCCAACTCCAACAAAAAAGTGCGACAGTGTGGCCCGGCACCGACATTTGCCCGGGGGAAGCGCATGCGAGCCATTTTCTGCGTCCTGATCGGGACCCTGCTTTTCAGCGCCTGCGGCCAGGACGCCGCGAAGGAGCCGAAAGCAACCGCCACTGCCGCAACCGATGCCGTCCGCGATCAGGCTGCGGTCACGACCGCGCTCCGGACCCGCAATCTTCCCCTCGCCGCCTGCCTCGACGAGCAGAACGCCGAAACCGAAACAGAATCGGGCCAGTGCCCCGGCTTCATCCTGCTCGCGCTCGATTACATGATCCAGGAATGCACGGCAGGCGGCGGCCTGCTGAAGCCGGCGGAAGATCCGGAAGCCTGGTCGCTCGACGTGGACCACGACGGCAAGTCCGAGATGCTCGTTGATCTCACCGAAAACTACATCTGCTACGGCGCACCGTCCGTCTTTTCCTGCGGCAGCGGCGGCTGCCCGCATTTCCTGTATTCGCAGCGCGGCGATGCCTGGATAGAGGTCGGGTCGGTCAACGCCGACGATGCGCCGAAGATAGAAGTATTCGACGGTCCCGCCGGCACGCCCGCGCCGTTGCGCGGCGGCTGTCTCGGCGAACGGCCCTGCACCGAGCTCACTCATTATGAATGGAAGGGCAAGGCTTACTCCCGCGCGTGGATCGATTACCGCGGTCATGTCGTCGACGTCGCGCCCGGCGGATTGCAGACGCTGACGAAGAAGGCGGCCGTGCGGGCGGCCCCCGAAAACGGCGCCCAGGTCCTGGACGAATATGCAGAAGGCACCGCCATGGTCGTGATCGGCGCCGCGCGGGACGCGCCGTTCCAGTTCGTCTCGCCCTGCAACGCCTGCCGGCGCGGATTCGTGGAGGCGGCGGCGCTCACGAAATAGACCGTGACCGATTCATTTGCGATCGTCCGGCGGCCCGGCGAAGAATTGCCGGCGGGCCTGACGACTTCGCTCGAGGGGCCGCCCGACGTGGCGCTCGCGCTCGACCAGCATCGCGCTTATTGCAGAGCACTCGAGCGCTGCGGCCTCACGGTCGTGGTATTGCCCGCGGATCCCGGATACCCGGATGGCTGCTTCGTCGAGGACACCGCCATCCTGACGCCGCGTGGCGCCATCGCGACCCGCCCGGGCGCGCCATCGCGGCAGGGCGAGGTGGCAAGCGTCGTCGAAGCGCTCGCGGGGTTCTTTGAACAGGTTGCACGGATCGACGCGCCGGGGATAGTTGACGGAGGCGACGTCTGCGACGCGGATGGTCACTATTTGATAGGTCTGTCGGCGCGGACGAATGCGGCGGGCGCCGGACAACTGGCGGCCTTGCTCGCGGATTTAAGCTACACGTCCGATGTCGTGGATATCCGCTCATCGCGGCGCCTGCTGCACCTGAAAACCGGCATCGCGTATCTCGGCGACGGGCGCATGGTCGCGACGTCCGACGTCCCCCGCGGCGGCCCGCTCGCGCCCTATGAACTGATCGAGGTGCCTGAGACCGAACGCTACGCTGCGAACTGCCTGCGCGTGAACGATCGCGTGCTCGTCGCCGCGGGATATCCCGGCGTGCGGGTCGCAATCGAGGATTGCGGGTATCAAGTCCTGGAACTCGGGATGTCGGAGTTCAGGAAGGTCGATGGCGGTTTGAGCTGCCTGTCGCTGCGCGGGTGAGTCAGCCGAATTTCGCCGCCTCCGGCCGACGCGCCCGCGTGACTCAGCAGGGACGCTTGAGATAGCGACCCCGCGGCTCGCCGATAATCTTTCCGTCATGATAAATGAGCTGTCCGCGCAGATAGGTACTGCGGACCTTGCCGCGCAGCTCCAGACCTTCGAAAGGCGTGTAGCCCTGCGTCGACTCTGAATCGGACGCGTTGACCGTAAATGACTGATCAGGATCGACCAGGACGACGTCCGCGTCGTATCCCGTCGCGAGATCGCCTTTGGTCTCCAATCCAAACCGGCGCGCCGGATGGCTCGACGTCAGCTCGGCTACTCGATGCAATGCGAGGCCGCGCTTGCCGCCTTCGGTCAGAAGCGCCGACAGCAGGTACTCGGTTCCGCCGAATCCTGACTTTGCAAGAAAGATATCGTCGGGCGCACCGCTACCGATCTTCAGTTCGTGGCGGCAACAGGCATGATCCGAGACAACCCAGTCGATCCGGTCATTCAGCAACGCATCCCACAGATACTCGACGTCCTCCCGCGCACGAATCGGCGGGTTGACCTTTGCCCTGGCGCCCGCCGGCGTGTCGTAGTCCAGCACCAGGTGACCGATGGTCACTTCGCGGCGGAAATTCACGTGCGGAAACGCTTCGGCCATCTTCATCGCGGCTTCCACTGCCTTGCGGGACGACAGATGCAGCAGGTTGATGTTGAGACAGTCGGTTTCATGAGCGAGATACGATGCAATGCAGATCGCGAGACCCTCGGAATGCGGGGGACGCGCGGCGCTGTAGGCGCGCAGGCCACGAAGCGTCCCTTCTTCCTGCACGAGCTTCGTGTAGGCCGTCATGATCTCCGCGGTCTCGCAGTGCAAACTCAGCGAAATCGCGTCCCGGACGCCCGGATTCTGCTGCATCGCGTCCCGGATGCCGCGCATCACGAACTCAAAATGAGCGAGGTCGTACCGTTCGCCGGCGTCGATCATCAGGAAATCCTGCTGATCGCCCGATGCGCCGTGCAGGCCGTACCCGCCGTAGAACATGAAGATCTTGAACGATGTCACGCCGTAATCGGCGATGAGCATCGGAATCTCGGCAATCTGCCGCCGATCCATCGGCGCCAGGTGATAGCCATAATCGACGTGAAACCTCCCGGCCGACTGCCGGAGGATCTCCGGGAAGAGTTCGGCATACGGCCCGCCCTTGTTCAGGTAGTACTGGCCGGAACGGATATAATTCAGGCTCGTTGTCACGCCTCCTTGTGCCGCCGCGCGGCTCTCGGAGTAAGCGTCCTCCGGGAGCGGCGCATAGATGCCCGTATGCATGTGGGCATCGACGAGCCCGGGGAAAGCCAGCAGTCCACGGCCGTCAGTGACCTGTCCGGCTTCCTGCGCGGGCAGCGCGCCACCGACGGCCGCGATTTTTCCGCCGGCAATGCCGATGTCGCCGCTTTCAACCGAACGTTGACCGGGACGGACGACTCGAACGTTCCTGATGATCAGGTCATAGCGGGTATCCACCGTCATGCCTGGTTCACCGGCCGGGGACACACGACCTCGAAGTACTCGAGCGTTACGGGCATGTCTTCGGTCGGCACTTTGCCAAGCGGCGTCAGAACCCTAGTGAAAAAATTCCAGTGCACCTTGCGCCATGCCTCAATGGACCGCACCGACGGACCTTCCAGCTGACTGTCCTGCTCGGTGACCTCATTCATCGGCAGCGTCTTGACGCCGGTCGTCCGCAACACCGCGCTCGGCTCGCCGACGCCATCCATCACGACCCAGTAGTCCCCGTGAGCCGGAGCCGCCTGAAGATCGTCGTCGTAGAGCCACGGGCTCGTGCTCGTGATCGTCTTTTCACCGGCCAGAACCAGGCCAAGCAACAGGTCGCTCATTTCCGGTGTGCTGCCGAACCGCCGCGCACGGAGCGGTCGATCCGCCGGTTCACTGATTTTGGCGGCGCAGTCAACCCAGTAACTCCGGGCAGCCGCAGACAGCGGCAGTCCCTCCGAAAACGCGGACCATGGCAGGATCACGCCGGCGATCAGCGCCCACCCATGGCATCGTCGAACTCTCGTTGTCGTAGCCAAAGGCTTTCCTCCTGGATTCTGGTTGTACCGCAGCGGCCCACCGTCACGCGCGGCGGGCCGCCGGGCCCATCAGAACCGGTAGGAAAAGTTCACGCCAACCTGCCGCTTCCGTGCCAGCGGCAGGAAGAACGCGCGCTCGAGTGTCGTCGTTCCCGGCACGTTGTCCTGCGCCGGATTCGGGTTGGTGAACTCGGGTACGTTCAGGTTCATCTGGTCGACATACCGGGTCACGCTGGAAGGGGTACGGTCGTCGGTCAGATTCTTGACCCACAGGGCGCCGCTCCAGCGTTCGCCGTCGACGCCAATGGTCAGGTTGACCAGCTCCTGCGCGCCGGTATGCGCCAGGTTGAAGACCTGGTCATATTTCTTGCTCGTGTACGACGCATCCGCCCGGACATAGCCTCTCAGGTTGGATCCGACATTGAATCCCACGCGCCCGAAGATGCTGCCCTGGTCTTTCGGCACTCCCGGGGGTGACTTGCCTTTGAGCGATGGATCGCCGAACAACTGCAGGGCTTCCGTGTCGTTCAGTTCGACGAACTCTGCGTCGGTATGAGCGTAGGTAAACCCGACCGTCAGCGTATCGCTCAGCAACGCCTGCAGCTCCAGCTCGACGCCCTTGACCTCGGTCTCACCGGCGTTCAGGATGTAGGACTGCGTTCCGCCAGTCGGGAAGAAGAATACCGATGTCAATTGCTGCTTTTTCCAGTCGATGTAATACGCGGCAGCATTCAGGACCAGCTTTCCGTCCATGAGTGAATTCTTTATTCCTATTTCGTAGTTCTTGCTCTCCTCCTCGTCGGCGAACTGGATCTCGGGCGGGAAGCGTGGATCGGCATTGACGACACCCGGTTTGTTGCCTTCCGCATAGCTCGCATAGATCATCGAATCCGGGGTCAGGGCAAAGCTCGTCGTGATGCGGGGCGTCGTGGAATCGAACTCCTGCTCGATCAACACGTTCGTGGGTACTGTTTTGAAGTTGCCGATCGTATCTTCCGCGTAACGTATTTCGCCCGTCACTTCCCAGCGATCAGTCAGGTCGAAGCCGACCGAGCCGAATATTGCCTGGTTATCAACCCGCGTCTCGCCAAACAAGATCGGCGGCGCCGTCGACAGATAATGCCGCTCCTCGAGATCTCGCCGGCTCGTGTAGTAATACACGCCAGCCAGCCAGCGTACGCGTCTGGTTTCATCGGACTGGATCCGGAGTTCGGTGGACCACTCGGTCCGTTCGGACATCTCGTTGCGCGTGACGCTGCCGGTACGCACCGGGTCGAAAGCCGTGCGGACGTAACCCGGCGCGCCGGGAACGGTCGTTGGTGCAATGGCATGACCGCCCTGGTACGTCGAGTCATACCCGTACTCGATCCGGTTATCGAACAGGCCTGTGTTCGAAACGATCCTGAAGGCATCCAGGTCCCAGACGAGCTGGGCCGAAAGGCGGGTCGAATTGCGGCGGAGGCCGTCGTCATCCCGCAGGTTGCCACGGTCCAGTGTGACGCTTTTCAGCTGCCGAACCTCGCCGCAGTAGTATTGACGTGCAACGTCCAGGTGGCAGTTGTTGGCGAAACGATCCTGAAGCCCAACCGCTGCCATGCCGTCGTCAATGTCCGAGTAGCCGGCGCTGACGATCGCGGAAAATATGTCGCCGGCACGATACTCCAGGGAAGCATTGACGTCTTTCGACTCCTCGTCGCCGACTCTTCGTCCATCCAGCGTGTTGTCGTACATTCCCCCGAATGTGTAATAGCGTCCATGCAGCATGAAGAAGAGCTTGTCGTCGACGATCGGGCCGCGGAACAGGAGATTGGTCTCGTAATCATCGTACTCGGCCGCGCGCACGCTCAGTTTGTTTTCGGGCACGTTTGAGCCCTTCTTCGTGATCAGGTTGATCGC
>DATKBY010000085.1:0-16395 GCA_035513555.1 Steroidobacteraceae bacterium | reverse complement strand
GCGGGCTCACGGCCGCCACTGCTAACTTGGTGATGTCTAAGCATCAAGGGCAGGAGGGCAACCGTGGCCCTGCAGCAGTGTATTTCCCGGCTGGGAGGCTGGGAAGGCTACGCGGTGAGCGCGGATCGGTCGGAGTATCGGCGGGGACAGTCGTGGTGCGTGATCATGCTGGCGCCGGTGCGCGGGCAGCCACGCTGCTGCAGCGGTTGCGGCCAGTACACCACGGCGATCCACGATCTTGAGCAGCGGCGCATCCGCGACCTGCCGCTGTTCGAGCATCGGGTCGAACTGGTGTTGCCGCGCGTGCGGGTGGCCTGTGCCCGCTGCGGTCCCAAGCTCGAGCGGCTGACGTGGCTCGATCCTTACGCACGCGTCACCCGACGTCTCGCCGAGTCGGTGGCGCGCCTGTGCCAGGTGGCCTCGGTGCTGCACGTGGCGCGGTTCTTCGGGCTCGACTGGAAGACGGTCAAGGACCTGGATCGGGCGTATCTGCAACGCACGCTCGGGCCGGTGGATCTCGATGGGATCGAGGTGATCGCGCTCGACGAGTTCGCGATCCAGAAGGGTCATCGCTATGCCACCGTGGTGGTCGAGCCGACCCGCAAGCGCGTGCTGTGGGTCGGCCGTGGGCGCGGGCGTGAGGATGTGCGGCCCTTCTTCGCGCTGCTCGGCCCGGATCGCTGCTGCCGGCTGCGGGCCGCGGTGATGGACATGAACGCGAGTTACGAGCTCGAGGTGCGCCGGCACTGCCCACAGGCGGCGATCGTGTTCGACCTGTTCCACGTGGTCGCCAAGTACGGCCGCGAGGTGATCGATCGGGTGCGCGTGGATCGCGCCAACGAACTCGCCGCCGATCGGCCGGCCCGCCGCGTCGTCAAGGGCGCCCGCTGGCTGTTGCTCAAGAACCGCGCCTCGCTGCGTCCCGGCGAGGACGTCGAACTCGAGGAACTGCTGGCCGCCAACCACGCGTTGTTCATCGTCTACGTGTTGCGCGATGCGCTCAAGGAGCTGTGGCACTACCGCCATGCGGGCTATGCCGCCCGCGCTTGGCGCAACTGGTATCGGCAAGCGATCCGCAGCCGGATCCAGCCCCTGGTGCAGTTCGCTCGCCGCCTCAAGCCCTATCTGCCCGGCATCCTCGCCCACTGCCGCTGGCCGCTCGGCACCAACCTGGTCGAAGGCATCAACAACAAGATCAAAGTCATCAAGCGCATGGCCTACGGCTTCCGCGATGACGCCTACTTCTTCCTCAAGATCCGGGCAGCCTTCCCCGGAGTTGGGAGATGAACCGAAAAAAAGGGCCGGCCCCTGCAAGACCGGCCCCATGTCAGCGATCGTACTTCAGCGTGTGGCCGTGATCACCACCCGGCGGTTGTTGGCTCGGCCTTCCGCCGTGTCATTCGTGTCGACCGGGCTCGACTCGCCGGCGCCGCTCGTGCTTACGATTGATGCCGGCAGGCCGGCGTTGACGAGGTAGCGACCGACGGACGCCGCACGACGCTCGGACAAGCCCTGGTTGTACGCATCAGAACCCGTGCTGTCCGTGTGGCCTACGACGCGCACCTTCACTCCGGCAGCGAGATCCGCAGGCAGGCGCTTGAACTCGGCCACCACTTTGTCGAGTTCGGCACGACCCGCGGCGCTCACTTCCGACGAGTCCGTCTCGAACTCCACGCCACGCAGTGTGAACTCCCGGAAGCAGCCGACCTCGTCGACCTGGATACCGGGTGCCGTGTTCGGGCAGCGGTCCTTGTCGTCGGTCACCCCGTCCTTGTCCGCATCACCCGGGGGCGGCGGCGGAGGCGGCGGGGGAGGCGGGGGCGGCGGGGGCGGCGGCGGCGCGACCTGTCTCGGCGCGGGCGCCGGTTCTTCGCCGCCAAATTCCTTGCTGAACCTCAGGCCGATGGTGCGCGGCCGGCTCTGCACGCCGTAGATCTGGCCGCCACAGACCTGCGGGCTGCAGTTGCTCGTCACGTAGAGTGGCGAATCCTCGTCGGTGGCGTTCGACACGAACAACTCGACCGCGTACTTCTTGTTCTCGATACCGAAGGCGAGGTCGAGGAAGGTGCTGGACGGTATGTCGCCGTAGAGGGCGAGGTCGGCCTGATCGAGGATCGACGCACGGTCCGTCTGGTAGACAAGTGCGCCCTGCGTGTACGCGTCGAAATTCGCCAACGGGAACGAGTAGCGCGCGATCAGGTTGCCCTTGAAGTCGGACGTCAGCGGCAAGGGCGTGCCGGCCGGCGCCTTCACATTGACGCAGTTGCCAAGGTCGTCGAAGTCGCAGTAGTCGTCCTTGAGCTCGCTGTCGTAGTACGCGGCCGCGATGCCGAGGCGGAAATTGTCGGTCACCAGCCAGTCGAGTTGGGCCTCGACGCCCTGGATCTCTGCCTTCGGTCCATTGGCGACCTGGGTGATGCCGTTCGCGCCCTGGAAGGAAATCTGGATGTCGTCCCACTCGTCCAGGAAGACGGCGCCGTTGAACTGCAGGCGATCGTCCGCAAGGCGTGTCTTCCAGCCGATCTCGTAATTGGTCAGGAAGTCCGAGACGTATTCGCCGGCGAACGGGTTGCGATTGATGCCGCCAGGCCGGTAGCCCTCGGACCAGGTCGCGTAGAACAGGGAGGTGTCGCTTGCCTTCCAGGACAGGTTCGCGCGGAAGACGCTGTCGCTCTCCTCCTTGGTCTTGTCCACGTTCACGCACGGCGCGTCCTTGCGGTCGGCCTGCGAGGCGCAGCGCCATTCGCCGTTTCGGGACCAGCCCCGCCCCGTTGGCTCGAAGGCGCCGTCGCCCCCGAGCGTCGGATCACCGGGCTCGTCGAAGTCGATCGGATTGCCATCGTCGTCCACGCCCGTGCCGGGTACTCGTGCCGGGCTGAAGCCCAGGCCGAACCCGAAGAAGCCCTTGACCTGCACTTCAGGCTCGAAATAACGGGCCCCGAGCGACAGCTCGAGCCTGTCCGTGAGGTCGAAGGCGACATTGGCGAACACCGCCTGGTCGCGGTCCGTGCGGTCCATGCTGTTGAGGTACACGTAGTCGGCAAACTGCCCGGCGCCGCCGGGCTCCTGGTTATTCATCAGCCGGACGTCCGCGAGGCCTTCGATCAGGCCGAACGGCTGATAGAAGTCATGGTACTGCTTCTGGTAGAAGAAGCCGAGCAGGCCGCGCACGCGCCGGTCCTGCGGCGTGCTGATGCGAAGCTCGTGGCTGGTCTTGGCGTAGTAGTCCTTGTTTTCGAAGGCGGCATCCGGGTTCAGCTGGTTGCCGCCGTTGTCCAGGAACAGGCGCGCGAAGTAGCCGGTCGTGTACAGGCTGTCGTAGAAGAACGAATAGTCTGAGTAGTCGAAAGCGCCGTCCTGGTCGCGATCGAGGTAGTTGCCGGAATACACGACGTCGAAGCCGCCGATCGAGCCTTCGATCGTGAGTCCCGCCTGGTACCACTCATCGTTCGAGAATTCGTCGCGGTATTTTGCGACTGCGTGATCGCCCGTGGCACCGACGTCCCGGAGATCGTCGCCCCAGGAGCCCTCCTGCTCCGTCTTCTGGTACGTGAGGCTCGGCGTGACCGCCCAGTTCTCGCCGAGGTTGAGGCGCAGTGCCGCGCGCGCGCCAATCGTGTCGATGGTGTTGTAGTTGTCCTCGACGTGAGCCGCATTGTCAGAAACGAAATCATCGGCCGTCGTCAACTGTGGGTCCGAAAGAGTGCAGGAACCATCCACATCAAAAACGGCGCACTGATTGATGGTGTAAGTACGTGTGGCGGGCTTGTTGTCGATCCATCCCGCCTGGGTGAGCGACCAGCCCACGAGCCGTAGCGCCGCGTTCGCGCCCATCGGCAGGTTTACGAAGCCTTCCGCCACGTAGCCGATGTCGTCGCTGTCCACCATGTTCGCTTCGAGCGCATAGCCCGCGGCGAAGGCCGAGGGGTCCGGCTTGTTCGTGATGATGCGGATGGTTCCGGCCTGCGAGCTTGCTCCGTAGAGCGTGCCCTGCGGGCCCGCAAGCGCCTCGACGCGCGCGATGTCATAGAGGTGGACGTCGAGGTTGCCCTGAACCGTCGTGATCGGCTGCTCGTCCAGGTACATGCCGACGCTCGGTACCGAGGTCGTCGCCTGGCCGTCGCCGCCGGTCGCGACGCCGCGCATATACACGAAGCTGTATCCGGCGCCTGTGCCGACGGACGGCGTCATCGTCACGCTCGGCAGGAACTGCACGTACTCCTTGAAGTTCTGGACGTTCAGTTCCTCCAGCTTGTCCTGGCCGATGGCCTCAAGGCTGATCGGAACGTCTTGCAGACTCTGCGTGCGCTTCTGCGCGGTGACGATCACCTCGCCGAGTGTCGTCTGTTCCTGTGCCAGCAGCGGCGCGCTACCGAGCGCGAGCAGCACGGCTGTCGCGACCGGAGTCCGCGACAGGCTGCGCGGCTGACATTTCGGACGAAAAGTCTGCATGAGCGATCCCCCTATTCAGTGGCCAGTGAGACTATGCCTGAAGCTATTTATCCGTAAAGTGCAGAATTCTGCTGTTGCACTGCAGCAACAACGGAATCATTGATCGGGCGTCGCCGGCCAGGTATCCAGCACCGGACCCAGCGCCGCCTTGAGTGGGCCGAGCCACTCATCATAATGACGCCACTGTTCCATGCCGTCGCGGTAGATGGGCTGGCGGACCTGCTCGGAGCTGGCGGTGCGGACCGGCCGTTCGTTCTCGAAGAAGCGCAGGCATTCCGGCTCGAAGGAAAGGCCGCAGTAATCCAGCAGGCGACGCACTTCTGCTTCGGTGTCTTCGACGATCCGCTCGTAGAACACGCGATGAACCCGCCCCGGCAGCACGGCGTCGAAACGGGCCATCAGCGCCACGTAATCGCAGTAGAACCGGCCCATGTCCGTCAGGTCGTAACTGAAGCGCTGGCCGCGGGCATAGTGCTGCTTGAAGTTCGAGAAGCAGCAGGCCATCGGGTGCCGCCGGGCGTCGATGATCCTGGCATTCGGCAGGGCGAGCTGGATCATCGCCACGTACAGGAAGTTGTTCGGCATCTTGTCGATGAAGTGCGGGCGGTCCGTTTTGCGGTGCACGCGCGTACGTTTCAGGTAACGCTCGCCCAGCGCGCGCAGCGCGTCGCCGTCCATGGTGGCCAGGACATCCGCATAGGAGACGATGTCCTCGTCCTCCCCGAGATCGCGCAGTTCCCGGGCCATGGTGATCATCGCCGGTAGCTCGGTCGTGCCTTCCACGGCGGAGTTGCTGGACAGGATCTGCTCCAGCAGGGTCGAACCCGCCCGCGGCATGCCGACGATGAAGATCGGGCTCGCGGTCGGGCAACCGCTGCCCGCGCGGGCGGCAAAGAACTCGCGCGTGAACACCGCCTCGAGATGGCGCAACCGTGCGGTGTTCCGGTCAGCGTTGTACGGGTTACGTGCACGGTGCAGCGCATTGGCCCGGGCATAGTGCTCGAAGGAAGCCGCGTACTCGCCCGCGTCCTCCAGCGCCTTGCCCAGGGCGAAGTGCAGGTGCACGCGGTTTTCCTCGCCGATCGCCGGGTCCTCGACGCCCGACCGCATGGCGGCCAACTCGGCCTCGGCAAAGCGGAACGTCTTGAGGTTGGCCAGGCTCCACCAGGCTTCGCCTGAAGCGGGTTCGTGCTCGATCGCCCGCCGGTAAGCCGCGACGCACTCGTCCTGCCGCCCCTCGGTTTTCAGCACGTGCCCATAGCTGAGCCAGACTTTGGCGTTCGCCGGGTACTCCCGCGCGAGCTCGGCGTACAGCGAGCTCGAACGCTCATACTCGCCGACCCGGGCCAGCACCACGGCCGCGAGATTCCGGTAGCCCGGGTTACGGGGTTCCGCGGCGAGCAGCCGTTCGACCTCGGCAAGGGCTTGCGCGGGATCATTGCGCCGGTGCAGGAGGATCGCGAGCTGATAGCGGGCGGGCAGGAATCCCGGCGCGAGTTCCAGCGCACGCTCGAGGAGGCGCTGCGCGTCCTCGTCGCGACCGATGCGCATGGCGACCTCGGCGAGCATGCGGATCGCCGGCACGTCGGTCGGGGCCTCATTCAGATACGCCTTGAGGAGTTGTTCCGCCTGCGGGATGTCGTTGCGGTTCATCGCAATCGCCGCCTGCCGCAGCCGCGGGTTGTCGAGCGACGCCTGGAAAGGCTTCATCGGACGATGGCGCGCTTCAGGCGCGCGATGCCTTCGTGGATCTCGGGTACGGCGTAGTGCGCGAAGCTGAGGCGCAGGCCGTTCCCGAGCCCGCCGGCCGTCGAGCAGGCGGTTCCGGGCAGGAATCCGGTGCCGGCCGCGCGCGCCGCCTCCTGCAAACCGGCGGCATCGACGCCGGCCGGCAGGTCCAGCCAGAAGAAATATCCGCCCAGCGGCTTCTGCCAGGTCGCGATGCCGCCGAGATGAGTCTGCAACGCCTCGTCCATGGCCTGCGCCCGCGCGGCATAGCTCGAGCGCAGGCGGGCGATATTGGAGGCCAGTTCACCGTTCTCGAGCAACTGCCGGACGATGTGCGAGGTGAAATGGTTGAAGTTGCCGCCGCTCACCAGCGCGCCGCTGGCGAGCAGTACGCGCATCAACGCCTCATCGGTCTGGATCCAGCCGAGCCGCAGGCCGGGTGCGACGATCTTCGAGAATGACCCGAGCGACAGCACGGCGCCATCCTTTGCCAGCGCGCCGAAGGAGGGCGGCGGCGGCGTGCCATGGTGCAGCAGCTGGTAAACCTCGTCGGCCAGGATGACGAAGCCATGCGCGCGGCCGAGCTCGACCAGCCGCGCTCGTCGCTCCTGCCCGAGCGTCTGCCCGGTCGGGTTATGAAAGCTCGGGATCGTGTACAGGAGTTTCGGCCGGTGGCGCGCGAGCGCGCGTTCGCAGCGATCTAGATCCATGCCCCGGCCGTCCAGCGGAATGCCGACGATGTTCAGCCCATGGTCGCGAAAGATCGGAAACGCATAGGGATAACTGGGTTCCTCGACGAATACCGTGTCGCCGGGCTGCGTCAGGCGCCCGCAGACGAAGTCGAGCGCCTGGGAGATTCCGCCGGTGAGCATCAGGTCGTGGGGATCGGCAGAGGAATCGCCCGCGGCGTTCAGGAACGCCGCGAGCGCGGCGCGGAAGCGCAGGTCGCCCTGGCGTTCTCCGTAGTTCAGCTCGAACGGCTGGGCGTGGGCGAAAAAACCCTCGCAGGCGCCGCGCAGCAGGGCGAGCGGGAGCAGGTCCGCGGATGGCTGACCGACGCTGAAATTGATCGTGCCCTGCTCGGGCGCGCCGTCAAAAGTCACGGCCGCGCTCATGCCGCGCCCTCCACCACCACCAGGCGAAATACTTCTTCAGGCCGGTCTTCCATGAATGCACGGATATTCTGCGCCGAAATCCGCCGCAGGTCGGCCATCGACGATTCGGAATAGAACGCCACGTGCGGCGTCAGCACTACGTCTCGACGGCCGACCAGCGGATGTTGCTGCAGGTCCGGCGAATCCTGCGCCAGCACGTCGAGCGCCGCGCCCGCGACCAGCTCCCGGTCGAGCGCATCGGCGAGGTCGGGCTCGACGATGAGCGCTCCGCGGGAGACATTGATAAGCAGAGGCTTGCGCAGCATCCGGGCAAACACCTCGCGGTTCAGCAGGCCGCGATTATCGGCTGTCAGGTTGCAGTGCAGGCTGATGATGTCCGACTGCGCGAGCAGCTCCTCGAAGCTGGCCAGCCGCGCGCCATGACGGCTGGCCGTCGCCTCGTCCACCCGCGGATCGCATGCGACGACTTGAAGCCCGAAGCCGAGCGCGCGGCGACAGACCGCCTGGCCGATGCGGCCGAACCCGACCAGGCCCAGCGTCTGGCCGGCGAGGCGGCGCACGCCCCCGACCGCGTTCCAGCGCCAGTCTCGGTCCCTCTGCACCTGGCGGTCGTACGCGAGCAACTGGCGGTTCTGCGCGAGCAGCAGCGCCAGCGTGTGGTCCGCGACCTCGTCCGTGCAGTATTCGCCGATGCAGCTCACGCGGATGCCGCGCTCCGCCGCGGCAGCGACATCCACGCAGTCCCAGCCGGTGGCGGCGACCGAGATGATGCGGCAGCGCGCGAGTTCCTGCAGCACGGCCCGGCTGAATGGCACATAGTCCGTCAGGATCGCGTCGGCCTCGCGGCAGGCGGCGGCCAGCGCGCGCGGGTCGCCGAGGTAGGTGAAGCACTCGATGCGCGCTCCGGCGGGCAGATGCGCGCGCTCGACGGAGAGATCCCTGCCCGCCGCCTCGGGCATCTCGGCAAACACGATGGTTGGCGGTGACGCGCTCAGGCGGCGGCTCCGGCAACGCGACGTGCCCGGCCGACGGTCATGATCACGAGCACCGCGATGGAAACCGCAAGGCCCGGCCATAACGGATCCACGGCGAAGACGCCGCCCAGGCCGGCATCCGCGGCGATGCACCAGCCGATCACCGTCGCGAGCGACGCGGTGATGCTCCAGAACGCGGCGCTCGCCGGAACGCGATCCCAGTAGATCGCCGCGATCGTCGGCAGGAATAGGCCGGCAGAGTTGATCGTGAATCCGAGCTGCAGGATGTCGATGATGTCCCGCATCTTCCAGGCCAGCAGCATCGCGAGCAGTCCCGCGACCAGCGACGCCAGCGCACCGAGCCGCAGCATCGCGCGCGGCCCGATGTCCGGCTGCAGGTAACGCTGATGGATGTCGCGCGTGTAGTTGGCTGAAGCCGTCAGGATGCAGATATCGGCGGTCGACATGATGGCCGACAGGATGGCGATGACCATCAGGCCTTTGAGGCCGATGGGAAAGCTGTCGATCACGAAAGTCGTGAGAATGCCGCTGCTACCGGCCAGTTCCGGGTACAGCACGGCGCAGGCGAGGCCGAGCCACGTCGCCGCCACCGCGAGCGGCAGGATCAGCAATACCGCGCCCAGCGTGCCCCTGCGCGCGGTCGCCGGATCGCGTGCGGCGAAGCAGCGGGAAAAGCTGTCCATTCCGACGAAGAATGCGAGCACCATCGAGACGACGAGCGCGGCGATCTTGCCCCAGCCCTGGGCGCCGAGATCGTAAAACGACGCCGGCAGCGCGGCCTGCATTTCGTTCCAGCTGCCGGCCGTGGAGATCGCGACGGGGATGCCGACCACCACGACCCCGAACAGTAGCAGCGCGACCTGCACCCTGTCGGTATAGGTGACGGCGAGATAACCGCCGGTCGCCGTGTAGAGAATCACGATCGCGCCGGCCAGCAGTAGTGCGAAGTCGTAATCCCAGCCGAGCAGCACCTGCAGGATCGCGGCCGCCGCCGCGAGCTGGCCGGCCGAGTACGCCGTGAACGCGAGCACGGTGGTGGCGGTCGCCACGATCCGGGTGCGACTGTCGTAATGCTGCTCGATGAAGTCCGGGTAGGTGAGGTGCTGATGGCGGTCGCCGAGCTGTTTCACGCGTTTTGCCAGGAGCAGGCCGAAGAGCAGCAGGCCGATCGCCTGTGCCAGGACGTACCAGATGCCGGTGATCCCAAACTCGTACACGCGTGCCGAAGTGCCGACGACGGCGGCGCCGCCGATCCAGGCCGCGATCCACAGGCAGGCAATCGTCAATGGCCCCAGGCGCCGGCCCGCGACGAAGTAGTCGTCGACGTTCTTCTGGCGATGCCTGGCGTAGAAACCGAGGCTCACCATCAGCGCGAGGTAAGCGAACAGGATGACGGTGTCCAGGGTGCCCATCAGCTGACCGTCCCCCGGCGTCCGCGTCGGCCGCGTGTTGCGCCCTGCGCCGCCGATTCCTTCGCGGCAGGCAATTCGACGACCTTGCGCAGTTCGGGATAGCCGGCGCTCTTGTGCGGAATCGCCATGGCGTCGATGAAATGCGCCTGGAACCGCGGCTCGACAGCGGTCTCGATCTTCTCGACCCGCCGTACCAGGTCCTCGATTGTCGTGCGCGCCGTCGAATCGAGCAGCGCAATGCGGGAGCCGGCGCCGGCCGCATTGCCGATCGAGGCCACGCGGTCGAGCGCGCAATCGGGAATCATGCCGAGCACCATCGCGTACTTCGGGTCGATATGGCTGCCGAAAGCGCCGGCCAGTCCGATGCGGTCTATCCGCTCGATGCCCAGATGGTCCATCAGCAGGCGGATGCCGGCATGCAGCGCGGCCTTGGCCAGCTGGATCGCACGCACGTCATTTTGCGCGATCTGCAGGGTGACTTCGCCGCGGTGCAGGACATAGGAGAAAGTGCGGTCAGTGGCAACGATGCGATCGCCGCGTCCGGCCAGGCGTCCGTCGATGACGCCATCCTGGTTGATGATGCCGGCCAGGTACATCTCCGCGATGACCTCGATGATGCCCGAGCCGCAGACGCCGGTGACGCCGCTCGTAGCCGTTTCCTGCGCGAAGGCCGGATCGTCGGACCACAGGTCGCTGCCGATCACCTTGTAACGCGGCTCGAGCGTCACGGGATCGATGCGCACGCGCTCGATCGCGCCGGGCGCCGCGCGCTGGCCGCAGCTGATCTGCGCGCCCTCGAATGCCGGGCCGGTCGGGCTCGAGCAGGCGAGCAGGCGGTCGCGGTTGCCGAGCACGATCTCCGCATTGGTGCCGACGTCCACCAGCAGCGTGATCTCCGGTCGCAGATCCGGTCGCTCCGCGAGGATCATGCCGGCCGCGTCGGCGCCGACATGGCCGGCGATGCACGGGAGTACGTAGATGCGAGCGTCGGGATGCACGGCGATCGAGAGCGACGCGGCGCGCAGCGTCAGGGAATGATCGACGGCCAGCGCGAACGGCGCGCCGCCGAGTTCCGTCGGATCGATGCCGAGCACCAGGTGATGCATGATCGGGTTGCCGACCAGTGATAGCTCGAGAATATCCTCGGGCTCGATGCCGGCCGTGCGCGCGAGCTCGCGGGCGAGCTCGCTCAGGGCGTCGCGGATCACGGCGGTCATCTGCAGCGCGCCGCCGGGATTCATCATGGCGAAGGAAACGCGGCTCATCAGGTCTTCGCCGAAGCGGATCTGCGGGTTCATCCGGCCGGCGGCCGCTACCAGTTCGCCGCTCGCGAGATTGCAGAGATGCGCGGCGACCGTCGTCGAGCCGACGTCGACGGCCATGCCGAAGGCCTTGTCGTGGAAACCGGGCCACACGGCGATGATCTGCCTTTGGTCGTGGACCGCGACCGTCACCTGCCACTGGCCCTTGCGCAGCGCCTGCTGCAGGTCGCGGAGCACGGCGAGGTCGCAGGCGAGTCCCGTGAGCTCCCATTCGCGCTCGAGCGCATTCATCAGCCGGCGCAGGTCGCCGGACGGATCCTGCATGTCCGGTTCCTGCACTTCCACGTAGTGCAGGCGGACTACCGGATTCAGCCGGATCTCGCGCGCGTCTGCGTCCTTGCGCACGACCTGGCGATGCACCTGGCTGCTGGACGGGACGTCGACGACGACGTCGCCCTGCACGAGCGTCGAGCAGGAAAGCCGGTGATCGGCCGGAAGTCCGCGACGGCCGGCATAGCGCGACTCGACGTCGCTGACCGGCGAGACGCTGCCGGCGCTGGAACGGACGCCGTGCTTCGCGAATTCACCCTCGGCGATCACGACCTGGCAACGGCCGCAGATGCCGCGCCCGCCGCAGACCGAATCGACGTCGACGCCCAGCGCGCGCGCGGCCTGCAAGAGCGGCGTTCCCACCGGGAAGCGGCCGCGCTTGCCGGAGGGCATGAAGACGACGAATCGCTCGCTGTCGGTCATGAGATTCCGTTCACGCCCGCGGCCTGCTACGTGCGAGGCCTACGGCCACCCTCGCGGCGCCCGCGCCCGGCCTGACCTTCGGCCCCGGGTGGCGGCGCCTCGCGAAAGCGCCGGATCCAGCGCGCGCAGTCCGGATCGTGGCCCATCATGACGTCCGCGCCCATGCAGGCGCGGATCGTTTCAACATGCAGCGGATTCGTGATCGCCGACGTCAGTCCGGATGCGATGGCCATCGTCAGGAATGCGCTGTTGATGCCATCCCGGTTCGGCAGGCCGAAGCTGATGTTCGAGGCGCCGCAGGTCGTGTTGACCTTCAGCTCGTCGCGCAGGCGCCGCAGCAGCCACATGACCTGCACGCCGCCCCGGTTGATCGCGCCGATCGGCATCACCAGCGGATCGACCACGACGTTGCAGGCCGGGATGCCGTGATCCATGGCGCGCTCGACGATCCGCTTCGCGACGGCGAAACGCACGTCCGGATCCTCTGAAATCCCCGTTTCGTCGTTCGAGATGGCGACGACGGCCGCGCCGTATTTCCGGATCAGCGGCAACACCTGTTCCAGCCGCTCTTCCTCGCCGGTGACGGAGTTGACCAGCGCCTTGCCCCGGTAGACTGAGAGACCGGCTTCGAGCGCCGCAACGATGGAGGAATCGATCGAAAGCGGCAGGTCGGTGATCGACTGCACGAGCTGGATGGCTCTGGCCAGGATCGCGGGCTCGTCGGCTAGTGGGATGCCGGCATTGACGTCCAGCATCTGCGCGCCCGCTTCGACCTGCGCGCGCGCATCCGCTTCGACGCGGCTGAAATCGCCCGCGGCCATTTCGGCAGCGAGCAGTTTGCGGCCGGTCGGGTTGATGCGCTCGCCGATGATGACGAAGGGCCGCTCGAAGCCGATGACGACTTCCCGCGTGGCAGAACTGACGACGGTATCGGTCATGAGGTTGCCTTCGCTGCTGTCTGTGTGGTATCCCGCGACGGATACCAGGGAATCCGTCTTGCGAGCACCTTCGATCGGTCGATGACCTCGGCAACGGACTCTTCCTGCCGGTACGCCATGACATGGACGCCATGCACGCCGCGAATCTCGCGAATCTCCTGGATCAGCTCCACGCACAGATCGCGACCTTCGCGCGCCGGGTCCTCTGCACCCGTGAGCCGCCGGATCACCGCGTCCGGAATGTGCAAACCCGGCACATGCGTACGCATCCACTCCGCGGCTTTCGCGGAGCGCAGCGGCCCCACGCCGACCAGCAGGAAGACGCTGTCAATGAGCCCGAGATCCTCGAGCACGGACATGAACTGGCGCAGTCGCGGCACGTCGAAACAGTACTGGGTCTGGACGAACTGCGCGCCGGCCACGACCTTCTTCGCGAGCCGCGGCGCCCGCCAGTCGAGCGGTTCGGCGAAGGGATTTGCCGCGGCGCCAAGAAATACGCGTGGCGCCATGCTGATCCGGCGGCCACTTTCGAAGTGATGATCGTCGCGCAGCATGCGCGCGATCCCGAGCAGCGAAACGCTGTCGAGGTCGAATACCGGCCGTGCCTGCGGATGATCGCCGGCCTGCACGCCGTCTCCCGTGATGCAGAGCAGATTGCAGACGCCCATCGCGGCGGCGCCGAGGATGTCGCCCTGGATCGCGATGCGGTTCCGGTCGCGGCAGGAGATCTGCATGACCGGCGCGTAGCCGATGCGCGTCAGCAATGCGCACACGCTGAGGCTCGACATGTGGCAGTTGGCGCCGCTGCCGTCGGTCGCGTTGATGGCATCGGCGTAGCCGTCGAATACGCGCGCACGGCGATAGACCTCGTCCGGATCCGCCGAATCCGGCGGCGCGAGTTCCGCCGTCACGGCAAAGCCGCCCGCGCGCAGCACGCGCTCGAAGCGCCCGGGAGAGACGTGCCCCGGGAGGATCGGCAGCGGATAACCCGGAACCGGTTCGTCCTCGAATCTCACTCGCGGTCTCCGGTCTTCTCGCGTACGACGCGCAACCACGAGGAACTGCCCTGCAGGCGCTGGTCGACCGCGGGCTGGACGGCGCGCATCGCCTCGACGCCGCCGGGCATGCGCTGGCTGCCTTCCCAGGCCAGCACCCAGACGCATTTCATCTCGGGGATCACTTCACAGTGGCCGTTCGCCCGCACGCCGCCGCAAGGCCCATTGCGGAGGTTCTTCGGGCAGTTCATCGGGCAGGACATGCCGGTCGAGCCCAGCACGCATTGCCCGCACATCCGGCAATCGAACAGGAAGCCCTTGACCGTGCGTTCGACGGCGGCGACCGGCCGTTCGAGCCGGCGGTGGCCGATAGCGCGCCAGAGCGGCGCCAGGCGAACCAGCGCGGATTCGAGCCCGCAATAGGCGCGATCGAGTCCGCGCGCATGACGCACCGACCACTGACGCATGCGGTACATCGGGGGGACTCAGCCGGCCGGCTGCGGCGCGGTAGCCGTCCCGGCCTCATCGACGCCCTTCGTGCGGATCAGGCGCTCGAGGTCGGCGTCGCTGTACCGGGCTTCGATGCGTTCCGCTTCCGCGGCGGCTTCGCGCTCGATGTCGTCGCCGCAGGGCGCTGCGGCGCTGCGCCGCCATTCGGCGAGGTAGGCATCGGAACTCCCCTTGCCGGCGCGCATCGCGGCGCGGTCCACCGCTTCCTGGAAACGGGCGGACAATTTGACCTTGGCGGTATCGCGGCCGCGCCGGACCACCACCTGCGCGGGGATGTCGCGCCAGTAAATCAGTGTCAGGCTCGCCATGGCACTGTCCGCGGCCGGCCGGCGAATTTGGCCAGGCCCTGTTCCAGGCCACCGTAGCGGGTGGACTCGAACCGGTATTCGAGTCCGAGTCGTTCCGCGATAGCCTGCGCCTGGCTCTCCGAATCCGGTTTTGGCGCCTGGGCGAGGTACACCAGCCGGTGGTAATTCCCGAAGTAGGCGGGCAGCAGTTCCGGATGGCGGTCGATGCCGAGCGCGCGGATCACCAGGCGCTCGAAGTGGCGCAGCAGGAAATCGGTCAGATAGAAACTGCCAGGCTCGGCGTCGGCGAGCCCGGAGAATACGGCCGGCGTCGCGTAGAACTCGTAGCAGTGCGCGCCCGCGATGCGCTCCACGCCTTCCTCGCGGAGCACCGCGTCGAGCGCGCCCCGCGTGCCGCACTCACCGTAGGCGACGAAGATGTCGGCGTAATCCCTGCGGTGCCTGTGAATCTGCTCGCGCACGGCGCCCGCGATGCGCTCCGGGCGGTTGTGCAGCTCGGGCGGCAGACAGACGACGTCGACATGGCTCCAGTCGTTGACCCGGCGCAGCGCCGCGACTTCACACGCGAGCGCCCCGCAGGCGATGATCAGTTGCCGGGCAGGCAGTTCCACGGTCGCTGCAATCCCTTCAGTTCGCATGCGCCGCTGCACGGCGCTCAGCGATGAGTTTCTTCGCGGTTTCGACCGCGACGGCCGCATCGCGGCAATAGGCATCGGCGCCCACCGCCTTGCCGAACTCTTCGTTGAGCGGTGCGCCGCCGACCAGCACGATGTACCTGTCGCGCAGGTTTTTTTCTTTCAGCGTGTCTATCACGACTTTCATATAGGGCATCGTCGTCGTCAGCAGCGCCGACATGCCGAGGAAATCGGGCTGGTGCTGCTCTAGCGCGGCCAGGTACTTCTCGACCGCATTGTTGATGCCGATATCGATGACCTCGAAGCCCGCGCCTTCGAGCATCATCGAGACGAGATTCTTGCCGATATCGTGGATGTCGCCCTTGACGGTGCCGATCACGATCTTGCCGATCGGCTCGACGCCGGTCTCGGCCAGGAGCGGCCGCAGGATCTCCATGCCGCCCTTCATCGCGTTCGCGGCGAGCAGCACCTCCGGCACGAACAGGATTCCGTCCCGGAAATCGATGCCGACGATGCGCATGCCTTCGACCAGCCCGTCGTTCAGTACGCGCTCCGGCGCCCAGCCCCGTTCGAGGAAGATGCGCGTCGCTTCCTCGACCTCGGCCTTCAGGCCGTTGTACAGGTCGTCGTGGACCTGTTCGGCCAGCTCCGTGTCATTGAGCGTCCGCAGGTCGAATTCGCCCTCCGCAGCTTCCGGCATTCGTGGCCTCTTCGGTCGTGTCCGAGCGCTGATGGTATGCGGGGGGCCGCAGGCTCACTGGCCGCTTCGCGACAAGGAGATGTCTGCCCGCGACAAGCCCCTAGCGCAGGGCCTGCGGGGCAGGCGCCATCGCCTTATGCACCCGCCGCTCCGCGCTCGGCGGATGGCCGAACTGGTTGCGGTAGCAGCGCGAGAAATGGGGCGGGGACTTGAAGCCGCAGGAGGTGGTGACGTCCATGATCGGCATCGCGGTCTGCAGAAGCAGTTCGCGCGCCCGGCGCAGACGCATCTCGAGGTAATAGCGCTTCGGCACGCAGTCGAGGTGGCGCTTGAACAGGCGCTCGATCTGCCGTCTGGACAACCCGGTCGTGAGCGCGATCCGGTCCAGCGACAGCGGTTTCTCGATGTGCTCCTCCATCAGCTGCGCGACCTTGATCAAGCTGCGATGCGACGCGCCGATCTGCGCGCGCAGCGGAACGTACTGGCGGTCCTGGTCGCTGCGCACCCGCTCGAGCACGAACTGCTCAGACACGAGTTGCGAGATGCGCAGGCCGTGTTTCAGCTGGATCAGGTTCAGCATCAGGTCGAGCGG
>DATKBY010000084.1:0-4249 GCA_035513555.1 Steroidobacteraceae bacterium | reverse complement strand
TGGCTCGCCGCGGAGCGCCGGAGCCTGCGCCGCGACATCTCCTCCGCGATGCAGATGCTCGTGCGGCTCTGCCGCGAAGCGGGCGACAGCGCCGGCGAGATCGATGCGCTCTCGCGCCTGATCGCGCTGGAGCCCGTCAACGAGCCCGCGCACCGCGAGTTGATGGATGCCTTCGCGCGCGCGGGCCGGCACACGGACGCGCTGCGCCAGTACCAGCAGTGCCGCGCGATCCTGCGCCGCGAACTCGATCTGTCGCCGGAGCCCGCGACCGAAACGCTGTATCGCGAACTGATGAAGCGGCGCCGCGCGGCGGCGGATCCCGACTTCGACGCGCTGCCGGCGGATCTCGAGGAACCCGAAGTCGCCGCCCCCGCCGGCGACGACCGCATGCTGCGCAACGGCGTCGTCCTGACGGCGCGGCTCATCGGGCTCGCCGATTACCGGCGCAGCCTCGATCCGGAAACCGCGCGCGAACTGACGCAGCGCCTGCAGGAATCTTTCGATGCGCGCGTTGCGGATTACGGCGGCGTCGCCGATCGTCTCTCGGGCGATCGCGTGCACGCCGTGTTCGGGCTCGACAAGCTGAGCGGGCACGAGCCGCACCGAGCACTCTGCACGGCGCGCGCGCTGCACCAGGCTTTTGCGGACAGCCGGCTGCCGCTGCCCGGCATCGCGATCGGCGTCGCGCAGGGGCCTCTGTTGCCCGAGCGCACGAACGGGCCGTTTCCGCTGGCCGGTCACCCGATGCTGGAAGCGGAGTCACTTGCAGTTCAGGCGGCGCCCGGCGAAACGCTGCTCGCCGAGGACCTGCGCCGCGCGCTGCATCCGCGCGCCGCGCCGTTTGCCGGTCGTCACGCCGAACTGTCGCTGATAGTTTCGCTGTTCGAGCGCACGAGCGCCGCGCGCCGCGGCCGCACGATCCTGATCCGCGGCGAAGCCGGCATCGGCAAGACGCGTCTGCTCGAGGCGCTCGCCGAAGCGGCAGAGGCAAAAGGCGCGGGCTGTCATCGCGTGCAGGTGCTCGACTTCGGCCAGATCAAGGCGCGCCGTCCGCTCGCCGCGCTGTTCTCGAGCCTGCTCGGCATCGCTGTCGAGGCGACGCCGGAGGAGAAACGCAGCGCGGTGGCAGCGGCCATCGAGTCGGGCCGGCTGCACCCGGACGACATCCTGCACGCGAGCGGACTCGCCGGCGCGCCGCTCTCCGCGGACCAGGCCTCGATAGAGCGCAACGTCGATCCGCAGGCGCTGGAGCATGGGCGCATCGCAGCGGTGCGACGGCTGATCGAAGTGACCTGCCAGTCCGCGCCGCTCCTGCTCATCATCGAGGACCTGCATTACGCGGGCGGCGAGGAAGCGGCACGGCTCGGCGAGCTCGCGGCGGCGGTCGCGACGCAGCCGGCGCTCCTCGTTTTATCCACGCGGCCCGAGGAGGATCCGATCGATGCGGCGTGGCGCGCGCGTGCGCGTGGCTGCCCGCTGACGACGCTCGATCTCGCGCCGCTCACCGATGACGAGGCGCGCGAACTGGCCGCGAGCTATCCGCAGGTTCCGGAAGCGCTCGTCGCCGACTGCATCATGCGCGCGCAGGGACATCCGCTGTTCCTGGATCAACTGTTGCGAGCCGCCGATGCCGGCGAGCGGGCGTTGCCTGCGACCGTGCAGGCGCTCGTACTGTCGCGCATGGAGCGTCTCGAGCGCGCCGACCGGCAAACGCTGATCGCGGCTTCCGTGCTCGGCCTGCGGTTTCCGCGCGAGGCGCTGGCCGCCATGCAGGGCGCGGCGGCGCAGTCGCTCGACAGCCTCGTGGATGCCGGCCTGCTCGCCGTCGAGGGCGGCGAGATCGCCTTCGTCCATGCTCTGATGCGGGAAGCCGTGTACGGATCGCTGCTGAAGTCCAATCGCCGCGAGCTGCATGCGCACGCGGCAGCCTGGTACGCGGGCCGCGATGCGGGGCTGCGCGCCGGGCACCTCGCGGAGGCCGACGACAGCGGCGCGGCGCGGGCCTGCCTCGACGCGGCGGCGGCGGAAGCGGATGCGCTCCGCCTCGACCGGGCGCTCGAATTCGCGCAGAAAGCCTGCCAGATCGCGCGGGAGCCGGCGGACTTCAGCCTGGGGCGCTGCCTGCTCGGCGAACTGCAGACGCGCACCGGCCACACACACGATGCGATCGCGACGCTGCGCGAGGTCATCGATCTGCGCCCCGATGCGCTGACCGAGGCGCGGGCGCGGATCGGGCTCGCGAATGCGCTGCGCATCGTCGACCGCTACGACGAGGCGCTGGCCGCGCTCGAGCGCGCGGAGTTCGTGCTCGCGGGCGTCGACCGGCCGGAGATCCTGGCGCGCATCTGGACGCTGCGCGGCAACATCCACTTCCCGCGCGGCAAGCTCGACGACTGCCTCGCAGCGCATGAGCGCGCGCTCGGTTTCGCGCGCGAGGCGAAGTCGGCGGTGGACGAGGCGCGCGCGCTCGGCGGGCTCGGCGACGCGCGCTACCAGCGCGGCCACATGAAATCGGCGCGCGATCACTTCGCGAATTGCGTCGCACAGGCCGATAAGCACGGCGCGGTCGGGCTCGCGCTGTCGCACGCGCCGATGCTCGCCATCACGCGCGCCTATTGCGGCGAGATCCGCCTCGCTCTCGTCGAGCTCGAAAGCGCGGTCGCGGCGGCGCGGCGCGTCGGCGATCCGCGGTCGGAACTGATCGGCCGTCTCGCGGGATCGACTCTCTCTCTCTTCTCCGGCGAGCACGAGCAGGTACTACAGAACTGCGAACGCGGGCTCGTGCTGGCGCGCCAGCTCGGTGCGCGGCGGTTCGAGGCGGAACTGCTGTCGCAGATGGGGCACGTCCTCGGCGAACAGGGCGGCGGCGCCGATGCGCAGGTGCTGCTGCACCAGGCATCGACGCTATCGCTCGAAGTCGCGCCGACCTACTGCGGGCCCTGGTGCCTGGGCGTGCAGGCGCTGTTCACGCCGAACGTGGAACGCGCGAAGGAGATGCTCGCCCAGGGCGAGGTGCTGCTCGCCAGCGGCTGCGTCAGCCACAACTACCTGGAATTCCACCGCCTCGCGATGGAGTTTCACCTGCGGCACGGCGAGTATCGGGAGATGCGCCGTCATGCGGCCGCGCTGACCGATTACACGCGCGAGGAGCCGCTGCCCTGGAGCGAGATCGTGGTGCGGCGCGGGGAATTGCTGGCCGACCAGGCGGAGGACGCGACACGCGCCGATCTCGCCTCGCGTCGCGCGGCGCTGCTCGCCGACATCGACGCCATGGCCTTCCACTGGCTCCGCCGCGGCCTGTAAAGGGGACGCATCCCTTTTCTAAGGGGATGCGTCTCGGTTCGACAGGTCGTGAAAAGGGATGCGTCCCCTTTGAAGGGGATGCGACCCCTTTGGGTTACATCGTGACGTTGACGGGCGAGTTCAGCGTAAAGCCGATGACAGTGCCGGCCGGCAGTTCGACTTCGGTGCCGGTCTTGCGCGCGGCGACGGTTCCTGCCGCGGCGCCCAGCAGGCCGCCGATGATCCTGCCCTTGTCGCTGTCCACCTGATGCCCGATCACGGCGCCTGCGACCGCGCCGCCGGCGATCTTCGCCGTGTCGCGTCCGGTGTCGCTCTTGGTCGCCACCTGCGTGATGGTGCCATTGACCGTCGTGTCGCTGCCGTCGGCCAGCGTCAGGTTGTCGAAGGTCAGGCCGAGCGTCGGCGTGCCGCCGATCTGCTTGCTGCCCGAGATCACTTCGGTGACCGATCCCTGCAGCAGCGATCCCGCCCTCGCGATCACCTTGCCGTCTACCACCAGGTCGTTGGTCAGGTTCGCGGAGACGCGATTGCCGACCTTCGCCGTCTTGGTCGTGATCGTCGCCGGCAGCTGAACCTCGATCGAGGTGCCGCTCGGGACCGTGTAGGTCCTCGGTCCGCTTGCGACGGGTGCTGGCGCAGGCGCGGGCGCCGTTGCCACCGGCGTCGGCGCGGGTCTCGGCCTGGTCGTCGTGGGCGAGCTGCTCTTCGCCAGCGCCGCTTCGCGCCGCGCGAGCTCCTGCTCTTTCTCTTTCAGCGCGAGCTCGGCTTCGCGGCGGTTGATTTCTTCCTGCCGGGCGGTGAGATCTTCGCTCTGGTCGATCTGCGCCTGCACCGCGGGATCCTCCGCGGCAGCCGGATCCTCCGGCGCTTTCTTCCCGCAGGCCGCGAACGCAAATGCCGCCAGCAGCAGCGGTAACAGCGCGAGTGATTTTCTGTTCATCGTAAG
>DATKBY010000083.1:0-20896 GCA_035513555.1 Steroidobacteraceae bacterium | reverse complement strand
GAACTTGTAGCCGCGACGGTATTCGAACTTGTCGACCGCCTTCATCAGGCCGATGTTGCCTTCCTGGATCAGGTCGAGGAACTGCAGCCCGCGGTTCGTGTACTTCTTGGCGATCGAGATCACGAGACGCAGGTTGGCCTCCACCATCTCCTTCTTGGCGCGCCGCGCCATCGCCTCGCCGGTCGCGATGTCGCGATTGACCGCCTTCAGCTCCTGGATCGAGCGGGTCAGGCGCTTTTCGAGCGCGCGCAGCTCCTGCTGGCGGCGCACGACTTCCTCGCGCAGCCGGCCGAGCGCGGCCGAGTGCTTGCGCTTGGCGCGGACGTGCTTGTCGATCCAGCGGATATTCGTCTCGTTCTTCGGAAAGGTCGAGATGAAGTCCTTGCGCGGCATGCCCGCCTGGCGCACGCAGATCAGCATGATCTCGCGCTCGAGGCGGCGCACTTCGTCCACGTGGCTGCGCAGGTGGTTGACGAGCTGGTCGAACATCTTCGGCGCGAGCTTCAGTTCCAGGAACTGCTCGGCGAGCCGCTTGCGGGCGCGCACGGTCTTCGGCTCGCGGGCGCTGCGCGCCGTCGCAAGGCCTTTCGCAACCTGGTTGTGCAGGCGCTGAATTGTCGCGAAGCGACGGGCAGTCTCTTCCGGATCCGGGCCGGTGTCGATCGCTTCCTCTTCGTCGTCAGTCTTTTCCTCGTCGTCCTCATCCTCGGCTTCCGGCTCTTTTCGGACCACGGCCTTCGGATTGTGCGGCTGCGCGATCTCGTCCGGCGCATTCGGATCGAGGAAGCCGACGATGATGTCGGTCAGACGACCCTGACCGGCCTTGACCGGCTCGTACGCGCCCAGCAGGTAGTCGTAGGTCGGCGGGTAGTAGGCGAGGGCGGAACGCACCTGGTCGAGGCCTTCTTCGATGCGCTTGGCGATGCGGATTTCGCCTTCCCGCGTCAGCAGTTCGACCGTGCCCATCTCGCGCATGTACATGCGCACCGGGTCAGTCGTGCGGCCGAACTCGGAATCGGCGATCGCGAGCGCGGCGGCCGCTTCCTCGACCGCTTCCTCGTCGGGAGCAGACGCGTCCGTCAGCAGCAGCGCTTCGGCATCCGGTGCTTTCTCATAGACCGTGATGCCCATGTCATTGATCGTGTTGACGATGTCTTCGATCTGCTCCGGATCGACGATCTCGGGCGGCAGGTGGTCGTTGACTTCGGCATAGGTCAGGTAACCCTGTTCCTTGCCGCGCGCGATTAACAGCTTCAGCTGCGACTGGCGGTCTTCAGGTATGACCGGAAGTTTTTTCTCGCTCAAGCGGGGAATCCTCGGGAGGGCACAGGGGAACGGCCGCAAAACAGCCGGATATTATACAGCCGTGACGGGGTCCGGATGAAGCAAAAACTCCGGGTTCAGCGCCCGGGCCGCGGGCTGCGGGCGCCCAGAAGTCCTTGAAATTCCTTCTGTTCCTGGTCGGAAAGGCGCCGGTCGCGGGCGAGCTCTATGAGTTCATTGAGTCGTTTTTCCGGTCCGAGTTCCGCACCGAGTCGCTCCAGGAGCGTTGCCAGTTCCCGCCCGGCGGCCCGCGCGTCGACGACCAGCGATTCTTCGCCCGCGAGCTCCGCCAGACGGGCGCCTTCGGGCCGTTCGCGCCAGCGCTCGACGAGCTGTGCGGTCGTCAACGTCGGTTCCTCGCGCGCGGTTTCCAGCAGTTCGCGCAGCACCGGGAAGCCCTTGAGTTCGGCATCGAGCCAGCCGGGCACCGACGGCACGGCGCGGGCTGCGGCAGGATGATGCAGCAGCAGCAAGATCGCCTGCGTCAGCATCGGATGCCGGCCGGCCGAGCGCTTCGTCCTGCCGCTGCGCTGAGGCGGGTGCGAGGGCGCCGTGCGGCCGCCGCGCGCCGGTTCCGCGGGCCCGCGCAGCAGCTGCTCGAGCCGGCTCGCGGGCATCTTCACTTCCTGCGCCAGCCTTTCCAGCAGCAGCTCGCGGTAAACGCCCGGCGGCACGCGGGCGAGCAGCGGCCGCACGAGTTCCGCGAGCCGTGCGCGCCCGTCCACGCTCGAAAGATCCGATTGCCGGGCGAGCTGGGTGACCAGGAATTCCGAGAGCGGCTGCGCGCTCGCGATGCGCGCCTCGAAGGCCTCCGCGCCTTCCTCGCCAACGAGCGTGTCGGGATCATGGCCCTCGGGCAGGAACATGAACTTGAGCTGGCGCCCGTCGCGCGCGTGCTCGAGCGCGTTCTCGAGCGCGCGCCAGGCGGCGGCGCGGCCAGCACGGTCGCCGTCGAAGCAGAATACGAGTTCGCTGGTGACGCGGAACAAGCGGTTGAGATGCTCTGGCGTCGTCGCCGTGCCGAGCGTTGCGACGGAATATGCGATGCCGGACTGCGCCAGGCGCACGACATCCACGTAGCCTTCGACCACCATCAGCCGCTCGATCTTGCGCAGCGCCTGCCGCGCCTCGTACAGGCCGTACAGTTCGCGTCCCTTGTGGAAGAGGGGCGTCTCCGGGGAATTGAGGTACTTCGGCTCGCCCTGGTCGATGATGCGGCCGCCGAAGGCGATGGGCCTGCCGCGTGCGTCGCGGATCGGAAACATGATCCGGTCGCGGAAGCGGTCGTAGTGACCGGACTCGCCCTTGCCGCCGCGTTCGATCACGAGGCCGGCCTCGGCCAGCGCGCGCTCGCGCTCAGGCGAGCCGCCGAAGCGCTTCATCACGGAATCCCAGGCATCCGGCGCGTAGCCGACCGCGAACTTGACGCAGGTTTCAGGCGTGATGCCGCGCCCGGCTAAATAGTTCTTCGCGCGCGGGCATTCGCGCAGGCTGTCGCGGTAGAACTGCGTGACCTGCGACATCAGCTCATAGAGATCCTCGCCCGGCCGCGGACGCGCGGCGCGGCCGTCATCTTCGCGCGGCACCTCGAGACCGAGCCGCGAAGCGAGCTCGTCCACCGCATCGGGAAACGGCAGCTTGTCGTGCTCCATCAGGAAACCAAGCGCGGTGCCATGCGCCCCGCAGCCGAAGCAGTGGTAGAACTGCTTGTCCGGGCTCACCCAGAACGAGGGTGTTTTCTCCGCATGGAACGGGCAGCATGCCTTCCACTCGCGGCCGGCCTTCTTGAGCTGAACGCGGCTGCCGATGAGCTCGACGATGTCGGCGCGCGCGATCAGCTCGTCGATGAAGGCTTGCGGTATGCGGCCGGCCATGGAACAAGATACCTCAGGCGGGCAATGGCTGGCCGGCGCGCCAGTCCGCGCGGCGCAGCGTGTCGATCAGCGCGAGTACCGAAGCGCGGCCCTCGCGCGTGTGCAGCGGCAGCACGATCACGTCGCCGATCCGCGCCCAGCCGAGCGCGAGGCGCACGGCCGCTTCCTCGTCGGGCGCATCCGCGAGCGCGGCATTCCCGATGCCGGCTCTCGCGAGCGCGCGCTTCAGCAAGGCCGGCACTTCGCCCGCGCCTCGACCTCGCAGGTAACTGCCGAGTTCCTTGACGACGACGAGATCGGGCTTCGCCGCTGCGGCGGCTGCTGCCAGCCGGTCGATGTCCGCGTCCTCGCGGTTGCCGGCCTGCCCGAGCAGGATGGCCAGGCGCCCGCGCTGGCGCAGGCGCTGCGCAAACTCCCCGAGTCCGGCGAGCGCGTCCGGGTTGTGCGCGAAATCCACGATCAGGTTCAGGCCGCCGACTTCAAAGCGCATCAGCCGCCCTGGGTTGTCCGCCGGATCCTGCCCGAAGCGCCCGAACACGGCTGCGATGGTCGATGGCGCGATGCCGAGGCCTGTCGCTGCGAGCGCGGCGGCCGCGAGGTTCAATACGTTAAACAACGAATGCCCGCCTGCGGCAAGCGGCATGGCCGCGACCGCACCGAGGTCGTGTTCGCTCCGCCCGTGATGCAGGCGGAGCCGTCCGCCGGCCACGCCGCAGCTGCTGCCGCCATCGCGGCGGTGCGCGGTCAGCAGCACATGCCCGTCGTCCCGCGCGAACCATGCGAGCCGCCGACCGACGTCGGGCGCCTTGCGGACGAGCGTCGGGTCGTCCGCATTGACGACCAGCAGGCCATTGCGGTCGAGCGCACGGGCGACCGCCAGCTTGACTTCGGCGAGCGCCGCGAGGTCGTGAATGCCGTACTCGCCGAAATGATCAGCGGCGATGCTGGTGATCACGGCGGTGTCGGCATGCGCGACCGCCAGTCCGCGGCGCAGGATGCCGCCGCGCGCCGTTTCGAGCACGGCGGCTGCCACGCGACGATCGCGCAGCACCCGCCGCGCGCCCGCGGGGCCCGAGTAATCGCCGCTGCCGATGGCGTGTCCGTCGACGAACACGCCATCGGTGCAGCTATGGCCGGTGCGGTAGCCGGCCGCGCGCAGGCATGCCGCGATGAGGCGTACGACCGTGGTCTTGCCGTTCGTTCCAGTCACCAGCGCGACCGGGATGGCGGAGAGGCCCTCGAACTTGTCCGCCCCGGCATCCGGGAGATCGGCGAGCGGCCAGCTGCGATGACCGGTGCCCGCGCCGACCGTCAGTTCCTCATCGTCGAGCAGCACCGGCAGACCGCGCGCCTCCGCGGCATCGAGCAACGCTTCGAGTCTTGGCTGAGCTTCGGCGGCGGCGCGCCGCTGCAGCCGGAGGATGGCGCCGGCATCTTCGAGCACCGGCGGTTCGGGTTCTTCCGGTTGCTCGGCGGCGAGCGCCGCGATGAGTGCCTCGCGTCGCGCGGGTTCGCCTTCCGCGATTGCGGCGGCCAGCGCCCACTCATTGACTTCGGTCGCGGTGAAGAGCTGATCCGGTGGCGCGGAGAACGCAAGCGAAGCACCGGACTCATGCGCGATCGCCACCATGGTGGAAGCCGGCCAGCCGAACGCGCGGCAGGCGAGGCGCACGCGGCGCTCCCAGCCCGCGAGCACGTCCGGGTCCGATTCCGGCGTTTCGAGCACGGCGCCGCCGCCGCCGAAAAACCGGTTATGGCCGGTCAGGCGGCGCGAATCGGCGAATGGCGCTGAGGCCTTCCCACTCAGTCGGACGCCTCGGGTGCGTAGCGGATGCCGCGTTGGTCGCGGATCAGCCCTTCGAGCGACATCGGTGCGATGTTTTCGGCGGTCATCTCCACGGCTCGCACGACGGCAACCGGTTCGGGTGCGCGCAGGGCCGGCGCCGGCGCGCCTTCGGGACGAAAGCGGACGATCTGCTTCCACGAGCGCACCAACGCATCCGCGAACACGAGCAGCAGGTCGCCGGGCTGGCCCATGCGCAGCGCCGCCTCGATCGCTTCCTGCTCGTCCGGGATCACGGAGATCGCGGACTGCGGCACGCCGGCGGACAGCAGTTCCGCCGCCATGATGCGCGGCACTTCGTCGCCTGCGCGGTCGCGCAGGTTGTCGTCGCGACGGCAGACGTAATGATCGAAGCGGCCGGCGACCGCGTGCGCAATCGCGCGCAGATCCTCGTCGCGCCGGTCGCCGGGGCCGGCGAGCACGACAATGCGCCGGCCCGCGACCTCGAGCCGGCCCGCGAGATCGGAGAGCATCGAGACCGCGTGCGCGTTGTGCCCGTAATCGAACAGTACCTTGAACGGGTGCTCGTCGAAAATGTTCATGCGTCCGGGGGCTTGATAGAAGGTCGTGTCGAAGGTGCGCAGCCCCTGGCGGATCGCGTCCAGCTTGACGCCCATAGAGAATGCCATCGACGCGGCGAACATCGCGTTCTGGACGTTGTGCGTCGCGCGGCCCTCGAGCGTCGCGGGGATCAGGTGCGTCCAGACCAGCGGTATGTGGCCGCCGCGGTCGTACAGCGTGATCATCTGGCCGTTGACGCCGGCCTCCAGCGCGCAGGCGCGCCCGCCCGCGCGGATGTGCTCCCGCACCAGAGTGTGCTGCGGGTTCATCGTCACGTAGCAGAGGTGCTCGGCATCGGTGTGCGCCGACATCCGCAGCACGAGTTCATCGTCGGCGTTCAGCACCGCGCAACCCGTCGCGACCTCGACGACGACACGCTTGACCTCGGCGAGCTGCTCGAGCGTATCGATTCCCTTGAGGCCCAGATGGTCGGCCTGCACGTTCAGCACCGCGCCGACGTCGACCGCCGAGACGCCCATGCCCGCGCGCAGCAGGCCGCCGCGCGCCGTTTCGAGCACGGCCGCGTCGATGTGCGGGTCCGACAGCACCATGCGCGCCGAGACCGGGCCCGTCATGTCGCCGGACACCGTGCGCTGCCCGTCGATGTACACGCCGTCGGTCGTCGTGAGGCCGGGCGTGAAGCCGGACATTTTCAATATGTGCGCGAGCATGCGCGCGGTCGTGGTCTTGCCGTTGGTGCCGGTGATGGCGGCGATCGGCACGCGGGATGGCGCGCCTGGCGGGAACAGCATGTCGATGACCGGGCCCGCGGCGTCGCGCGGGGTGCCCTCGGAGGGCGCCACGTGCATGCGGAAGCCCGGCGCGGCGTTGATCTCGCAGATGCCGCCGCCGATTTCGCGGTAGGAGAGGGTGATGTCCTGCGACAGGAAATCCACGCCGCCGACGTCGAGGCCGATGGCCCGGACCGCGCGCACGGCCATGTCGCGGTTGTCCGGGTGGATCACGTCGGTGACGTCGGTCGCGGTGCCGCCGGTCGACAGGTTCGCGGTCGAGCGCAGGTAGACGACGCGGCCCGCCTCCGGCACGGAGGAGGCGGTGAGCGCCGCATGCGCGAGCATCGCTTCCGCCTGCGCGTCGATCTCGAGCCGCGTCAGCACTTTCTCGTGCCCGACGCCGCGACGCGGATCCTGGTTCACGATCTCGACCAGTTCGGCGACGGTGTGCTCGCCGTCGCCGACCACGCGGCCGGGCGTGCGTCGCGTCGCGGCGATCAGTTCACCGTTCACGATCAGCAGGCGGTGGTCGTCGCCTTCGAGAAAGTTCTCGACGATGACCGAGCGCGAATGCTCGCGCGCGATCGCGAAGCCGCGCGCGACTTCGGCGTCGTCGGTGAGCCGGATCGAGATGCCGCGCCCGTGGTTGCCGTTATAGGGCTTGGTCACGACCGGATAACCGAGCCGGTTCGCCGCGCGCACCGCCTCGCGCTCGGTCTGCGCCAGTTCCTGGCGCGGCACCGGCAGCCCGAGCGCGCCGAGAATCCGGTTGGTCTCTTCCTTGTCGCTTGCGAGCTCGACCGAGATGTGCGGCGTGCGTCCGGTCACCGTCGCCTGGATGCGCTGCTGATAGCGGCCATGGCCGAGCTGGATCAGCGACTGGTCATTCAGGCGCAGCCACGGGATGCCGCGCTTCTCGGCGGCGTGCACGAGCGACGCGGTCGAGGGCCCAAGCGCGCGGCGCTGCGCATACTTGATGTAGGCGTCGCGCGCCTCCGGCCAGTTCCAGCCTTCGGGGACGCTGCCGGCGGGACGGAGTTTCGCCGGCAGCAGCGAGCACAGCAGGCGCAACGCCAGTTCGCCTGCGGCTACGCCTTCCTCGCGCTCGGCATACTCGTAGACGACCGAATAGAGGCCGGGGCGTTCGAGGCTGCGCGTCTTGCCGAAAGTGACGTCCTCGCCGGCGACGTTCTGCAGTTCGAGCGCGACGTGTTCCAGCACGTGGCCGAGCCAGGTGCCTTCGTCCTCGTTCATGCGGCGGACGAATCCGCCCGCGGTCTGGTAGGAGCAGCCGTGCTCGGCGAGGCCGGGCAGCGCCTCGATCAGGCCGTCGACGAATCCGCGGCCGAGTTTTCCGGTCGGCCAGGCCTCGAGCGCGCCGAGATCGAGCTCGAGGCGGATGACGGGAAACCGCGCGAAGTGCGAGGGCCCGACATAGACGGAGCGGTCGAGTATGCGCATGCCGGCCGGCCGTTACCTGGACAGGGATTGGCCGGCCATGATCGCATAGGCCGCCGCGGACGCGCAGCCCGCGCGCCATGCGGGGGCGGCAGGCTCCGCCGCTCCCGTTGAGCCGTCAAATGGCGGGCTTAGGCGGCCTTGCTTCGGGCGAGAGCATGAACGTCGGCCGCCCGGAGCGGTTGGCCGCCGATGGCCCAGTCGCCCTGCTCATATTCCCGCACGCGGACCCAGGTCACGGGCCGCATGGCTTCGCCTTCGACCTCGATCATCGCTGCCGTGACCTTGGCGATGAGCTCCTGCTTCTGCTTCGGGGTGAAGACGTCCTTGATCACGTCAATGGTTACAAGAGGCATGTTGAATCTCCTGGATTGAAGGGGAAAACGGGTTTACGGGCTTGCGGCCGCGGATGGCACGGCGTCCACTGCGGACTCGAAGGCGATGAACAGAACGCAGGCGACGTCGCTTAGGCAGCGGCCGGCATGCGGACGTCCAGGCGGGCCATAGGCATACGCACCGGGCGTGAGCCGCACGGGCGCCTGGCCCTGGTAGGTCACTTCGAGCTCTCCGGCGACCAGCACCATGCGTTCGGCAGATGTATGCGTGTGCAGCGGTATCTCCGACCGGGCGGGCACCTTGAAGAACACATCGGCATTCGGCTGCGACGGATCGCCGTGCAGCACGGCGATCGCGCAACCGGCGGGCAGGAAATCGGGACAGGCACCCCACTGCAAACTGGCGTCGCCGACGGTCCTCGAGATCGCCGGTTCCGCGTCCGGCGTTGCGGCGTTCACAGTGGATGCGATGGCCAGGAATCCGACGGCAACCGCCGGCACGAACCCGCGTATCACGTCTTTAGCATTCATGGTGGTGACTCCTCAGGGTAGGGGCGACGCGAAGCGTGGCAGGGCGGGGCCGCGGAAGCTTGGAGATTCCATGGAGATTGCGTGGCGGCCTTCTGGGAGCGGCCTCGAGGGTGATCTATGCTGCCACCCGTGATTTACCGCTTCGCCGAATTCGAGCTCGACCTGGCGCAAGTCGAACTGCGGGCGCAGGGCGTCGTGCGCGCGCTGGAACCCCAGGTCTTCGCACTGCTGGCCTTGCTCGTCGAGAACCGCGACCGCCTGGTATCCCGGGACGAGATCTTCGAGAAGGTCTGGGATGGGCGGGTCGTCTCGGAGGCCGCCCTCGCGAGCCGCATCAAGTCGGCGCGCCAGGCGCTGGGGGATGACGGCAAGTCACAGCAGTTCATCCGCACCCGGCATGGCCAGGGTTTCCGTTTCGTTGCGGAAGTGCGGGCCGTGCAGGGCGGCGCGACGAACGCGGCGGGCGCCGGGCCGGCAGCCCCGGCGAGGACCGACGCGCGCACTGCCCACGCCCTGTCGACGCTCGCGAAGCCCTCGATCGCGGTCCTGCCATTCCGATTGGTCGGCGACGCGGGTCCCTATGCGGCGATCGCCGAAGCGCTGCCCGACGAGCTGATCATCGACCTTGCGCGCCTGCGCTGGCTCTTCGTGACTGCGCGCGGTTCCTCGTTCCGCCTGCGCGCCGACGACGCGGACATGGGCGACATCGGCCGCCTGCTCGGCGTGCGTTATGCCCTCGCGGGCTCAGTCGAGATCCGTGGCCGCAACTTCTCCGTGTCGGTCGAACTCGTCGACATGCGCGACTCCGGCATCGTCTGGGCGGAACGCTTCGGCGGCGCGCTCGCCGACGTCCACCGCGTCCGCGACGAGATTCGGCAGAGCGTGCTGGCGGCGCTCGAGGTGCGCATCCCGCAGCACGAGGCGGCGCTCGCTCGGCTCAACGTCAGCGAGGATCTCGACGCCTGGTCCGCTTATCACCTCGGCCTGCAGCACGTGTACCGCTTCAACCGGAAGGACAACGCCGCCGCGGCGGCGCTATTCCAGCGCGCGATCGAGCGCGATCCTGCATTCGCGCGCGCGCATGCGGGACTGTCCTTCGTCCATTTCCAGTCCGCATTCATGCGTCACACGGATGACCTCGCCGGCGAGGTCGACCAGGCGCGCCGCTTCGCGGCGCGGGCAGTCGAGCTCGACGCAATGGACCCGTTCGTGAACTTCGCGATGGGCCGCACGCACTGGTTGCTCGGTGACCTCGACGGCGCGCTGCCCTGGCTCGAGCGTGCAACCGCCCTCAGCCCGAACTACGCACAGGGCATCTATGCGCGCGCGTGGACCGAAACACTCGCCGGGCAGGCGCTCGAGGGGCGGGCCGCGCGCTGGGCGGAGCGCGCGGCGCGGGTTCTAGGCGCTCGGCTGCCTATTCGCGCGATTGGATCAGCCCGGTTGCCGAGGCCTGCCGCGTGTGCAGGTTGAAAGTCGCGCCGGCGGTCAGCACGTGCACGACGAGCCCGAGGATGCAGATCGGCTGGCCTTCGAGCGCGCTGTCCACGGACGAAATGCTGACCTTCGATGCGTCGACCACGGTGACGCCGCCGCTGCCCTCGACTTCCAGCGTCTCGTCCGCGCTGATGAACGCCGCGGTGTCCTCGTCGAGGCCGATGCCGACCGCGAACGGATTGTAGGCGAGCGCCGTGATCAGGCGCCCGAGCCGGTCGCGCTCGCGGAAATGCTGATCGATAATGAAGCGGTTCGTGAGTCCGAGTCCCGGCGCGAGCCGCACGCTTCCGGCGATCGCCGCCGAGCCGTCGTCGCCGAAGGCGATCATGTGTTCGGACAGGATGGAAGCGCCGGCACTCGTGCCGCCGACGGTGACGCCGCGCGCGTTCTGCGAGCGGATCAGCTTCGCGACCGGCGTGCCGCCGAGCAGTGTCGTCAGCCGGAGCTGGTTGCCGCCGGTGAAGAAGATGCCCGAGGCGTCGTTCAGCCGCTGCAGCCGGCCCGATTCCTGGCAATCGCGGCGTGTGTCGAAATCCATCACGTCGACGCGCCGGGCGCCGAGTTCGCGGAACAGTTTTTCGTAACGCGGCCCGGTCTCGTGCGCGCGGCTCGCGGTCGGGATGACGATGATGTCCGCGTCATCGCCGCCGGATTCGCGTACGAAGCGGGCGAGGATCCTGGGATCGTTTTCCTTGTTCTCGGCGCCGCCGATCGCGACGATCGAGCCGCGCACCCCGCCTTCCGGAATGCGGCTCGGGCTCATGGTCAGCCGCCGAGGACAGTCTTGATGCGGGCCGACAGCGCGCCCATGTCCGTGCGGCCCTGGACTTTCGGCTTCAGCATGCCCATGACCTTGCCCATGTCCTTCATCGTGGCGGCGCCGGTTGCGGCGATCGCTTGGCGGATCATCGCGTCAAGCTCGGTGTCGTTCAGCTGGGCGGGCAGGTAACCCGAAAGGACGGTGATCTCGGCGGATTCCTTCGCGACCAGGTCGGCGCGCTGGCCGGCTTCGAACTGGGCGACGGATTCGCGGCGCTGCTTGATCATTTTGTCGATGACCGACAGGACCTGCGTGTCGTCGAGTTCGATGCGTTCGTCGACTTCGCGCTGCTTGATGCCGGCCTGGAGCATGCGGATGCAGGACAGGCGATCCTTCTCGCCCGATCGCATTGCCGCCTTCATGTCTTCCGTGATGCGGGCCTTCAGGCTCATCCGGGATCAGCGCGCTGCGCTGCGCGGTCCGCCGCCGTCGCGCGATGCGCGCTTCAGGTGCCGCTTGATCGCAGCGGCCTTCTTGCGTTTCCGTTCCTGGGTGGGCTTCTCGTAGAATTCCCGACGGCGCAGCTCGGTCAGTACGCCGGCCTTTTCGCAGGCGCGTTTGAAACGACGCAGGGCAGCGTCGAAATACTCGTTCTCACGGATACGGACGCTCGGCATTCCAACCTCGAAAATGGGCGCTGTGCCCCCGGAACCGCCCGGGGAAAGGGCCCGGAATTGTAGTGATGTACCCTCGGAAAATCAAAAGCCTGGCACCATGAACGTCCTCGGCATCGAAACCTCATGCGACGAGACTGCCGTCGCCGTCTATAGCGGCGACCGGGGCCTGCTCGCGAACCGGGTCTTCAGCCAGATCGCGCTGCATGCGCCGCATGGCGGCGTGGTGCCCGAACTGGCCTCCCGCGATCACATCGAGCGGCTGCTGCCGATGATCGAAGCGGCGCTCGCCGACGCCGGATTACAGTCGCAAGCCATTGACGGGATTGCCTATACGGCGGGCCCCGGGCTGATTGGAGCGCTGCTCGTCGGCGCGACCGTCGCCCGCTCGCTGGGCTATGCCTGGGGCGTGCCCGTCATCGGCGTTCATCACCTGGAAGGCCATCTGCTGGCGCCGGCGCTCGAGCCGGACCCGCCGGAATTCCCGTTCGTAGCCCTCCAGGTGTCGGGAGGGCACACCCTGCTGGTCCAGGTTGGCGGCATCGGCCGCTACCGGGTGCTCGGGGAAACCCAGGACGATGCCGCCGGCGAAGCTTTTGACAAGACCGCGAAATTGCTGGGTCTCGGGTATCCAGGCGGACCCGCGCTGGCGGCGCTCGCGGAGACGGGAACCGACGGTGTGTTCGAGTTCCCGCGGCCGATGCTGGACCGGCCGGGGCTCGATTTCAGCTTCAGTGGGTTGAAGACGGCGGTCGTGGTCGCTGTCCGCGGCCGCACGCAGGATGAGCGCATGCGCGCGGACGTCGCACGCGGTTTCGAGTCCGCGATGGTCGAAACGCTGGTGACGAAATCATTGCGCGCCCTGCACCAGACCGGAATCACGCGGCTCGTCGTCGCGGGTGGCGTCGGCGCCAATCGCAGGCTGCGCGAGGCGCTTGCGCGCGCGGTGACGGCCACCGGCGGCAGCGTCCATTTCCCGCGCCCGGAATTCTGCACCGACAATGCCGCGATGATCGCGCTTGCGGGTCATGCACGCCTCGCGGCGGGCGAGCACGAAGACCTGCCGGTGCGCGCGCGCGCGCGCTGGCCGCTCGACGAACTGCGCGCCCCGGGAATCCGGGCCGCCTCGCCGTGAGATGGGAACGCGCCCCTTTGCGGTTCTGTCGGCCGGGGCGGCGAGCGAGCGAATTTTCTTATTCTTCTCTTCTGAGCGAGCGAACCGCCCCGGCCGACAGAACCGCAAACCGTCGCAAAGGGATGCGACCCTTCTGGAGAGACTAGTGGATCGAATTTTCCTGACTGCACTTTCCGCTGACGCGATCATCGGCATCTACGACTGGGAGCGCGAAGTCCGTCAGCGCGTCGAGATCGACCTCGAGATGTGGGTGGACCTCTCGGCCGCCGCGAAAAGCGATTCGATCAACGACACGCTCAACTACAAGTCGTTGGCAAAGCGCTTGCTCGCTTTCGTGCAGGAAAGCCGGTTCCGCCTGGTCGAGGCGCTGGCCGGCGAGATCGCGCGCATCGTGCTCGCAGAATATCCGGTCGCGCGCGTGCGCGTGACCGTGCACAAGCCGGGCGCCATACGCGATTCCCGTGACGTCGGCGTGGTCATCGAGCGCGGCCGCGACGCGTGAGGCCCGCCATCGTCGACGCATACGTCGCGGCAGGCAGCAATGTCCGGCCGCGCGCAAGTCTCCGGCGAGCTATCGCAGCGCTTGCCGCGGATTTCCCCAGCCTCACAGTATCCCGCGCCTGGTCGAATGCGGCGGTCGGGTTCGCTGGCGACGACTTTATCAACCTGGTTTTGAAGCTCCCGACGGAGCTGCCGGTCGGTTCGCTGCTCGAGCGGCTGAAGGCGATCGAGCGGGCACAGGGCCGCGAACCCGGCGCGCCGAAATGGGGGCCTCGCACGCTGGATCTCGATCTGCTGCTCTACGGAGAACTGACGGGCCGGCACGCGGGCGCAACGCTCCCGCATCCGGACATCGCGACGCGGGCCTGGGTGCTGGGGCCGCTCGCGGAGCTCGCGCCCGGTCTGCCGCATCCGGTGTCCGGCATCCCGATCGGCGAGATGTGGCGGCGCTTCGACCGCTGCGCGCATCCACTCAGCGAAACCACGCTCGACGGACCCGACGAATGACGGTCCTAGCGCTGCTCGCCGCCGGCAAGGCGGCCGCCGTCGATCGCGAGCACTTCGCCGGTCACGTACGGCGCATCGGCGGCGAAGAAAAGGGCGGCCTTCGCGACATCCTCGGGCGTGCCCGCCCGCTTCAGGGCCGTGCGCGCGATGATGCCGCGGCGCATTTCCTCGTCCATGCCATGCTCCGGCCAGAGCACCGGGCCGGGCGCAATCGCGTTGACGCGGATTTCCGGTCCCAGTTCGCGCGCGAGGGAGCGCGTCAGCATCACGAGTGCCGCCTTGGCGGCGCTGTATACGGCATGCCGTGCGAGCGGGCGCAGGCCGTGGATGTCGGCGATGTTGAGGATCAGGCCCTGGCGGCGGCGCAGTTCCGGCGCGGCGGCCTGCGCGAGGAACAGCGGCGCACGCAGATTGGTGCCGACGAGATCGTCGAACTGTTGCGGCGTAATCTCGCCGACCGGCGTCGGATAGAACGTGGATGCGTTGTTGACCAGGATGTCGAGCCGGCCGAAGGCGCCGGTCACGGCGTCCGGCAGGGATTGCCACAGCGCGGGATCGGCGAGGTTGCCGAGGAACACGGCGGCGGATTGAGGACGCGCGTTATTCATGCCGGCGACGAGCGCCGCCGCCTCGGTCGCGGAATGGCGGCAATGCACGGCGACCGTCGCGCCGGCGGCGTGGAAGGCGCGGGCGATGGCGGCGCCGATGCGCCGGGCGGCGCCCGTGATCAGCACGACCTGGCCGGAGAGCGGCGTTGGGACTGCGGTATTCATGACGGGTGGCGACGATATCACGGGTCGGCGGGGCCGCCATGCTGATGCCGGGCGGCGCGCTGGAGTTGACGCGCGAAGAGGCGCTGCATGGCGAGCAGGTCGCGCGGCACCTGCGCGGCCTGATCAGCCGGGCGGGCGGATGGATTCCGTTCTCGACCTTCATGCAGGGGGCGCTGTATGCACCGGGACTGGGCTACTATGCGACCGGCCGCGTGCTTTTCGGTGCCGGGGGCGATTACGTGACGGCACCCGAACTGTCGCCGGTTTTTACCCGTTGCCTCGCGCATCAGTGCGTGGAGATCCTCGCGCGCACGGATGGCGGCGACGTGGTCGAGTTCGGCGCCGGCAGCGGGCGCATGGCGTTCGACTTGCTGACGGCGCTCGAGCGGTTGGCGGCATTGCCGCAGCGTTACCGGATCGTCGAGGTCAGCGCGCCACTGCGGGCCCGCCAGCAGGCGTTGTTCGCGGCAGCGCCCGCGATTGCCGCGCGCGTGGAGTGGCTTGACGCGCCGCCGGCAGAGAACTGGCGTGGCGTCGCGATTGCGAACGAGGTGGTGGACGCCTTGCCAGTCGATCGCTTCCGCATTGCGGGCGACGGTTGCGAGGCGCTCGGGGTCGTGGTCGAGGGCGACGCGTTCCGGTTCGAGCCGCGGCCGGCCGATGCCACGCTGGCCGCGGCCGTCGCTGCCCTTCGCGCAAGGTTGCCGAACGGAATGCCGGACGGCTACGTATCGGAGTGGCGCGCGTCGCTTCCGGCGTGGATCGATGCCGCCGGGGCCTCGCTCGAGCGCGGCGTCTTCCTGATCGCGGATTACGGTTTGCCGCGCACTCATTACTATCACCCGATGCGCGACGGCGGCACGCTCTGTGGTTTCTACCGCAACCGGCGCGCGGAGGGCGTGCTCATCCGCCCCGGTTTGCAGGACCTCACGGCCTGGGTCGATTTCTCTGCGCTGTGCGACGCGGCCGTCGCCGCGGGCTACACGGTCGCGGGATTCGCGACGCAGGCGCATGCACTCGCCGCGCTCGGCATTGAGCACGAGCTTGCGGCGTTGCAGCAGGAGGCCGGCGAGCGCGAGCGCTACCGGCTTGCGCAGTCCGTGCAGACGCTGATGCTGCCGGGCGAGATGGGCGAGCGCTTCAAGCTGCTCGCGCTCGGCCGCGGCGTCACGGGCCCGCTCGCCGCATTCAGCTTCCGCGACCTTTCCCCGACCCTTTAAGATGGTGGTGCCGGGTTTTCTCAAAGGGGTCGCATCCCTTTCACGGTCCCTGAAGGCAGGGTGAGAAAGGGATGCGACCCCTTTGAGAAAACCCGGCACCATGAGGAGCAGCGTTGGACCCGATTGAAGCCATCGTGCTGGCGATCGTGCAGGGGCTGTCGGAATTCCTGCCGATCTCGAGTTCCGGCCACCTGATCCTGGTGCCGTACTTCGCGGGCTGGGAGGACCAGGGGCTCGCGTTCGACGTCGCGGTGCACGTCGGCACGCTGTTCGCGGTCGTCGCGTATTTCCGCGGGCAGCTGTTCGCGATGGCCCGCGCGTGGTTCGGATCGTTTCGAAGTGGTCCGCTCTCGCCCGACGCGCGCCTGGCCTGGTGCGTGCTGGTTGCCACGATCCCGGTCGGCCTGGCGGGCATGCTGTTCGCCGGCTGGATCGAGGCCAATCTGCGGAATCCCGTGTTCGTCGCGTTCACCCTGTCGGGCTTCGGCCTGCTGATGTGGCTCGCCGATCATTTTGGCCGTCAGCAGCGCGACGAGTACACGATCGGCTGGCGTGATGCCTTGCTGATCGGCGCCGCGCAGGCGCTCTCGCTGATGCCCGGCACCTCGCGTTCCGGCGTCACGATGACGCTCGGCCGTTCTCTCGGCCTGACGCGCGAGGCGGCCGCGCGCTTCTCGTTCCTGCTGGCGGTGCCGAGCATCGCCATGGCGGGCGTCTACGAGTTGACGCAATTGCTGCAGGATCCCCGGAATGACGCCGACTGGCCGCTGATGGGCCTGGGCGTCGCGGTATCCGCCGCGACCGGCTACCTCTGCATCCACTGGTTGCTGAAAGTGATCACGCGCATCGGCCTCGCGCCGTTTGCGCTGTACCGCTTCGCGCTTGCCGGGCTGATCGTCTACCTGTTCGCCTGATCTGCGCGCTGCGCGCGCAGCGCCTCGAGCCGGCGGCGGCGCAGCAGCTCGCCGATCTCCTCGCCGGGCAATCCCTCGCGTTCCGCGGCTGTCAGCGTGACCGCGAGCGCGGCCTCCTGCGCGCGCAGCAGTCGCTCCGCCTGCGGGTATGGCCGGTGGCGCAGGCCGCCGCGGCCGCGATAGTCGGCTTCGCAGGCGACGAGCAGTTCGCGGAAGCGTTGCGGGCGCCGGAACGCGTCGCAGGATTCGAGCAGCTTCAGGATCGTGCGCGGCCGCAGCTCGCGGGCGCGGTGCGCATGGCCATGCCATAACGACGCGAGCTCGGCGAGCTCGCGATAGTCTACGGGCACGCGCAGGCGCTCCGCGACGGTGCGCACGAGGGGTATGCCGCGCTCCTCGTGGCCGATGTGGCGCGGCCAGACGGAACGGGGCGTCGTGCCCTTGCCGAGATCGTGCATCAGCGCGGCAAAACGGATGCGCGGCTCCGGCGTCAGGTCAGCCGCGGCCTGCAGCACGAGTTCCATGTGCAGGCCGGTGTCGATCTCCGGGTGCCATTGCGGCGGCTGCGGAACGCCATAGAGCGCCTCGAGCTCCGGCAGGATGCGTGCGAGCGCGCCGCAATCGTGCAGCACGCGCAGCCACGCCTCGGGCGCCGCTTCGCCGAGCGCGCAGTCCATCTCCTGCCAGACCCGCTCCGGCACCAGTGCGTCGACTTCGCCGGCGGCGGTCATCGCGCGCATGCGCGCGAACGTCTCCGCCGCGACCGAGAAACCGAGCGGCTGGTAACGGGCAAGGAAGCGGGCGACGCGCAGGATGCGCACCGGGTCCTCGTTGAACGCTTCGGACACGTGGCGCAGCGTGCGCGATTCGAGGTCGCGCATCCCGCCGCAGGGATCGATCAGCTTGCCTTCGGCGTCGCGCGCCATTGCATTGATGGTCAGGTCGCGCCGCTCCAGGTCTTCTTCGAGCGTGACGTCCGGCGAATAGCGCAGTTCGAAGCCGCGATAGCCAGGGCCGGTCTTGCGCTCGGTGCGCGCGAGCGCGTGTTCCTCGTGAGTCTCGGGGTGCAGGAACACCGGAAAGTCGCGCCCGACCTGGCGGAAGCCCGCGTCCAGCATCTCCCCGGGGGTCGCGCCGACCACGACCCAGTCGCGTTCGCCGACCGGCCGGCCGAGCAGCTCGTCGCGAACGGCGCCGCCGACCAGATAGACTTTCATCCGGCAATGTTACGCGATTCCCTCTCACGCCTGACCCGGCGCCTCGCGCTCGTTCTTGCCTGCGCGGGCCTTTCCGGCTGCTATTACCTGCATCTGGCGGCCGGACAGCTCGAGATGAATCGCCGGCGCGCGCCCATCGAGGAAGTGATGGCCCGCCCGGAGACCGGCCCGTCGCTGCGCAGTCGGCTCGACTACGCGAACCGCGCGCGCAACTTCGCGATGACGGAGCTCGGCCTTCCCGACAATGGCAGCTACCGGACTTACGCGGATCTCGGCCGCCCGTATGCAACCTGGAACCTGTTCGCGGCGCCCGAATTCTCGATCGTGCCGCGCCGCTGGTGTTTTCCGATCGCCGGTTGCGTGACGTATCGCGGCTACTTCGACGAGCAGCGAGCGGCGCGGGCTGCCGCCCGTCTCGCGCGGCGCGGCTTCGACGTTCACGTCGGTCCGGCCATCGCGTATTCGACGCTCGGTCACCTGCGCGATCCCGTGCTGAACACCATGCTCGCTTACGGCGACCGCGAGCTCGCCGCCCTCATCTTCCACGAACTCGCGCACCAGGCGGTGTACGCGCCCGGAGACAGCGACTTCAACGAGGCATTCGCGACGGTGGTCGAGATCGAGGGACTGCGGCGCTGGCTGGCCGCCGGCGCCGGGGGCGGCACGATCGAGGCGTTCCTCCGCGCGCGTCGCCGCCAGGAAGCGGTTGCGGACGCGATGATCGAAACCCGCGCGCGACTCGATGCGCTCTATGCCGGCGCCGGCGACCAGGAGGCGATGCGCGCTGCGAAGGCGGCCGAGCTCGAGCGGCTGCGCGACACGCTCGCTGCCGTTGGACTCGCGCGTGCCGGTGTCCTCAACAACGCACGGCTCGTCGCGGCAGCGGCCTATCACCGCTGCGTGCCGGCGCTGACCGCCGAGCTCGCGTGGCTCGGCCACGACCTGCCGACATTCTACTCGGCGATGAAGCCGCTCGAGCGCGATGCGACGGCACGCGGGCGCCTCTGCCCCCCGGCCTGAACACGGGCGCTAGCCGAGATAGCGCGGCAGGATGGCGCTGAAGGGCTGCGGCCGGATGCCGAGGCGCGCGAATCCGTCGGAGCGGGCCACGCTGTCGACCAGCAGGGAGCGGTAATTGTCGGTGGAGAACGGTTTGCCCGGGACGAAGTCACAGAGCGCCGCCTGCGCGCGCGCGGCGAAATCCGGCAGGCCGATGATCGCGCGCGTGAGCCCGAGCCGGTCGCGCACCATCGCGACGATCTCGCGCAGCGTCAGGATCTCCGTGCCCGCCAGCTCGTAGCACTCGCCGGCCGTCGCATCGTCCGCCAGTGCGCGCATGAATGCCGCCACGACATCCTCGACCCAGACCGGTGCGAATCTCGCGCCGGGACGCGCGAGCGGGAACACGAGAGGAATCGCCTTCAGCAGCCGGCCAAAACGGTTCGCGAAGTCGTCGCGGGGGCCGAAGATCACGGACGGCCGGAAGATCGTCCATTGCAGGTCGGCTCCGCATTCGTCGCGGATGATGCGTTCGGCCCGGCCTTTGCTTCGCAAGTAGTGACTCGGGCCATTGTCCGCGTCCGCATTGAGCGCGCTCATCTGCAGCAGCCTGGGCACGCGCTGGCGGCGGCAGGCTGCGACCAGTGTGCGCGCAAGCGCGACGTGGGCGCGCTCGAAGCCGCTGCCGTCGCGGCCGCGCTCGTTCAGGATGCCGATCAGGTTGACGACGGCGTCCTGGCCCGCGCAAAGCATGGCAAGCCGGTCTTCGTCGTGAACGTCCGCCGCGACCACGGCGAGCGCCGGCAGCACGCTGAGGTGCCGCGCGGCGGCAGGGTTGCGGGTCGGCACCGTGATGAGCCAGTCCTGACGCGCGAGCGCGGCGCAGAGCTGCGTGCCGACAAATCCGGAACCGCCGAGCACGCAGACAGATCGCCGGGCCATGGCCCGATTATACGGAGCCCGCCGCGGCGAGGCTCAGCGCAGCGGCAGCAGCAGCACCTGGTTGCCGCGGCGCAGCTGCAGCAGCAGCGACGACTGGCCTTTGGCCGCATCCCGCAGCTGCAGGAGGCTCGCGATGCGCGCGCGGTTGACCGCGATGATGCGATCCTCCTGCAGCAGGCCCACCTGCGCGGCCGGACTGCCCGGCTGCACCGCGCGCACGCGCACACCGCCGCCGGCGTCTTCGGTGGCCTCGACGAGCTCGGCGCCAGCGAGCGCAGGGTGGATCGCCGAGGCGTCCGCGAGCTGCGCCGGTTCGCGCAGCACCGCCGTCAGCGTCATCGGCCTGCCTTCGCGCAACAGGCCGATCGCGACCGAATCGCCCACCTTCAGCAGGCCGATGGCATTGCGCAGCTCCGCATTCGTCCGGATGGTCTGAGCGCGGACCGATGTGATCACGTCGCTGACCGCGATGCCCGCGCGGGCGGCCGCGGAACCTTCGGAGACCTGGGTCACGAGCGCGCCCTGAGTGTTGTCCGGCAGCCCGAGGCTCCGGCGGAACTCGGGCGACAGGCTGATGGTGCTGACACCGAGCTGGCCGCGGCTCACTTCGCCGTGCTCGATCAGCTGCTCCATGATCGAGCGGACCATGTTCGAGGGAATCGCGAAGCCGATGCCGATGTTGCCTCCGCCCTGCGAGGAAAGGATCACGGAATTGATCCCGACCAGCTCTCCATCGAGGCTGACGAGCGCGCCGCCGGAGTTGCCCGGGTTGATGGCGGCGTCGGTCTGGATAAAGTCCTCGAGATTGTCCCGGTTGATGCCCGAGCGGCCGAGGGCGCTGACGATGCCCGAGGTCACGGTGTGCTGAAGGCCGAACGGATTGCCGATCGCGATGACGAAATCGCCGACCTGCAGACGCGCGGAATCGGCGAGGGCGATTTCCGCCGGCAGCCTGCCTTCGATGACTTTCAGCACGGCGACATCGGAACGGTCGTCGGTGCCGACCACTTCGGCTTTCAGCTCGAGATCGTCGACCAGCGTGATCGTGATCTCGCTCGCGTTCTTGATCACATGGGCGTTCGTGACGATGAAGCCGCG
>DATKBY010000082.1:0-2066 GCA_035513555.1 Steroidobacteraceae bacterium | reverse complement strand
GTCCGCCGAACAGGCGCTGGAACTCCGCGAAGCTCGCGATCCGCACGGCGCGGTTGACCGGGCCACGCAGGCAACGGCCGACGAATGCGGTGATCGCAGTCGGTGTTTCCGAAATCGATTGTGAAGAACCGGCTTCTTCGTTTACCTGAATGCCGGTCAGCCGTTCCGCCACCGGTATCTCCCCCGGGTTTCACGAAGACTAGCATACGATGGCGCATGCGGACGGCTCCGGGCGGCTGGCAGACGGGATTCTGGATGGCGTTCTCGACCGCCGTGCTGTGGGGCCTGTTGCCGGTCGCCTTGAAGTACGTGCTGACCGGTATGGACGCGTACACGATCACCTGGTGGCGCTTCGCGGTGTCGCTGCTCGGCCTTGGCGCCTTCCTGCTGTGGCGCGGGCAGCTTCCGCCGATGAGGAAGGCAGCCGGCGCCGCGACCGTCCTGCTCGCCATCGCGCTCGTCATGCTGGTTGGCAACTACGTGCTCTACCTGATCGCGCTGGACCATACGACGCCGTCGGTCGCGCAGGTCGTCATACAGCTCGCCCCGCTGCTGCTGCTGCTCGGCGGCGTCTTCGTGTTCCGCGAGCGCTTCGATCCGCGGCAGTGGATTGGATTCGCCGTGCTCGTCGCCGGCCTGCTGCTCTTTTTCAACGAACGCCTGCCGCTGCTGCTGCGCCCGACGGAAGGGCTGGGTCTCGGCGTCGTCCTGATGGTCGCAGCCGCCGTCGCCTGGGCCATTTACGGCCTGGCTCAGAAACAGCTGCTCGTTCACTTCACGGCGCGACAGGTGCTGTGGATGCTCTACGTGGGTGCAACGGTGCTGTTGCTGCCGGCGGCAAGACCCACGGCGATCCTCGAGCTCGACGGGATGCAACTCGGGATGCTCGCGTTCTGCTGCGCGAACACGCTGGTGGCTTACGGCGCCTTCGGCGAAGCGCTGCACCACTGGGACGTTTCCCGGGTGAGCGCGGTATTGTCGATCGCGCCGCTGGTCACGATCGGCACGATGTGGCTGCTCGAATACTCGGGCATCGCGCTGGTGGCGCCGGAAGGACTGAATTCGCTTTCGATCGTCGGCGCGCTCGCCGTCGTCGCGGGATCGATCGTCGCGGCGCTCGCCGCGCGGCACTGATTCAGGGGCTCGCGCTCGCCTGCCCGCCGAACTGCGGATCGCCCGCGTACTGGTCCTCGACGCCGTTCCAGTTCGAGCCTTGCGGGATGGCATTGCGAACACGAGGGGCATTTGCAACCAGAGCCGCCAAGTCCTGCACGGTGCCCGGCCCGACCTCGATAGCGATGCCGCGCGGCTCAGACGCCGCCTGGCGGATCAATTCCCAGTCGATCGCGTCGGCATGCTGCGCCACCTTTTTCCACTGCGGCGTCGCCGGCTTCTTTGTCTTCTGGCGTAACGACTTCGGCACGTCGGTCCAGTCGCGTTTGTCGTCGACCAGCGGCTCGAACGCCTGCAACAGCAGCCGGTCGCCGTGCCAGCCGAGCAGGTACGGCTGGTTCACGACAATCACTTTGGTGCCATCCGGCACCAATTCGTAGATCCGCGCGATGTCCTCGGGATACAGGCGGATGCAGCCGGCACTCGCGCGCATGCCGACCGCGGGCGGCTTATTGGTGCCGTGGATCAAGTAGCTCGGCCAGCCGAGCCGCATCATGTGGCGGCCGAGCGGATTGTCCCTTCCCGGTGGCACCTTGTCCGGCAGAATGTCCCCCTCCTTGGCATGCTCCCGGCGCACCGACAGAGGTGGCGTCCACACCGGGTCCTTCACGTGCGAGACCACCTTGGTAGTGCCCTCGGGCGTCGCCCAGCCGACCTTGCCGATGCCGATCGGGTGCGTGAACACTTCGACTGGCGCGTCCTTCTCGCGTTTCGGATAGTAATAAAGGCGCATCGCGGCGAGGTTCAGCACGAGGCCCTCGCGCGGCGCGTCGGGCAGGATGAACTCCGTCGGGAGCACGATCTGCGTGCCTTCGCCCGGCAGCCAGGGATCCACGCCGGGGTTGGCGCGCAGCAGTTCCACATAGCCGATATTGAAGCGGCGCGCGATGTCC
>DATKBY010000081.1:0-5321 GCA_035513555.1 Steroidobacteraceae bacterium | reverse complement strand
ACATAGAAAGCCCGGTCGCCGAAGCGGCGGTCGAGGCGCCCGAGCAGCCATGCCAGCCGGTTGTCCGACTCGATGTGATGGTCCGGATAGTCGAAGTGCGGCTCGCCGAGCAGGCCGCTGCGAGATTCATGCGCGCTCGTGAAATTCGTGATGTGCGAGCAGGCGCGCGCGAAGGTTTTCGATCCGCTGCGGCCGGTATTGAGGACGAATACATTCATCCGGCCGCAGTATAGCCGCTGGCGTGCGAGTCCTAGGTGGCCGGAGGCGGTCGTCGCAGCAGCCGCAGCGCCATTCCGGACTCCTGGACGACTCGAGGCGCGCGACGCCGCCCAGTATTTCGCGCGGGCCGAGCGTCGCAACGCCGACGGTACCGGTGTGCTTCACCCCGGGCCCACAGGCCGCCGATCACGAAGGTGAAGACGAATCCGATCAGGTTCAGCTCGGGCCAGGGCCGAAACCAGGCGACGTCGAAGAACAGCACGATGAAGCTGAGCTTCACCGGCACATTGCCGGTCGTGAGCCCTTGCCGCGCCAGGCGGAATGCGATTTCGACGCCTCCCGGCGCCGCGTCCTTCGGAGGTGCCGCCGGCACGGGCTGTAGATGCGGTATCGGGACGGATGCCGCCGGCGCTGCGGCGGGCGCCTCGCGGACAACCAGCGCAGCACGGATCGGTCCCGGCATGGCCGCTGCGACCGGCGGACGGGCTGCCTGCGCTGCTGTGCGTCTTCCAGTTCGTCTACCCGGCGGCGCAACCTGATGTCCCCAGGTCATGCCTCGATTCTCCGCTGGGTACGCGTGCCACTGTAGCAGGCGGCCGCAATTGCAGTGCCGGGCCGCAGATTTGACTGATTCTCGATCACAACCGTAGATTTTCCGTTTTGCCTTGCCCTGCCCGCGGATGAGGTGCCATGCTCCGACCGCACCATGCGTCAGGCTCCGCAACTGTTTCTGCTGCTCGCCACGGCTCTTGTCGTGACGGCGCCAGCGTCGGCGCAGCAAAGCGCGCTGACCGTGCCGCGCAATCTCGATCAGCTCACCGATCGCGCCGCGGTCATTTTCCGCGGCAACGTCGTCAGCGCGCAGGTCGAAAAGCATCCGGAATTCCAGTCGCTCCATACGGTCGTCGTGACGATGCGGGTGCGCGAGATGCTGAAAGGCGAGCCACGCTCGACTTACACGTTCCGCCAGTACATCTGGGACATACGCGATCGATTAAACGCGGCCGGTTACCGCAAGGGCCAGGATATGCTGCTGATGATGATCGCGCCGAGTGCTGCGGGACTGTCGAGTCCCGCGGGTTACGACCAGGGGCGCTTCCGCATCCGGCGCGATGCCGACGGCCGCGAAGTCGCGGCGAATGGCCACGGAAACTTCCGGCTGTTCCACGGGCTCGCGGCGGACGCTGCGAAGAAAGGCACCTTGCTCTCGCCTTCATCGGTACGCCTCGCCGAGACGCATCAGAGCGGTCCGATCCCGGTCGCCGAACTGTCGCGCCTGATCCGCGAACTCGCCGTGGGGAATCGCTGACGTGCCGGCCGCCATGCTACGTTGGCTGATAGCCGCGACGCTGGCGGCGGGCCTGTGGTGCGCGTCCGGCACGGCAGGCGCCGGCGGTCCGTTGTTCGTACGCACCAACGGCCTGCCTCTGGTCTGGAGCACTGCGGCGCCGATCCAGTACCGGACTGACAACGGCCCGCTGAGTGTAGATACCGACGAGGGGGAAGCGCGGGCCCGCGTCATCGCCATGTTCAATGTCTGGCAATCGGTGGCGACCGCCAGCATCAGCTTCGACCGCGTGGGTTTCATCGCACCGACCGGCGCGTTTTCCGGCGGAGATGTCGACACGATTGCCGAATACGACGCGGTCAACGATTCCTGCAACAACGGTAGCCAGAATCCGGTCATCTACGACGCGGACGGAACGCTCCTGGACGTGCTCGGCTTCGATGATTCGGTCATCGGTTTTGCCGGACCTTGCGCCATTTCGTCGTCGCAGATCATCTCCGCCAGCGTCGTCATGAATGGTCTGTTCGATGTCGGGAACAAACTGACGGATCAGGAATACGATGCGGTCTTCGTGCACGAGTTCGGTCATTTCGCGGGACTCGACCATTCGCAGATCAATGTGAACTGCCTGCAGGGTTGCAACCTGGCCAACCTCACCGGCCTGCCGACCATGTTCCCGTTCCTGCTGCACGGTTCCCAGATCACGCTGTCGGTCGATGACATCGCCTGGATTTCGAGACTTTATCCCGCCGCATCGTTTGCGACGACGCACGGCACGATCACCGGACGCGTATTTTTCTCCGACGGCGACAGCCAGGCACAGCTCGTCAACGTCATCGCACGCCGCGTGAATACCGGCGCCAGCGAGGACCGGACGACTGCCGTTTCCAACGTCTCCGGTTACAAGTTCCGCGTTTTCCACGGCAACCCGATCACGAATCCGCAACCTTCGCCTTTCGGCACGGAAGCCCCGGACGACATCGGACTGTTCGAAATCCCGGTGCCCGCCGGCACCTACACGATCGAAGTCGAAACGATCAACGAGGAGTTCGAGGACGGTTCGAGCGTCGGCGGCCCGATACGCATCCCGATGCCGGGCAGCGCGCCACCGCCGAGCGGACCGGTCGCTGTGGCAGCCGGCGCCACCGCCGCGGGCAACGACGTGACGCTGATCAACACCCCGCCCCGCTTCGACCAGTTCGAGGGCCCGTGACGACCGCCCTTCACCGGTGGCTGCGCGTCCCGTCCACGCTGCTGCTGTCACTGCTGTTTGCTTCCTGCGGCGGCGGTGGCGGCGATGGCGGCGGCGGCGGAGCGCCGCCGCCACCACCGCCCATGTCCGGTCGCAATGACTCGATCAGCACGGCGACGCCGCTGAACAATGGCAGTTTCGCAGCCTCGATCAGCCCGAGCGGCCACCCGAGCACGGTTTTCGATCCCGACGAGGATTATTACCGCATCACGACGACGGCCGCGTCCACGGTGACCGTCGACATCGATGCACAGGTGAACGGCAGCCCGATGGATTCCGTCATCGAGATCGTCGGCGCAAACGGCTTGCCGCTAAACACCTGCATTGCGCCGAACTTCAACTCGCCCTGCATTCACGACGACGAAGATGCGGGAGTCGAGCTCGACTCCTTCCTGCAGGTCCGGGTCGCCGGCGCGACCACGTTCTACGTGCACATCGTTGACTGGCGCGGTGATGCGCGCCCGGATCTTCTCTACACGATCATCATTAGCGGCATCAACTGAGTTGTCTTGGTCCGCCTTCCCGCCACAGCCAGCCGGACAGGAACATTCGCTGCGGCAGCTGGCGCGCTCGTCTGCTGCCTGTCCGCAGCGTTCGCCTTCGCCGACACGACCGACCGGAACATAGTCCTCGTCACCCTCGACGGCGTGCGTATCCAGGAGTTGTTCGCCGGAATGGACCCGGTGATCGCGAACGCGCCCGAGGCGGATTCCGGAATCTACGACCCCGAAGTGACGCGCAAGCGATTCTGGCGTGACACGCCCGCCGCGCGCCGCGAGGCGCTGATGCCATTCTTCTGGAAGGCGCTCGCGCCGAACGGCATGGTGCTCGGCAACCCGGCGCTCGGCAGCCGCATGACCCTGCGAAATGACCAGTGGTTCTCGTATCCGGGCTACTCGGAGATCCTGACCGGCGAGCCGCAACCGGAGATCACGAGCAACGACTTCGTCCGCTATCCGCACGAGACCGTGCTCGACTACGTCCACCGGCGCCTCGCATTGAAATCGACCGAAGTCGCGCAGATCGGCTGCTGGGATGGCTTCAAGTACGCGGCCTCGCGGAAAGACGGCACCTTCTTCATGAATGGCGCTTATGACCTCTTTCCCCCGGAACTCAGCACGCCCGAGATCGACCTGCTGGGCCGGCTGCGGCGCCAGGTCATGGAGTTGTGGGAGGAAGGCAGCAACGATGCGTTGACGTTCCACATGGCGCTCGGTTACCTGAAGCGCCACGAGCCGCGCGTGCTCTGGATCGGCCTCGGGCAGTCCGACGACTGGGCACACGCGCGCCGCTACGACCGGCTGCTCGACTACCTGCGCCTGGTGGACGGCTTGATCGGCGAACTCTGGCAGACGCTCCAGTCGAATGACCGGTATCGCGGTCGCACGACGCTCATCATCACGACCGATCACGGCCGCGGCCGCACACCGGCGGACTGGCCCGAGCATGATGTCGGAATCGAAGGCAGCCAGGACACCTGGCTCGCGATCATCGGTCCCGATACGCCGGCGCTGGGCGAAGTCCGGAACCAGCCCGGCTTGACGATCAGCAACGTCGCCGCGACGATGCTCCAGTATCTCGGGCTCGACTACCGGCAGTTCAATCCGGACGCTGCTCCGCCGGTCCCGGGGAGCCTGATCCCGCGCCAGTCCAAATCGCCTTGAATCCGGCTTCTGCGCGATGCCCGCGCGGGTGTCAGGACTTGCGGGCGGCGCGCCACTCCCCGGCCCAGCGGGGCAAGGCATCGGGCGGCAGCGGCTTCGCGTAATGGAAGCCCTGCGCGAAGTCGCAGCCCATCGCCGCGAGCTCGCCGGACACGGTCTCGTTCTCGACGCCTTCCGCAACCACCACGAGGCCGAATGCGTGGCCGAGCGCGACGATCTGCTCGACCACTGTCCGGTCGGGTTTGCTCGCCAGCATGTTCATGACGAACGACTTGTCGATCTTCAGTTCGTCCGCAGGGATTTCCTTCAGGTACGACAGCGACGAATAACCGGTGCCGAAGTCGTCGATGGACACGCGCACGCCGAGGCTGCGCAGCTCCGTCAGCACATTGTGGCTGCGCTCGCGGTCGACCATCAGCGCATTCTCGGTCACCTCGACGGTGAGGCGGGAAAGCTCGACCGAGCAGGCACTGGCCGCGGTCGTAATGACATCCACGAGCTCGCGGTTGCGGATGAGTGACGGGGTTACGTTGACCGCGACACCGAGCGTTCCCAGCGATTTCGGCCACTCATTCATCTGGCGCAACGCGCGCTGGAATGCGAACCGGGTCAGCGGGTCGATCTGCCCGGTCATCTCGGCGACGTCGATGAAGATGTCCGGCGGCACGTTGCCGGAGCCTGCGCGGTTCCAGCGCATCAGTGCCTCGGCGCCGGCGATGCTCATGTCCGCGAGCGCAAGCCTGGGCTGGTAGTTCAGCTCCAGTTCGCCATGCTCGAGCGCTTTGGCAAGCTGCGTCTCCAGGTCCCAGCCCGCGGCCAGCTGTTCCGCCTGCCGTGCCGTGTAGACGACCGTCGTCTGCGACGACTTCCAGGCATCGAGCAGGGCGACCTCGGCGCA
>DATKBY010000080.1:0-13173 GCA_035513555.1 Steroidobacteraceae bacterium | reverse complement strand
CGGCACGCCGATGATCGCGCCGGTGACGCCGTTTCCACCGCCGGTCAGCGTTGCGCTCGTCGCATTCGCCCTGGTCGCGTCATAGATGCGCTGCGGGAACGCGGCGCTGCGGCGCGACGGATAGACATTGATGAAGTAACTGTTCTTGTAGGCGTTCAGGAGCGCCTTGTGACCGGCCGTCAGGTTCGCGGCATAGCGCGACATGTTGGTCGCGTCGACCTTGTAGAGAAGCTTGTCGCCGGCATAGGGGTCCGGATGGTGGCCACCCGATTTGAATCCCGGTGCGCCGGCCTGCGCGGCGGAGGTCAGGCCGCCGTCCCACGCCGGAATCGTGCCCGCGGAATTGCCGGCTTTTTCCGCCCCCATCGGCGTCAGTTCGCCGCCGAGCCGCGCCGCCTGCTGCGACGTCACGCCAGCGACCGCGATCGTCGCGACGCCCGCGATTGCCGCCAGTACAAGGCGAAGGATGTGCTTGTGCTTCATCGTGGCTGTGCTCCGGCCGGTTTCAGAACGAATACTTCGCCGTCAAGGCAAGGAAGTCGCGGTCCGTCAGCTCGTTATAGCGGCTCGCGCCGCCGAACACCGTGTAGCTGACGTCGAGTTCGATCCTGGACTGATAGCTCGCGCCGACGCCGAGCGTCGCGCCGTACCGACCTTCGACGAAATTGCCGCCGGGACCCGGCGTCGTGCCCGACACGTCGTGCGCCCAGACGAAGCGCGGCGAGAAATTCCATGCGCCGATCAGCCCGAGGTAATCGAGCCGTAACGCGGCGCGGTAGCCCCAGGAACTCGCGTCGGCAAACCGGTCCTGCGGTTCGACTTCGCCGAAGTGCCGGCCCGCCAGCAGGTCATTGCCCGAGACCGAGGTGCCCGGGCCATTCAGCCGCAGGCCACGGCCGGTCGGGCCGCCCGAAAGCTTGTCCGGCATGCCGTCCACCTGCGTCACGCCCGCCTCGACGACGGCGACGAGCTGCGCGGCGCCGAGCATCGGCGGGAATGCCCTGGTGGCGGTCATCTGCGCCTGCCAGACGTCGAACTCGCCCCAGCCCTGCACGAGTTGATCGACGCCGAAAGCACCGAGCTGGCCGCAGCGCGCGAGCGTCGGAAACGCGGGCGTGCAGCCGGCAGGCACCGGGATGCCCTGTGCCGCAAGCGCGGCAGCCTCGAATGGCGTCAGTGCGGCGAACAGCAGTTCCACGTCGTCAAATTGCAGCGGCGCATCCATGCGATAAGAGACCTCGCCCTGCAGCGCGATGCCGGTTGTGCCGACCTGCGTATTGAACGACAGGCCGATCAGCTGGATGTCCTCGGGGTACTGCGTGAAATAGCCGGCCGTCTGCGCGTACTCGTGCGTGGCGAGATTGGTCGCCTGCGCCGAAACGCTGCCGCCACCGAGCACGGTGTTGCCGGCGATCGTCGCGTAGCCGGTCGCCGTCGTGAGTGAAAGGTTTCCGCCATTCGCGGCGGCCGCATTGACGCCGGCATTCGCGGCGATCGCGATCGCGCTATTGAGCGGCAGGCCCGACGCCAGGCCCTGCGCGGTTGCGATGACCGTCGTCAGCGTGCCGACTGAATTGGCGAGGCCCGCCTGGGTGCCGGTGCGGCCGCTGATCACCGGCAGCTTGCTGTGGTAATTGACGAAAAACAGGCCAAGTTCGGTGCCCTGGCTGAAATTCGGCATGAACCAGCGCAACGCCAGGCCGTACTGCCCGGAATCGTCCGGCTTGATCGTCGGGTCACGCGGGACGGCCTGGAAGTTCTCGATGAACGGGCCGCCGAGCGGCGTGAAATCCGTGCCGAAGTCGGAGAAGGCGCCGAATCCCAGGAACACCTGGCTGCCGCCGCGCGGAACGAAGTCATTCGACGAAAAATAGGTTCCGACCGGCTCCGGTTCCGTACGGTCCCAGTCGAACAGCGCGATGGCCTCCGCAGTGACATTGTCTGTGACCGCATAGGACAGCTTCAGCATTTCCTGCGGCAGGTAAGCCTCGCGCAGCTCGGAACCCGGAACGCGCAGCGCCGACACGTCGAAATGGTTGATCGCGTTGTTGATTCCGCTCTGGATGAATGTGCTCTCGCCCCAGTTCACCACCTGCCTGCCGGCGCGGATCTCGAGTTCGTGTCCGGAGAGATCCCAGCGACCGTAAGCGAATGCGTCGAGGAGCCGAACATAGGAGCCGGCGAGATCGCGGCCCTTCGGCGAGATCGGCGTCCGCTCCGTATCGTCGTCCTCGACTTCCAGGTCGTAAAGCGCCGAGCCGCGGACGAAGATGCCGAAATTATCCCGGTCGAGCGACAGTTCCGAGACCATCTTGAAGCCGCTCGAAACCAGGCCCGCGCGGTAGTTGAGGTTGCCGTCGTCTATGTTCGGCGAGCGTCCAATTCCGCCGTTCGCCGTGCCGATGATCCGCGGATCGCGCTTTTCGTCGCGGTACAGCTGACCGACCGAAACCGTCGTGTTGAGGCTGCCATTCCACTCGCCTGCGGTGAAGTCGATCGCCTGGGCGCCGCCCGGTGCGCATAGCGCGGCAACGAGCAGCGTGAGTGTTGGGTTCTTGGTCATGTCACTCCCCGAAAACAGGACCCGGCGGATTCGCGGCAAGGATATATCAGCACTTTCGCTTTGCACTGCAAAACGGCGGTGCAGTCAGCTGTGCGTCACCTGCAGGATGCTGTTGCGGATCTGCTCGGACAGCACGACTCGCGCATCATCGGCAACGGCAACGAGGGCTTCGTCGTAGGTCAGCCGCCCCTCGCCGTCCTGGCGGATCACGCCGCGCTGGCGCAGCAGGTCGATGAAGTCGCGGAACATCGCGCGGTCGAAGAATTCCGGCGCGGCGAGGCCGTAGAGCATGGACATGCGCTGCGCCATGGCGACGCAGCGCTGCTCGAGCTCCTCCGGCGAAAGCGTCGCCGGGCCGGACCGCAGCAGCAGGGCGATCGCGAGGTAGTAGCGCTCGATGGTCTGGATCGTTGCCTGCGCGAGCACCGAGAGCCGCACGGCCTCCTCGCTGCCGGTACGCGGCCGCTGCCACGCGGCGCCGTCGGCGACGCGCTCGAGGAGCCCCTGCCCGGCAAGCGCCACGAGCACGCCGTCGACGACGCCGGGCAGCTCTTCCTCGCGCCAGCGCAGGAACAGTTCGGCGCGGATGTACGGATACACGCGCCAGACCAGGCGCTGGATGTCCTCATGCCGCACGGTCGGATTGTTGAGGAATGCGCAGGCGACCAGCGACGGCAATGCAAAGAGGTGCAGGACGTTGTTGCGGTAATAGGTGGCGAGCACCGCGTTCTGCTCGACCATGCGCAGCACGTCGCCGAGCGGGTGCGTGCGGCGCTCCAGCAGTCCCATCTGCTCGCCCTGGCGGATGATCGAGGCGCCGTCGCCGGCGGCGATCGATACGTCCGGCGAGTAAGGAAACGACCGCAGCAGGTCGATGTAGAGCTGCAGCTGGCGCTCGAGGTCGTTCTCCAGCATCGCCTGACGTGGGACGGCGAGGAGCGCGACGGACAGCAGGTTGATCGGGGTCACGGCCGCAGCGGCATTGACCCGGCGCAGGATCTCGTTGGCGACCTCGTCCACGGCGTCGCCGAACCAGACCGGGCGCGTGTTCTCGTCGCGCACCTCGCTGCGCCAGCCCGAATGGACCCGGTCGAGCACGCCGTCGAGCAGCAGCGGCTCGCCGAATGCGACGTGCACATGGCCGAGCTCGCGGTGCAGCTGCGGCAGCACGCGCAGGAGGCCTCCGACCGATTCCTTCTGCTTTGGTCGCCCGAGCAGCTCGTCGATATAGCTTTCGCCTTCGAGCAGGCGGTCGTAGCCGAAGTAAGCCGGCACATAGGCGACCGGCCGGCGCGGGTCGCGCAGGAAGCTTCGCATGGTCATCGTCAGCATGCCGGTGCGCGGGCGCAGCAGGCGGCCGGTCCGGCTGCGCCCACCCTCGATGAAGAACTCGATTGGGTGACCGCGGTTCATCATCACGTCCACGTACTTCATGAATACGCTCGGATAGAGCCCGCTGCCGCGGAAACTGCGACGGATGAAGAATGCGCCGCCCTTGCGCAGCAGCCGCCCGATCACCGGAAGATTCAGGTTGATGCCGGCCGCGACGTAGGGCACGGCATAGCCGCGCCGGTAGATCACGTACGAGAGCAGCAGGTAGTCGACGTGGCTGCGATGACACGGCACATAGACGATCTCGCAGGCGGGCGGCAGACGATCGAGGTACTCGGCGTTCTTGACCTCGACGCCGTCGTAAACCCGCGTCAGGAACCGGGTCAGGATCTGCTCGGCCACCCGTATGAAGGCATGCGAATAATTGGCGGCGATCTCGAGCGCGTGGCGGCGCGCCATGCGCAATCCGTCGCGGCGCGAGCGTCTGGTGTCGCGAATCTCCTGGCGCACGGCTTGGCGCACCGCACGGGTGCGCAGCACCTGCGCGACGATCGCGCGCCGGCTCGAGAGGTCGGGCCCGAGCGTGTCGGTGCGCATGTGACGGAACTCGGCGCGCATGTCTTTGAGCAGGCGGCGCGCGCCCGTGTAGCTTTGCAGCGATCGCGGTTCGCCCAGCCGGATCAGCGTGTTGCGCCCGTTGAACACGATCGACAGCAGCCGGCGGAACGGTCCGACCAGCGCCCAGTTCTCGGAGAAGATCAGCCGGAGCCAGGACTTCTCCCGTTGCGGCGCACGGCCCCAATAGACCGCGACCGGCACGATGTCGAGCTCGAGCGCGGGATCGGCGCCGGTCGCCGCGATGGCGAGCGTCAGTTCCCGCGGCGTCCTGCGGTCGGCGCGGCGGCGCAGCACGCCCGCACGCCGCTCGAGCGCGGCCGCCGAATGCGACAGGTCGAGATTCCTGAGCTTGAGCCGCTTTCCCGGCCGGCGCAGCCCGCCCTTCATGCAGGCGATCTCGAGCGCGAGCAGGTCGGAGATGCTGCGCTCCTCGAGCAGGTAGAGCAGCGGGCGCGCGCGCCCATGCAGGCGCTGCAGCGAATCCTCGGGGACGACGGTCGGGCGCACGAAGACGCGCATGACGCCGCGCAACGCCCACATCAGCGTGCGGTTCACTCCGGGTGGCCGCTATTCCTCGGGCGGCGCGCCTTCGTCCGCCTCGAGCTGCGATTCCAGCGCGGCGCGATGGGCCTCCATCGCCGCATTGGTGCGGTCACGCGCCTTGTCCTGCGTGCCGATGAGGTCGCCGAATACCGTGTCCTCGACCTTCATCGTCTCCTTCTCGTGTTCCGGCTCGCCGCAACCCACGCTCGCAAGCGCGAGCGCAAGCGCCAGCATCCCGATCGTCTTTGTCGCACGCATGGCCGCCTCCGGACTCGACAAGGCGGCAAGTTTAGCCTAGCGGCGCTTCGGCAGGTCGAGAGCGACCAGGAAGTACTCGAACAGGTAATTCACCAGCGACAGCTCGTTGTGCAGCCGGTGATCGGAGTCGAGGATGTGCAGCGTCGCCTGGTGCTCGCGCGCGAAGCGGATGCTGTTCTCGACCGGCACGACGTCGTCATGCCAGCCGTGCACGATCGTCTTCGGGCACGGCGCCGGCTTGGCCGTCAGGTTCTCCGCGCCCGGCATGTAGAACGCCGGCGCCATCAGGAACAGCCCGCGCGCGTGCAGCAGGGCCGACGCGGATGTCGCCACATAGGCCCCCAGGCTCGAGCCGACGAGCACCAGATCCCCGCGGATGTCGCGGCAGAAGCTGAGCAGGCGCGTGACGCGGTCGCGCGGGTCGTTGACGCCGCGATAGTCCACGGAATCGACGTGCCAGCCTTCGCTCTTCGCGACTTCGGACATCGCGGAAATCTTCGTCCCCCATGGACCGCTTTCCAGGCCGTGCGAGAAGACCACGTGACGACTCGCCATTCGCTGCTCCGCTGCCCCGCCTGCCCGATGGTATCAGTCCCGGCGCGGCCGCCACAGGAGCTCATCGAGATCGGGCGCGCCGCCGGCCGCCGCGAGATCCACCCGGCCGTTCAGGAACCGCAGCCCTTCCCGCTCCAGCAACTCGCGTTGCTGACGGTGCGCGCGCGAGCCCGCGGGCAGGCTGATCCTGCCGGCGGCATTCAGCACCCGGTGCCACGGCAGCCTGAGCGATGCGGGCGCGACCTTGAGCGCATGGCCGACGAGGCGCGCGCGCCGCGGCAGGCCGGCGCGGCGCGCGATTTCGCCATAACTTGCCACCTGGCCGCGCGGAATCGCGGCGACTGCGTTCCAGATTCGCTCGAGCTGCTTGCGGTCGACGGCGGCCATGCACGATTCTAGCCGGCGTGGACGCAGACGATGACCGGACCCAGATCAACCCGCGTGCCAATCCCGGGGCGATGCTGGCCGCGCTGCCGCTGTTTGCCGGGCTGCCAAGGGAGATCGTGGACGCGGCAGTCTCGGAACTCGAATGGATTTCGCTGCCGGGCGGACGGCTGCTGTTCGACGCCGGCAGTCCCGCGGATGCCGTCTATTATGTCGTCAGTGGCTCCCTTGGCGTGTTTGCGCCGGGCGGAGAACTAATAGGTCGTGTGGCTGCCGGCGAAAGCGTCGGCGAGATCGGCCTGATCGCGTCGCGGCCGCGCACGGCGACCGTGCGGGCGCTGCGCGATTCCGAACTTGCGACGCTGTCGGCGGAAGCTTTCGAGCGCTTGCTGCTCGGTCACCCGGAAGCGATCCTCCGGCTTGCGCGCATGACGGTCCTGCGCATCGAGGGTTCGGGCACTGATCGGGAGCGGCAGATCACGCCGCGCACGCTCGCCCTGATCCCGCAGGATGACGGCATCGATCTGGCGTCGCATGCCCGCGACCTCGTCACGGCGCTCGGGCGTTTCGGCCGCGTCGATCTCGTCACGGGCCAACGCGCAGGCAGCCACAGCCCGCAATGGTTCCACGAGGTCGAATCGCGCAACGATTTCGTCGTCTATGCCGCCGACGTCGGCGACAATCCCTGGACCCGCCTGTGCCTGCGGCAGGCCGACGTCGTGCTGCTCACGGCGCGGGCGCACGACGTGTCCGCGGCGTGGCCGGGCATCGACTGGAACGATGGCGCCGCGCGGCGCACGGAGCTCCTGCTGATTCACGAGGGCGAGTTCGTCAATGGGGCGGCCGCGCGCTGGCAGGCGGTGCTTCCCGGCGTGTCCTGTCATCACCTGCGGGGAGCATCCGATTTCGCGCGCGTCGTGAGGCTGCTGACCGGGCGCGCGGTAGGACTCGTGCTGTCCGGCGGAGGCGCGCGCGGTTTCGCGCACCTCGGCGTCGTGCGGGCGCTGCGCGAACACGGCGTGCCGATCGATCTCGTCGGTGGCACCAGCATGGGCGGCATCCTGGCCGCGGGCGTAGCCGCCGACTGGAGCGACGCGGAACTCGTCCTGCGTTTCCGGCGCAGCTTCGTCGACACCAATCCGCTCTCCGATTTCACGCTTCCGTTCGTGTCACTCGTCTCCGGCCGGAAGGTCGGCCAGCTGCTGCGGCGCGAACTCGGCGAGATCGACATCGAGGACCTGCCGCTGCCGTTTTTCTGCGTGTCCTCGAATCTGACGACCGGGCGCATCGCCGTGCACCAGCAGGGCTTGCTGTGGCGGTGGCTGCGAGCCTCCGTCGCGATCCCGGGCGTTCTGCCGCCGGTGTTCCACGGCGGCGAGGTGTACGTGGACGGCGGCGCGATGAACAACCTGCCGGTGGACATCATGCGCGCCAAGGGGCGCGGGCCGGTCATCGGCGTCGACGTCGGCGCCGACCGCGCTTTCACGACCGACATCGAGGCGACCGAGACGCCGCCCTTGTGGAATCTGCTGTTCGGCCGGCGCGGCCTGCGCCGCCGGCCGAACATCCTGCAGATCCTGTGGCGAAGCGGCATGGTCAACGGCGCGACGGCAACACTGCTGCAGCGCAGCCAGACCGATCTGCTGCTGACGCCCGCGCTCGAGTCCCTGGACCTGCTCGACTGGAAGTCCTTCGAACGCGCGATCGACATCGGCTATCGCGACGCCTGCGAGCGTCTCGCGGGCGGCGCGCTCGCGCGGCTCCAGAAAGCGTTCGCGGGGCCATGATCAGGAAGCGCGGCTGGCAATTCTGGATCGACCGCGGCGGCACATTCACCGACATCATCGGACGCGCGCCCGACGGCCGGCTGATCGTCGACAAGCACCTGTCTGAACGCCGTGATTCCGCGCTCGATGCGGGCGTTGCCGGGATTCGCGGACTGCTCGAAAGGCAGGGCGCGCCGGACGCCAGGATCGACGTCATCCGTATCGGCACGACGGTCGCGACCAATGCGCTGCTGGAGCGACGCGGCGTTCCGACAGCGCTCGTGACGACCGCGGGCTTCGGCGATGCGCTCGCAATCGGCTACCAGAACCGGCCCCGTCTCTTTCGACTGCACATCGAGTTACCGGCGCCGCTCTATCGCGAGGTCGTGGAGGCGGACGAACGCGTGACCGCCGAAGGCGCGGTGCTCCGGCCGCTCGATGAGATCCGGCTCGCTGCCGACTTCGCTCGCCTGCGCGAATCCGGCATTGCGAGCATCGCGATCGTCTTCATGCACGGATACCGCTACCCGGCGCATGAACGGCGCGCCGCGAAACTCGCCCGCCGTGCCGGCTTCGACGAGGTCATCGCGTCGCACGAAGCGTCGCCGCTGATCAGGCTCGTGAGCCGCGGCGACACGACCGTCGTCGATGCCTACCTGACGCCGTTGCTGGCGCGTTACGTGCGGGCATTCCGCGCGGGGCTCGGCGCCGGCCGGCAGGATGTCCGCCTGCAGTTCATGCAGAGCAATGGCGGGCTGGTCGCGCCCGATGCGTTCCGTGCCTGCAATGCCGTGCTGTCGGGGCCCGCCGGCGGGCTCGTCGCGACCGCTCGCGTCGCCGAAGCAACGGGCCGCCCGCGGCTGATCGCCTTTGACATGGGTGGCACCTCGACCGATGTCGCGCTGTTCAACGGCGCGCTGCCCCAGCGCTTCGAGACGCAGGTCGCTGGCGTTCGCCTGCAGGCGCCGATGATGAACATCCATACGGTTGCCGCCGGCGGCGGGTCGGTGCTCGCTTACGAGGGCGGGCGGCTGCGCGTCGGCCCGGAATCCGCGGGTTCGGACCCCGGTCCCGCCTGTTACCGCAACGGGGGCCCGCTGACGGTCACGGACCTGCAGGTGCTGCTCGGCCGGATTCGCCCGGACGCTTTTCCGGCCATTTTCGGCCCGGGCCGCGACCAGCCGCTCGATGCCGGCATCGTACAGCGCCGGTTTGCGGAACTGGCCGCGACGGTCGGCACGCCAGGCGGCATCGAGCCGCTCGCCTCCGGGTTCCTCGCCGTCGCGATCGAATCAATGGCGCGGGCGATCCGCCACGTGTCCGTGCGTCAGGGCCACGACCCCGCGGGTTTTGCGCTCTGCTGCTACGGCGGCGCGGCGCCGCAGCACGCCTGCCTCGTCGCCGATGCGCTCGGCGTTCCGGAAGTCCTGATCCATCCGCTTGCCGGCGTGCTTTCCGCCTGGGGCATCGGCCTCGCCGACCGGCGGCTCATGCGGCGCAGAAGCGTCGAAGAGCCGCTTTGCTCGTTCACGGCCTCACGCCTCGACCGCGAATTCGAGGCGCTCGCGGCCGAGCTGCCGACCGAGGGCGTTCCGGCCATCAGTCGCGCGCTGGAGCTGCGCGCGCCGGGCACGGAAACGGCGATCGCGGTGCCGGCAGGACCCCTGCCAGGCATTGCCGCGGAATTCCGCGCGCGCTTCCGGCAGCGATTTGGATTCGCACCGGCGGACGTCGAACCGGTCGTCGCGACGCTCTCGGTGGAGGCCGTGATTCCGGGCGAGCGCCATGCAGTGGAATTCGCCGTAGCCGGCAGCGCCGAACCGCGAACAGCGCGCGTCTGGTTCGACGGCTGGCGGGGCGTGCCCTTGCATGCGCGCGACGCGCTGCCGCCGGGTCGTGAGATCGCGGGCCCCGCGCTCATCGTCGAGGCAAACTCGACGACAGTCGTCGAGCCCGGATGGGTCGCCACACCGCTGCCGGACGGCACGCTCCTGCTCCGGCGTGAACCGGGCGCGGTCGCGGCGGAAGCGGTGCCGTCGCGCGCCGATCCGGCACAGCTCGAACTCTTCAGCCACCGGTTCATGCAGGTGGCCGAACAGATGGGCGCGGTGCTGCAGTCGACCGCCGTCTCGGTCAACATCCGCGAGCGGCTCGACTTCTCGTGCGCGCTGTTTGACGCTTCCGGCAACCTGATCGCAAACGCACCGCACATGCCCGTCCACCTGGGCTCGATGGGCGCGAGCGTGCGCGCGGTGATGGCGGCAAACGCGGGTGCCATGCGCACCGGGCGGGCATGGATGCTGAACGCACCGTATGCGGGCGGAACGCACCTGCCGGACATCACCGTCGTGACTCCCGTCTTCGTAGCAGACGAGTCCGCACCCGCCTTCTTCGTCGCCTCCCGCGCCCACCATGCGGACGTCGGCGGCATCACGCCGGGCTCGATGCCGCCGGCGTCGCGCACAATCGACGAGGAAGGCGTGCTGATCGACAATTTCCTGCTGCAGGACGGCCATGTGCTCCGCGAGCGCGAATTGCGCGCACTGCTGGCCGGCGGCCGGTGGCCGGCACGGAATCCGGACCAGAACGTGGCGGATCTCAAGGCGCAGCTCGCCGCCAACGCGCGCGGCGTCGCCGAGCTCGGGGCGCTGATGGCGCGCTGCGGCCGCGAATCCGTCACGCGCTACATGGCGCACGTACAGGACAATGCCGAGGCCTGCGTGCGGGAAGTGATCGGGAGGCTGGGCAATGGTCACCGGCGCTACGAAATGGACGACGGCAGCGTCATCGAAGTCGCGGTCACCGTGGATCGCGCCGCTCGCAGCGCCCTCATCGATTTCGCCGGCACGTCGCCGCAGCGGGCCGGCAATTTCAACGCGCCATTCGCCGTCTGCACGGCCGCGGTGCTCTATGTGTTCCGCACGCTGGTCGATGCCGACATTCCCCTGAACGAGGGCTGCCTGCGGCCGCTCTCGATCCGGGTCGCGCCCGGATCGATGCTGAACCCGGCCCCGCCGGCCGCGGTCGTCGCGGGAAATGTCGAAACCTCGCAATGCATCGTCGATGCACTGTACGGGGCGCTCGGCGTGCTCGCGGCCTCGCAGGGCACGATGAACAACTTCACGTTCGGCGACGCTACGCACCAATACTACGAGACGATCGCCGGCGGCGCGGGCGCCGGGCCGGGATTCGACGGCGCCTCCGGCGTGCAGACGCACATGACGAATTCGCGGCTGACGGATCCCGAGGTGCTGGAGTCGCGCCACCCCGTGATCGTGCGCGAATTCCGCTACCGGCGCGGATCCGGCGGCGCCGGTGCCCACCGTGGCGGCGACGGTCTGGTACGCGCGATCGAGTTCCGCGCGCCCATGACCGCGGCGATCCTGTCGAACCACCGCCGCATCGCGCCGTTCGGGCTTGCGGGAGGCAGCGACGGTGCCAGGGGGATCACGCGCCTGCTGCGCGCGAACGGACAGACCGAGGAATTGCCGGCCTGCGCGGCGATCGATATCGGCTCAGGCGATGTCATCGTGATCGAGACGCCGGGCGGCGGCGGCTTCGGCTAGGCGTTTTCCAGATCGGGCAAATCAAGTTCGGCGAGCACCTGCGTCAGTCCCGTGTCCGGCACGCCGGCGAGATTCGGGCTCACGGTCTGCACGCGGCTGCCGCCGGGGCGGTGGCTGACGAGGTAGGCATGGAATCCGCCCGCGCGCGCGGCGGGAAAACCGAACATCAGGTTGACGATGCCCTGTTCCCGGTGCCGCTCGCGGTTGACGCGTTCGTTGCACAACACGAACCAGCGATCACCGGCCTCGCGATGCGCGAATGCGCCGCGTTCCTCGAGTGTGGTCAGGAACGCGCGCACCTGCGCCTCCGCCCGGCGCCAGGTCGCCTGCTCGTTCGGCTCGAAAATCATCCAGCGCGTGCCGTGCTCGATGCTGTTGACGATCAGGTGCGCGAGCCGGCGCGCCGCCAGCGAGCGCCAGTCGGCGGAGCCCGCGCCCGGCCCCGCAAGCGTGCAGACGGGCACGGCTTCGCGGCCGGGACGACGCACCGTCTGCACGGTGTTGACGCCCGCGGCGGCGAGACGCGCGCGCAAATCGTCGTCGACCGCGCAGGCGGGGCGCAGGCCTGGCCGCAGCACGGATTCCTCGCCGTTCGAAGGCGACCAGACCGGCCACAGTTCCGACGCACGCGACATCGTGCCTGCGACGGCACCGCAGGGCGCGAACGACTCGAACCGGCCGCGCAGCTTGTCGTAGCCGAGCAGCCGCGGAAAGAACAGGCACGCGGAATCGGAGGGCAGCGGCCAGTCGCGCATCGCGGAAAGCGCCTTCGAAGCCGTGTCCCACCGGATCGGCGGATCGATGAACAGGATCGCGCGGCGCTCGCGACAGTACCGGTTGGCGACCAGCAGCGTGCTCGCGCCGACGTCGACGTCGCGCGCAAGCGGCGGGATGCAGAGATGATTGAATCCGTCGATGGAGTCGAGCGCGAACAGGCCCGTGCGTTCGGCGGCGGATCCAATGATGTCGTAGTCGGACAGCGGCGCGCCGTCGTCGGCATCCGGCCCTGACAGCACGTAGCCCGCGAGTCCGCGTGGATCGGAGCGCGGCGTCTCGTCGGGCCGCACGGCTGGCACTTCCCCCGCGAGCCGCACGAGTTCCGAATCGGCGAGCACCACCGGCAGGGTTCTCTGCGCATCCGGGCTCACCGAAACGCGGCGGTAAATCTCCTGGTCCTCGATGTGCTCGGAGCCCGGCGTGCGCACGCGCTGCAGCACCAGATTGAACAGGTCCTCCTCATTGTCGCCGATGCCGTCATAGTCGACCGCGGCGCGCAGGAATTCCCGCGTGCCGGGCGCCTGCGCCTGCAGGACCAGCGACTGGCTGCCGGCAGGCAGCGAGAGCGTGCAGCAGCGCGCGCCGTTCTCGACCCGCACGATGATCGCGATGCGCCCGCCGTTTTCGAAGTACTGCTCCACCGCGTAGGACAGCGTGCTCGGCTGCCACAGTCCGCCGAACAGGCGCTGGAACTCCGCGAAGCTCGCGATCCGCACGGCGCGGTTGACCGGGCCACGCAGGCAACGGCCGACGAATGCGGTGATCGCAGTCGGTGTTTCCGAAATCGATTGTGAAGAACCGGCTTCTTCGT
>DATKBY010000079.1:0-12104 GCA_035513555.1 Steroidobacteraceae bacterium | reverse complement strand
ATCCGTGATCCCGGTTTTTGTGCCGGGCTGGCGGCCGTCGGCGGCGGTGCCTGGCTGAAGCATGGCTTTTTTTACCTGTTTTTCCGCGCGGCAGTAGCCGGATTTGACAAAAACTGCCGCTGTTTGTTCACCGGGCCTGCCTGGCCCGGCCAGGTAAAGTCACTGCGCCATCGTAATCGGCAGCAGGCGGTCGAACTCCATCTTGACCACCGCATAGCACTCGCAGGCGTGGGCCTCGAGCGCCTCCCGGTCGAGCACGACGATATGGCCCCGGTTGTAGCTGATCAGGCCGAGCTTCTGCAGTTTGCCCGCCGACTCGGTGACGCCTTCCCGCCGCACGCCCAGCATGTTGGCGATCAGCTCCTGGGTCATCGTCAGTTCATTGGACGGCAGCCGGTCGATGCTCATCAGCAGCCATCGGCAGAGCTGCTGTTCCACCGTGTGATGGCGATTGCAGACCGCGGTCTGAGCCATCTGCGTGATGAGCGCCTGCGTGTATCGCAGCAGCAGGCGCTGCAGGGGACCTGCCCGAAAAAACTCCTGCTTCAGGAAGCTGCCCGGCACGCGATAGGCCTGCCCGGCGCTCTGCACGACGGCACGGCTCGGTGTCGTCTCGCCGCCCATGAAAAGCGAGATACCGACGATGCCTTCATTGCCGACGATGGCGATCTCGGCCGATGCGCCGTCCTCCATCACGTAAAGCAGCGAGACGATGGCGGTCGTCGGAAAGTAGACATGCCGCATCGTGCTGCCGGACTCGTACAGGACGTGGCCGAGCGGCATCGGGCGAAGTTCCATATACGCCTGCAGGCGGTCCCATTCCTTCGGCGGCAATGCCGCGAGCAGGTGGTTCTGCCGGGGCGTGCTGGCAGCGATGGCAGGCTGGTTTGCGATGTCACCCACCTCCCGTAGGATCTGCGCGTCGGTCCATTCTACTCCCTTTTGACCGGTTTTAAGTGCGAATCGCACATAGCGCCCGGAACCTGAACGTACGCTACCGCACCGACACCGGTGGCGGGTCAACTGACAATTGCATAGCTGAAAACTCCTTCACCCAACGGGGATTCGACATGAACAAGTCATCGCAGGTAGCGCGGTTTCAGAAACCGCTCGTCGGGGCTGCCCTCGCGGGCGTCCTCGTCGCACTCGGCGCCTGCGCATCGGCGCCCCCGGCGCCGGTGTCCGCCCTGGACGCCGCCAAGGTTGCCATTACCAACGCCGAGAAGGCCGATGCGAACCGTTATGCGGGAGCCGAACTCGGCGAAGCCCGCGTAAAGCTCGCCCAGGCCGACGGCGCCGTCCAGCAGGAACAGATGGTCCTGGCCGAGCAGCTGGCCCAGCAGTCGCGCGTCCAGGCCGAACTCGCCAGCGCCCGGACCCGCGCGGCGAAAGCGGCGGAAGTCAACGCCGAAATGGAGCGCGCAGCCGCCGCCCTCCAGGAAGAAATGCAGCGGGCAGGAGAGCCACGATGAATACGACCCTTTCCATTCCCCGCCGCACGCTGAAGACGCTGGCCCTTGCGGCAGCCGTATCCTGCGTGCTGGCGGCCTGCGCGAGCACGCCGCAAAGCCCGGAGGGCGCCGCCGAGGTCCGCTCGAAGCTGACCCGCCTGCAGTCCGATCCGAACCTGGCTGACCGCGCGCCGCTGGCGCTGCAGGAAGCCGAGACCGCCGTCCGCATCGCCGAGGAACCGGTCGGAAAGGACGTGGCGCTCGGCGCACATCGCGTCTATTTCGCCGACCGCAAGGTCGAAATCGCGATCGCCCAGGCCAGCACCCGCTATGCCGAAGATCAGCGCGAGAAGCTGGCTGAAGAGCGTGAACGGGCGCGTCTCGCTGCGCGCACGCGCGAAGCGGACCGGGCGCGTGCCGATGCCGACGCGGCGCGAGCGGGCGCAGCGGATGCCGCGCGCGTCGCGAGTGCCGATGCCGCAAGGGCCGCGGATGCGGCCGGGGCAGCGGCACTGGAAGCCGCGGAGCTTCAGCGCCAGATCGACGAACTGCAGGCCAAAGAAACGGACCGCGGTCTCGTGCTGACGCTCGGCGACGTGCTGTTCACGAGCGGCCAGGCGGATCTCAAAGCCGGTGTCGCCAGCAATCTCGGTCGGCTTGCGACCTTCCTCCACCAGAATCCTGGACGGAATGTCGAAATCGAAGGACATACGGACAGCGTGGGCAGCGACGAATACAACCAGGCGCTGTCCCAGCGCCGCGCCGATTCCGTGCGATCCTTCCTGATTCAGCAGGGCATCGGCCCGGAGCGGATCCGGACAGCCGGCAAGGGCGAGCATCAGCCGGTTGCGGACAACGAATCCAGCGGCGGCCGGCAGCAGAACCGTCGCGTCGAAGTCATCATCGAAAATCCGCGACCCGCCACCGCGTCGAACTGACGGCCGGCGCGCGCGATCCGACCCGATGACTAACGGCCTGATTGACGGATTGCCCCGCGCGGATCGCGCCCGCATCCTGAAAAGCTGCGTGCCCGTGGATCTGGTGCTCGGCGCCGTTCTCTGCGAAGCCGGACAGCCCATCGTCCACGTTTACTTTCCCCTGACCGGCTTCATTTCGCTGGTCGCGAGCGTCGACGGTCATCCGCCGCTCGAAATGGGTCTGATCGGCAGCGAGGGCCTGCTCGGCGTGACCCTCGTGCTCGGCGTCAATCTGGCGGAGCTGCGCGGCGTGGTCCAGGGCGCCGGCACGGCGTTGCGCATGACCGGCCCGCAGGTCCGGCGCGAACTGAAACGCAGCCCGGCCCTGCACCGCACCTTCAGCCGCTACCTCTACGTCATGCTGTCGCAGAACTCCCAATCGGCGGCATGCGCCCGCTTCCACCACATCGAAGTGCGCCTGGCGCGCTGGCTGCTGATGACGCACGACCGCGCGGATGCGGATTACTTCCACCTGACTCACAGCTTTCTGGCGGACATGCTCGGCGTGCAGCGCAGCGCCGTAACGATCGCCGCGGGCGCACTGCAGGCGCGTAACCTCATCGGCTACACGCGCGGCCGGATTCACATCCTCAACCGCCGGGGACTCGAGGCAGCGTCCTGCGAGTGCTACCAGGCGACCGCCCGGGACTACGCCAACCTGATGGCCTGAGCGGGTTTCAATGTGCGATACCGTACAGAACAGGTGGACCCGGACGGTTAAATTACCGCCGCAAGACAAGATGTTGAATCCGGATTGGTGCTCCCGCATCCCCCAATCGCCTCTCCCCTGAGACGATCGATCAATCTTGGATTCAGCCCTGACCCGGTGGCCCGCCCGGCGAGCCACCGGGTCCCTTTCGAGCTGCCTTGTCGCGATACATCGCATCATCCGCCCGGCCAAGCAGCACGTCATAGCGCAGCCCGTCGTCCGGATAGGTCGCGATTCCGATTGAGGCGGTGATGTTCAGGCGCTGGCCCTCGATCGAGTATTGCCGGCCGATGCTCTCGCGAATGCTCCTGGCAGTGTGCGCGGCGACCGAAGGATTGCCGTCATTGCCAAGCAGCACGACGAACTCATTGCCGCCATAGCGGCAGGCGATGTCGTCGAAGCGTACGCATGCAGCAATCCGCGCGCCGACGACGGCCAGAAGCAGGTCGCCTGTCCTGTGGCCAAAGCGATCATTCACGCGCTTGAAACCGTCCAGGTCGACGAACAGCAGCGCAAGCGACGACCGCTGCCGGCGGGCAATCGCCAGTGCCCGCTGCAAGCGTTTGATCAGCACCAGCCGGTTGGGCAGGCCGGTCAAACTGTCTTGATGGGCGAACCGGTCGGCGGCCAGCGCCCGACGGGAAACTGCGGACAGCCTGCGGATCAGCTGTTCGTTCTTCTGTTTCAGGATCCCGTTTTCCCGACGCAATGCAGCGGCGCCGGATTCACGACCGGGGTGGCGGCTGTCGCCAGCGAGATTGGATCGTGTCGGAGCGGGAAATGGCATCGGCCGGACTCCGGACAGGGTGCGGATACCGTATCGGGCAGACCCGCTGCGGTCTGTGCGGTATCGAACCTAGCGACGTGGGTCAGCGCTGTTTTTCCGCCTGGTCCGCACGCACATGCCGGCGCAGGGCACGGTCATAGGCGTCGCCGAACAGTATCTCGAAACCAATGTGCGCATCGAAGCAACCGCTGCAGCGGTCGGAGGGTTCCGGGCCGTCCGCCCAGAAAATGCCGGCGCCGAACTCCAGGAACAGCCACTCGCGCCATTTCGAGCGGCGGTGCGTCGCCCGGAATCCATACAGGTCCGGTTGGGTGCCGTCGGTTTCGCCGCGGACCCGCAGGTCATAGCGCATGGCCCGCCGATAATCGATCGCCTGGTAGAGCGCCAGCCGTGTGCGCCAGCGCGCTCCTTCCGTTTCCTCCGAAACCCGGACCGAATTCCCCCACCGCAACAGGTAGTCGCGGCCCAGTACGCGATCGAAATCGAACGCCTGGGTGAAACCGAGGCCTTCGTCGTTCTCCCAGAACACGGTGCTGCGCAGGGTCAGCAGCACGTCGTCCTTCAGGTAGTAGTAATGCCGATAGCGCCCGTTGACATAAGGATTCAGCGGCGACTGGAGCTGCATGCCGGCGCCCAGGTCGAACCGGCTGTCGCGGCCGCGATGCATGCGATAGCCGAGACCGGCGAACCAGTCGGCCGGCTCGTCGTCGGTAAACGAAGCCCCGAACGAACCCACGCCGAACAGCTCGTCGGCCACGAACTCGTCACGACTCGCGCGACCGAGCGTCGCGCTGAAGCGCTCGCTCAGCGCCGGCAGCGTCACGCTCGCGCGGAACCGTACATCGGTGTCGATTCCGTCCAGCTCGTTCCAGCCGAGCCCGAATCCCGCGCGGCCGTTGCTGTCGTCCTCCATTTCCGCGTACTCATGCTCGCCGCCGAACATGCGGTCGACAAACCGCGCGGTGCTGCACACGCTGCGCTGCAGGCCTGCACGCATGGATTCAAGCGCCCGCTGGTCCTCCGGCTTCTGCTGGCGGCAGCCATCGTCGATCTGTTCGTCGGCGGTGTCGTCGGGCGCCGCCTCCTGCGCTGATGCGCCGAAGAACGCCAGGTAAAGCGCCAGGGCCGCGGCGACCGTCCGCGTGAAGCTTCGCATCGTCAGCCCGGAGGCCCCCGGCCGGCCGCTTCGAAGTAATGGCGTCGGCACAGGGACAGGTATCGTTCGTTGCCCCCGATCTCGACTTGCTCGCCATCGCGCTCGACGCTGCCGTCAGCGCCGACGCGCACGCACATGGTGGCCTTGCGGCCGCAATGGCAGATCGTCTTCAGTTCACTCAGCTCATCGGCGAGCGCCAGCAGCCGCGCGCTTCCCGGAAAGAGCTCGCCGCGAAAATCCGTCCGCAGTCCGTAGCAGAGCACCGGTATCGAATGGCGGTCCACGACTGCGGCCAGCTGATCCACCTGTGCCGGCAGCAGGAACTGCGCTTCGTCGAGCAGGACACAGCTGACCGGCTGCTTCGAATGCTCGCCCGTGATCTCGTCGTAAAGATCCGAGCCCCGGGCAAAATGCCGGGCCTCGCTCGACAATCCGATGCGCGAATGGACACGACCGCCGCCGCGCTGGTCGAACTGCGCGGTGTAGACGAGCGTGCGCATGCCGCGCTCGCGGTAGTTGTGGCTGGACTGGAGGAGCGATGTCGACTTGCCGGCATTCATAGTCGAATAGTAGAAATAGAGTTTTGCCACGCGCGTTACCGTTTCCTTCAGATCAGCTTGATTTCACGCAGCCGTTCGCGCAGGTAATCGTCCGCGAGTATCGGCTGCAGATGGATGGCGGGGCGCTCCGGCGTGATGCAGCCCGGCAGCGTCGCTATCGGGAAATCCGAGTTGAAATGGAGAAAGAACGGCATCGAATATCTCGGACGATTGAGCCGCGCGCCCGTCGGATTCACGACGCGATGCGTCGTCGACGGCAGCACGTGATTCGTCAGCCGCTGCAGCATGTCGCCGACATTGCAGACCAGCGTTCCCGGAGGCGGGTTGACCTGCAGCCAGCGCCCGTTGCGGTCGAGCAGCTCGAGTCCGCCCTCCTCCGCTCCCAGCAGCAGCGTGATCACGTTGATGTCCTCGTGCGCGCCGGCGCGCACGCCGGTCGCGTCCGCCCGCAGCGGCGGGTAATGAATCACGCGCAACACGCTGTTGCCTTCACCGACCTTGTCGTCGAACCAGTGCTGTGGAAGTCCCAGGTGGATCGCGATGGCCTCCAGCAGCTTGCGGCCCATGCGGTCGAAAGCCTCCCACAGGTCGAGCGCGGCGCGCTTGAACTCCGGATCGTCGGCAGGCCAGACGTTGTCCGGCATCGACGAGCGGTAGCGATGGCCCGGCGGCAGTTCGCGACCGATCTGCCAGAATTCCTTCAGGTCGTGATGCGTCGCGCCTTTTGCGGTTTCAACGCCGAACGGCGTGTAGCCCCGTGCGCCGCCGATTCCGGGGACGCGGTACTGCAATTTCGTCTCTTCAGGCTGCGCAAAGAATTCCTTGAAGCGGTCGAGGCAACCGTCGATCAGCGCCTGCGGAAGCTCGTGATCGCTGACCACGGCGAAACCATAACGCGCGAAGCTGCCGGCAAAACGCTTTACGAACGCGGCAGGATCGCGTTCGGCGAGCTGGTAGCTGACGGGTTCGATGGAGTCGGGCATGCGCGACCATTATGGGGCCGGTTACACAGCCGCTCCAGAGTCACGCATCATGTCAGCGATGTCCGACAGCCACTGCTGGTTTATCGTCATCAATCCCGCGAGCGGCGGCGGCGGGACCAGGCGCTTCTGGCGTCGGCTCCGGACGGCGCTGGACAGTGCGCGGCTGCAATACCGCCCGGCCGACAGCACGGCAGCCGGCAGCATCCCGCAGCTGGTTGGCACGGCGCTGCACGACGGTCATCGGCGATTCCTGGCGCTGGGCGGCGACGGCACGTTCAACGAACTCGTCAACGCGCTCGCTTCACAGATCACTGTGCCGCTGGCGCAATGCCTGGCCGGCGTCGCAGCACTCGGGACCGGCAACGACTGGGCCAGGGCGATGCAGGTTCCGGATGACCCGGAACGCCTGGCACTGCTGATGGCACGCGGCGCCGGACGCGACGTCGATCTCGGCGTCGCCGTCGACGCATCCGGCACGCGCCGCTACTTCCACAATGTCGCGGGCGCGGGTCTCGATGCCGAAGTGGTACGATGCGCGCCACGACGCGGCCCGCGACCGCTTGCCTACCTGGCCGGGCTCGCGCGCACGCTGGCCGGTTTCCGTGCACCGCAATTCAGCGTCACGGCCGATGGCCGCGCGCAATCCGGAAAATTCTGGCTGGTGCTAGCTGCCAACGGCCCGTGCTGCGGCGGGGGCATGCAGCTTGCCCCCGCCGCACGCCTGGACGACGGCTGGCTCGACCTCGTCACCGTGGCGCCGCTCGGCGCCGGCGCTGCGCTCGCGAAATTGCCGAAGCTGTTCGATGGCCGGCTTTCGGGCGACCCGGCAATCACCGTCACCCGTTGCCGGTCGGCGACGATCGCATCCGAGCCTTCCTGCGGCGTCGAACTTGACGGCGAGCCCGCCGGCAATACGCCGGTCACGATCCAGTTGATGCCATCCGCGCTCCGGGCACTCGATTGCCGCGATTCAGCGGAATGAGCCGAGAATCTTCGATAGCTTTGCCGAGCCCGGGCACAGCCGTTCGTATGGCACGCTGTTCAGTGCAGCCTGCGTCGTATTGGCGCGCGCGTGGAAATCCCGGCGCTTCTGGTCCACGTAGATGAGGCCGGTCACGTATTCGTTCCGTATCGCGCGCTCCTGGACGTAGCCAGCCGCGCGCGCGCGGTCGGTCGGGTCGTATGCCGGGTCGAGCTTGCGCAGCAGGATGTTGCTGCCGTCGTGCATCGTGACCGGCAGGACCTCGCCCGGCGCATAGCTGACGCTGATCTCGCGCTGTGGCGCGATGTAGTCGGCGGCGACCGGCGTCTCCGAATGCTCGCGCACGTAAGCGTAGCTCTTGGTCGATCCTTCGTGATCGTTGAATGTCACGCAGGGCGACAGCACGTCGATGATCGCGAACCCGCTGTGCGACAGGCCCGCCTTGATGAGCGGCACCAGCTGCTCCTTGTCGCCGGAGAAGCTGCGTGCGACAAACGATGCGCCGAGCGCGAGCGCGAGCAGCACCGGATCGATCGGCTCCTGTTCGTTGGCGTCGCCTTTCTTGGATCTGGAGCCCACATCCGCCGATGCCGAAAACTGGCCCTTGGTCAGCCCGTAGACTCCGTTGTTCTCCAGAATGTAGACCATGTCGAGATTGCGCCGGATCGCGTGCGCGAGCTGTCCGACGCCGATCGACAGCGAATCCCCGTCGCCGGAAACGCCGATATAGCGCAGGTTCCGATTGGCCGCATTGGCACCCGTCGCGATGGACGGCATGCGGCCGTGCACCGCGTTGAAGCCGTGCGCGCCGGCAACGAAGTACGCGGTCGTCTTCGACGAGCAGCCGATGCCGGACAGCTTGACGACGCTCTGCGGCGGCAACGCCATCTCGTAAGCCGCCTGCACGATGGCGGCGGTCACCGAATCGTGGCCGCAGCCCGCGCACAGCGTGGACATGCTGCCCTCGTAGTCGCGGCGATTCAGCCCCAGTTCGTTCGGCGGCAGGCTGGGGTTCGCGACTTTCGGTTTGGCGATGAAACTCATGCGGCGGCTTCCTTGGCCAGTGCCGTATTGACGCCCTCGATGATGCACGACGCCGGCATCGGCAGGCCGTCGTAGTGCAGGATGGAACGCAGCTTGCGCTTGTCCACCGCGGTTTCGAGCACCAGCAATGAGCGCAGCTGCGCGTCGCGGTTCTGCTCGACCACGAAAATCGTCTCGTGCGCTTCGAGAAACTCCTCCACCTCGTCGCCGAAGGGGAAGCCGCGCACGCGCAGGTAATCGATCGTGGTCCCGGACCGGCACAGGCTCGCGAGCGCCTCGCGCACCGGCCCGTCGCAGGATCCGAGGCTCACGATGCCGGACTTCGCGGCGCGCCCGTCGATGGCCGCCTTCGGCACGAGCGCCGCCGCCGACCTGAACTTGCGCGTCAACCGGTCCATGACGTCCTGGTACTCGGCGGAATCCTCAGTATAGACGCCATAGCGGTTATGCCCGGAGCCCCGGGTGAAATAGGCGGCTTTCGGGCTGACGCCGGGCAGCGTCCGGTACGGGATTCCGTCACCGTCGGGATCAAGATAGCGGTGGAACTTGCCGAGCCCCGCAATCTGTTCGTCCGTCAGCATCTTGCCGCGATCCGGTCGATAACTGTCGTCCCATTTGAGGTCGGGCGACATCCAGTCGTTCATGCCGATGTCGAGATCGAGCAGCACGAACACCGGCGTCTGCAGCCGCTCGGCGAGATCGAATGCCTGCACCGACATCTGGAAGCACTCTTCCGGCGAGTCCGGAAACAGCAGCACGTGGCGCGTGTCGCCGTGCGAGGCATAGGCGCAGGCCAGCAGGTCGCACTGCTGCGTGCGGGTCGGCATCCCGGTCGAAGGGCCTACGCGCTGCACGTCGAATATGACGGCTGGCACCTCGGCGTAGTACGCGAGACCGATGAACTCCTCCATCAGCGAGATGCCGGGGCCAGAGGTCGGCGTGAATGCGCGCGCGCCGTTCCACGATGCGCCGATCACGATTCCGATCGCGGCTAGTTCGTCCTCGGCCTGAACGATCAGGTAGTCGTTGCGGCCGGTCGCCGGATCGACGCGGTGGCGCGCGCAGAAACCGCGGAACGCGTCCATCAGCGACGTCGACGGCGTGATCGGGTACCACGCGCCGACCGTGGCGCCGGCGTACAGGCAGCCGAGCGCAGCCGCGGTGTTGCCGTCGATCATGATGTGGCCGGCGGTCCCGTCCATGCGCTCCACGCGGGTCGGCAGCGGGCACTCGAAGTGCTCCTTCGCGTACCGGTGGCCGATCTCGATCGCCTTCATATTCGATTCGACCAGCGCCGGCTTCTTTGCAAACGTCTCCGCCAGCAGCGAGCGGATGACCGCGAGGTCGAGATCGATCAGCGCCGCGAGCGCGCCCGCGTACATGATGTTCTTCATCAGCGTGCGGGCCCGGGCGCCCTGGAAATTTGCGTTGCAGAGTTCCGCGAATGGCACGCCAAATGTCCTGATGTCGTCGCGCGACAGCAGGGTGCTGCTGGGCCAGGTCGAGTCGTAGAGAAGGCATCCGCCGGCGGCGACTTCGCGCACGTCGCGCGCATAGGTCTCGGCGTTCATCGCCACCATGACGTCGATCCGTCCGGAGCGTGCGCGCCAGCCGTCGCGGGTAACGCGTATCTCGTACCAGGTCGGCAGACCCTGGATGTTCGACGGGAAGAAATTCTTGCCGACGACGGGCACGCCCATCCGGAAGATCGCCTTCATGACCAGCGAGTTCGCGCTGGCGGATCCCGAGCCATTGACGTTGGCGAACTTGAGCGTGAAGTCGTTTATGCGCGGCGAAGCGCTGGCTCGCTCTGGCATCGTGCCTCATCCTCGGCATAGGGAATCTTGATCCAGGACTTCTGCATCTCCCAGGCATCCGTCGGGCAGCGTTCCGCGCACAGGCCGCAGTGCACGCAGAGATCCTCGTCTTTGATCATGACGCGGCCGGTCTGCTTCAGTGACTCGGATACGAACAGCGGCTGCGCCGGATTGAGGCGCGGCGCCTTCAGGCGCGTGACGACGTCCTGCTCTTCGCCATTCGCCGTGATCGTCAGGCAATCGGTCGGGCAGATGTCAATGCATGCATCGCACTCGATGCAGAGCCCGGCATGGAACACCGTCTGGATGTCGCAATTGAGGCAGCGCGCGACTTCCTCCGCGGCGCGCTCCGCGTCGAAACCGAGCTCGACCTCGATGTTCAGGCGCTTGAAGCGCTCCTTCAGGCTCACGTGTGGCATGAGCCGGCGTTCTTTCGCATCGTAGTCGTTCTTGTACGACCACTCGTTCATGCCGACCTTGCGGCTCTGCAGGTTGAGGCCGCGCGGCATGCGCGCGGAGAGCGCCTCGTTCCGGCAGTGCTTGTGGATCGAAATCGCGGCCTGATGGCCGTGCTCGACGGCCCAGATGATGTTTTTCGGGCCGAAGGCCGCGTCGCCGCCGAAGAATACGCCGGGCCGCGTCGACTCGAAGGTCAGCTTGTCGATCTTCGGCACGTCCCATTTGTCGAACTCGATGCCCAGGTCGCGCTCGACCCACGGGAACGCGTTTTCCTGGCCGATCGCGAGTATCACGTCGTCGCAGGGGATGAACACTTCCTCGACCACGCGCTGGTCCCGGATCTCAGCGCCGTCCATCACGTACTCGAGGCGCTCGAAGTTCATGCCGGTGAGCTTGGCGCCTTCGACGACGAAGGCCTTCGGCGCGTGATTGACGATGATCTCGACGTTCTCCTCCTCGGCGTCCTCGAGTTCCCACTCGGAAGCCTTGAAGAAGCCGCGGGGCTTGCGTGCCATCACCTTGACGTTCCTTGCCCCCAGCCTGAGGGACGTCCGGCAGCAATCCATCGCCGTGTTGCCGACGCCGATGATGAGCACACGCTTGCCGATGGAGTCGACATGGCCGAAGTGGATGGACTCGAGCCACTCGATGCCGATGAACACCTGGTCGGTGTCATGGCGCCCCGGGATGTCGAGCTCCTTGCCTTTCGGCGCCCCACTGCCGACGAACACCGCGTCGAACTCGTGGCTGTCGAGCAGAGTCTTCAGGCTCTCGACCGGTGAGTCGTAGCGCATCTCGACGCCCATCTCGACAATGTAGCCGATCTCTTCGTCGAGGATCTCTGCCGGGAGACGGAATGACGGGATGTTGATGCGCATCAACCCGCCTGGACCCGGGAGCTTTTCCAGCACGGTGACGTCGTAGCCGAGCGGCATCAGATCGTTGGCCACCGTCAGCGACGCCGGACCGGCGCCGATGAGCGCCACCTTCTTGCCGTTCTTCACGGCCGGCGCCGTCGGCAGCAGGTGCCTCACCTCATCGCGGTGATCGGCGGCGCCGCGCTTGAGGCGGCAGATGGCGACCGGCTTGCCGTCCACACGGGTGCGGCGGCACGCCGGCTCGCACGGTCGATCGCACGTGCGTCCCAGGATGCCCGGAAACACGTTCGACTCGCGGTTG